>CAMNFC010000063.1 GCA_946536925.1 uncultured Selenomonadales bacterium | reverse complement strand
CTCGTGTTGACGCCTCCAACGCGGCCGGCAACGTCGAAATTATCGGCAGCGATTCTACCGAAAATATACGCGCGGGCAAAGGCAACGACAACATCGCCACCGGCAGAAGTTTCACCGTGATTCATTCGGGCGCAGGCAAAGATATCGTTTCGTCTTCGGGCGACGGCAACAGCATAAATTCCGGCGCGGACAACGATGTCATCGTCAACGTCGGAAACGAAAACAGCCTGGACGCGGGCGCGGCCGGCTTGAGGAAAGTTAACATCAAAGCTTCCAAGATCACAGGCAGAAAAATCGAAAACAGTTATGCAAACGAAATGATCCAAGGAACCGGCAAAGCCGACACCATTTCCAACACCAGCGACAACGTTACAATCGACGCGGGCGCAGGCAACGATTCCATTAGCAACGGCGGCGACACTGTGACAATTATCGGCGGCAAAGGCAATGATTACGTCGACGATTGGGGCGGTATCGGCACGGCTTACGTTTACTCCGCGGGCAACGATTCAATCGAGGGCTTCAACGAGTGGGATACAATCGTCTTGGGCTCCCTCAAAGTGAATTCTTCCGTGCGCGCGGACGACGGAACCGTCACGCTGAACTTGAGCAACAAAAAAACTTTGACGTTGCTGAATTATTGGTCGGACATTATTAATCTCGTCAAATCGATTGACAAGGTGAAAAAAATAAACGTCATCCGCAATTACGACAGCTCCGTTGAAATCAAAGGCACGAAAGACAACGATAACATTAGCAACGGCGGCGACAACGTTTCAATTATCGGCGACAAAGGCAATGATTACGTCGACGATTGGGGCGGTATCGGCACGGCTTACGTTTACTCCGCGGGCAACGATTCAATCGAGGGCTTCAACGAGTGGGATACAATCGTCTTGGGCTCCCTCAAAGTGAATTCTTCCGTGCGCGCGGACGACGGAACCGTCACGCTAAACTTGAGCAACAAAAAAACTTTGACGCTGCTGAATTATTGGTCGGACAATATTAATCTCGTCAAATCGATTGACAAGGTGAAAAAAATAAATGTCATTCGCAATTACGACAGCTCCGTTGAGATCAAAGGCACGAAAGACGACGATAACATTAGCAACGGCGGCGACAACGTTTCAATCAGCGCGGGCAAAGGCAATGATTACGTTTTCAACTACGGCTCGAACGTTTCAATCGATTTGGGCGCGGGCAACGATGAAGTTTCCAATCTGGGCTACAATTCGACGCTGGCGGGCGGCAAAGGCAATGATTCGTTGTGGGGCGGCTACTCGAACGCGGAAAAATTTTTGTATTTCAACGGCGACGGCGACGATATAATTTTCGGCTTCGGCGACGATGACACGCTCACTCTCGACAACATCAAATTCAAAGCGTCGTACAAAGATGAAGCCGTCACGTTTTCTTTCGACGGCGGCTCCGTGACTTTGAGAGAATTTAATGCGGAAATTTTCCACGTGAACGACGACGTTTACAAGATCAGCGGCTCCAATCTCAAGAAGCAATGAACGAAAAAAATTTTTCCCCGTCACTTCGGCGGGGATTTTTTTTGTGAACGTTCCAGCAGCGCGGAAAAAATCGGTTCGCCGCCGCACAAATCCGAAATTAAAAATGCCGCAAAAGCAACCGATAAAAAAAATCCCCCGAAGCGGAGGATTTATTTTTTTTGCACGGGACGATCCGCCAGATTGAATTTCAAATCGTCCAGCGTTCGTTTGATGATGACGGGCGTGATTTTTTCGGGCGGCAATCTTTTTTCCAGCATGACCAATTTTTTTACGTCGGGGGAAGTCTCGTCGCCGAAACGGATTCTGCCGGCCAAAGATTGAATCAGCGACGTGCGCGCCGAATCGATTGCGTCGGGCGTGCATTCCGTGCGCATGTGCGGCATCCGTTTGAGCAAAATTTTTTGTGCGTCCCAAGTTTTCAGCCAAGGCCTCTCGTTCAGAATCGCGAACAAAAATTTTTTCATGGCCTCGCGTTCTTTTATCCTGCAAACTTCGCAAAAATTTTCTTCGGGCGGACAGAGCGCGTCGCATTTTTTGCATTTGTGCCAGCCTTTGAGGAGCCGAAATTTTTTTCCGCGTTCTTGCGCCAGAAGCATTTCCAAAATCGTCGAGCGGAGTTTTTCGTCGGGGAAATTTTTGGCGCGTTCTTCACAGCGTCGAATTTCTTCCGCCGACAAAATAATTTTTTCGGCCGTGAGTTCTTCGGCGGGCGCGTGAAAATTTTTTTCGACGGCCTGAAAACTTTTGGCGACTTTTATTTTCTTGACGGGCGGTTTGTCTTGCGAAAAATTTTTGTTGATCGCGTCGAGAATTTCTTCCGCGAAAAATTTCAGCTGGTCGTTGAAGGCCGAACTTTTCCCGCAAACAAAAAGCGTGCCGTGTTCAATTTTGACGGGCGTGACGTGCGAGGAAATTTTTTCGTCGACGAGCCGGCTCCAATTTTTTATCACTTCCGCGCAGAAAATTTTTTCGTGCTCAGTCATTGCGTCAGCCTCCCCTCCGCGACAGAAAAAAATTTCCCGAAACTTTGCGGCGGGAAATATGCTCGGTCGGTGGCGGTTATCAGCGTCTGAATTTTTTCTCGGCGCAAAAATTCCAGCAACATTTCGCGGCGCGCGCCGTCCAATTCGCTCATCACGTCGTCGAGCAGAAGCAACGGATATTCGCCCGTCTCCGATTTTAAAAATTGCAGCTCGGAAAGTTTGAGTGCCAGCGCGACCGTGCGCAGTTGTCCTTGCGAGCCGAAAATTTTCAGCTCTCGACCGTTGACGAAAAATTTTAAGTCGTCGCGATGAGGGCCTTTGAGCGTCGCGCCGTTTTTTATGTCGTCGAATCTTTTCGCCCGCAAAAGTTCCAAAAATTTTTCCGCGAGATTTTCCTCCTCGTCGAGCCCGCGCATCTCGTAGACGACGGACAAATTTTCTGCGTGCGACGAAATTTTTTCCTGCGCGGCGGCCGCCAAAAGATTGAGCTTTTGCACGGAAGCCAGACGTTTGCGCAAAATTTTTTCGGCGGTCAAAGAAAGTTGCTCGTCCCAAAGTTCCAGCTCGTTCGATTTTGCGGAGCCGTCGCGAATTTTTTTCAGCAGGGCGTTTCTCTGCTCGACGATTCGATTGTATTTGAGCAGGTCGAAAAAATAAATTGGCGAGGCCTGGGAAATTTGCGCGTCCAAAAATTTTCTGCGGGCGACGGGCGAACCTTTGAACAAAAATAAATCTTCGGGCGAGAAGAGCACCGAATTTAATTTGCCGACGAGTTCGCGCGGACGAATGGGGTTTGCGTCCAAAAAAATTCTTCGCGGGCGTTCGGCGGAAATTTCTATCGCCAAAGTGTGCGAGACTCCGGCCTTGAAAAAATTTATTCGGACGAGGGCGGTGCTTTTAGTCCAACGAATCAGCTCGGATTCTTTGCCCGCGCGACTTCTAAGCAGCGTCGCAAAATTTATCGCCTCAAGGATATTTGTTTTGCCCTGCGCGTTTCGTCCGAGGAAAATATTTATCGCCGGGTCGGGGCGAAAATTTATTTCGGGAATGTTGCGCCAATCTTTGAGGAAAATTTCGGCGGCGAACATTCAGGTGCGAACGGGCGTGGCGACATAAACGTAGAGCGGATTTTCGGGCTCGGAAAATTTTGCGGGGCTGAAGCGGTCGTTTAGCTCGATTAAAAGTCGGTCGCTTTCCAAAACTTTGAGCACGTCGACGATATAATTTACGTTGAAAGAAATTTCCAGATCCGCGCCGTCGATTTTTGCGTCAACATTTTTTGTCGCGTCGCCGATTTCGGGCGAGGTCGAAGAAATTTCGATGCTTCCGTCGGCGAAGAAAAATTTCACGGTGTTGTATTCGGTCTCCTTGCTCATGAGCGCGACGAACTCGACGGCCTGCTTGAAATCGTCCGCATCGACGATGACTTGCGTTGCGCTGTCGGCGGGAATAACTCTGTCGTAGGGCGGGAAGATTCCTTCAATCAAACGAGACGTGACGAAAACATTGTCGAAGGTAAACGTCAGGTAGCGCGCGGAATAATTTATCGTGACGTAATTTTCTATGTCGTTGGGATCGATTCTGTACATCAGCCCGCGCAAAGTTTCGGCCGGCACGACGAAGCTGCAATCGGCGTATTCTTCGTTGAGCAGTTCTTTGGCCAGAGCCAAGCGGTGCGTGTTCGTCGCGACGAGAGAAATTTTGTTGCCTTTGACCTCGAAGCAGCAGCCGGTAAAAATCGGGCGCGAATCTTCCTTGGCCACGGCGAAAACAGTTTTGCGGATCAAACTTTTCAAAGTGGTCGTGCGAATCTTGAAAGAGTTTTCGGTTTCGGGCGTCTTGACTTTCGGGAAATCTTCGGCGGCCATCGTCAAAAGTCCGACGCTCGCCCCGCCCGATTCAATCATCAAAGTGTTGCCCTCGTCGGAAATTGTGATCGTGTCGTCGGGCATGTTGCGGACGAATTCCTGGAAACGTTTGCCGCTCACGACGGTTTCGCCGCGTTCTTCCGTGTTGACGGGAATGCGCGTGATGATTCCGGTTGAAAAATTGTTCGCCTGCAGTTCGAGCATTGAGCCTTCCGCCTTGAGATAAATTCCGGCGAGAATGGGCGTCATGGGCTTGACGGCGACGGCGCGAATCACGAATTGCAAAGCCTCGTTCAGGTCGCTCTTGTAACAAGAAAATTTCATCTTTCTGCCTCCTTTAACAACCGTAGCATTTTATATCATTTAAAAAGATTTGACAATTCCCCCGCGTGTGCTAAGATTGACGCGAGCTCCTCGGCAAGAAATGTATGAGCAATCCAAAAAAAAATTTTAAGGAGGAGTCTCAATGAAGTCTTGGAAAAAATTTTTGGCGGTGAGTGCGGCGTGTTCGAGCCTGTTAATCGGTTCGACCGCCCACGCTGCCTACACCCTCAACGAGGAAGTCGTCAATCCGCCCGCAGCTTTGCAAATGGCAACTCAAATCGGCGTCCTCAAATACGAAAACCCGAATCTTCAAAGCTACATGGACAAGGACGCCATTGTCGTTTTGAGTTTCGGCACGACGTTCAAAGATCAGCGGGAAAAATCAATCGACGCGACTGTCAAAGCCATTCAAGCCGCGCACCCCAAAGCAAAAGTCGTCACGGCCTTCACCAGCCACATCGTCTTGAAAAATATCCTGAAGAACGAAGGCAAATGCGATTATCTTACTCCCGAACAAACGCTCGACCAACTTAAACGCGAAGGCTACACGCGGATCGCTCTCGTCTCGCTCGACGTAATCCCCGGCATGGAATACAAATATGACGTCGCGCTCTTCCACGAGTACAAAACTCAATTCAAAAAAATGACGCTCGCCACGCCGCTTATGTATTGGCAAGGACAGGAAGATCAGCGCGATGATGTCGATCAAGTCATGCGCTCGCTCCACTTGCCCGCGTACAAAAAAGGCACGGCGATTTTGCTTATGGCGCACGGCACGCCCGACCCGTCCAACGCTTACTATTCCGTCATGCAGGAAAAACTCCGCGCGATGAAACGAAACGACGTTCACGTTTACACCGTGGAAGGCTGGCCGCGTCTTGACGATTGGGCGGGCAAACTCAAAATGCACAAGGTCGAAAAAATAATTTTGATGCCGCTGATGATGGTGGCCGGCGACCACGCCAACAACGATATGGCCGGCGACGAGGAAGATTCCCACAAAAAAATTTTGGAGAAAATGGGCTTCAAAGTCGAGGCGAAACTTCAAGGTCTCGGCGAGAACAAAAAGATTCGCGATATTTTCGTCGACCGCGCAAACGAGGCCTGGGACGCTCTGATGAAATAAAAATTTTTGGACGTGAAAAAAATTTTTGGCGGCGGGATTTTTTCCGACCGTCAAATTTTTTTTGAAAATCCTAGACTTCATGCCGCGCTTTATGCTATCATTAATGCCGATTTACCAATCAATGACTTTGAGGAGGCGAAAGCGTCAGTTAACCACCGGGTTTTTTGTATCAATCACTAATTTTTAATTTTTAAAGGGGGAAATATTTTTATGTCGTGGTTGAACAACATGCGAGTCGCGTATAAGCTGTTGCTATTGAACATTATCGCGCTCATCGGTATGATCGTCATCGGGCTTGTCGGCTACTTCGCCATCATGGAAGCTCAATCGGATTTGGACAAGATCAGCCAGACTTACTTGAAAGGCATCTTTGAAATCGGTCGCTGCCGTCACGCGGTGCGCTACGCTCAAGTTCAGGCGGTCTTGGCTCCGTTGACGGTCGACGCATCTCTTTATCAGTCGCGCCTTGACAAATACAACGGCGGCGTCAAAGAGTTGGAAGAGTCCCTGAAACTTTATGAAGACATCATCAAGGACGACGCCCAGGCTCGCGCACAAGTCGACGCTGCCGAACGCGAATGGAGCAAGTTCAAAGCCGGCGCGGACAAAATGTTCACGATGAAATCTCCCGTGGGTGACACCACGGCCATTGCCGCTCACAGAAATCAATCGTTGGAATTCTATCAAAATGAAGTTATGCCCTACGCTGTCTCTTGCGGCGACGCGATCTTGGCCATCCAGCAAAAAGCTTATCAGGATTCCGAAGACACGATCAAAGCCAGCAACGAAAGCATCGCCGGCTCCGTGCGCAACCTGTTCATCGCGCTTGGCGGCACCTTCGTCATCTTGATTCTCATCAGCATTTCTATCACCAAGGCCGTCACCAATCCGCTCAGCAACATGGTTCAGGCTCTTCATCTTCTCAAAGACGGCGACTTCCGCCGCACAGATTTGCTTGACGCCGACCGCGGTGACGAATTCGGTGCTATGGCTCTTGCCGTCCGCGAAATGCGCCAGGCTATCAGCAAGTTGATTCACCAGACCAGCGATTCCTCCAGCCAGTTTGCCGCCTCTTCCGAAGAGTTGACCGCTTCCGCTCACCAGGCCGCGCAGGCTTCCGAACAAGTCGCCCAGTCCGTCACCAACTCCGCGGGCGCAGTCGTCGAACAGCAAACCTACGTTAACGACGCGATGGACGCCATCAATCGCGCGCTCGAATCAATCGACCACCTGACCAAGACCGCAGACAAAGTTGCCGCGCATGTCGCTTCCGCAAACCAAGAAGCCGCCGCCGGCACAGAGGCTGTCGAGACCGCCGTCAACCAGATCATCAGCGTCGAAAAGATTGTTAATGATTCCGCTTTGACAGTCGACAAGCTCGGCAAACGTTCGCAAGAAATCGGACAGATCGTCGAGAGCATCAGCGGTATCGCCGAACAAACAAACCTGCTGGCACTCAACGCCGCTATCGAGGCTGCTCGCGCCGGCGAACACGGCCGCGGTTTTGCTGTCGTTTCCGAAGAAGTCCGTAAGCTCGCAGAAGAATCTCAGGAAGCGTCGCAGAAGATCGCCGCGCTCATCGGCGACATCCAATCCGACACGACAGACGCCGTCGACTCCATGCAAAAGGGCAACGCCGCAGTCCGCACGGGTACCCAGTCTGTCGAAAGATTGCGCACCACCTTCGACTCCATTTCCACCGCGTCCAACAACGTCGAGATAGAAGCAAAGAATATGATCGGCGAACTCAAAGAAGTCGAGAAGATGACTTACACGATTCGCGACCGCTCCGAAAAGATTTTGGACAAAGGCGTCCAGGTCTCCAAGGAAATGGAAAGCGTTTCGGCCGCAGCAGAGGAACAGTCCGCCTCCGCCGAGGAAATTTCCTCCGCCGCAGACGAACTCGCCCGCCTCGCGCAAGATTTGCAGAATTCTTTGCAGATGTTCAAGTACTAAAAAATTTTTCGGCTCAAAAAATTTCAGCCCCAGCAAAACGTCGGGGCTTTTTTGTGTCCGAAATTATTTTTTTATCATCGGGAGAAAACTTTTCCCGCGCGTGTCGAAGTCGACGGAAAAAATTTCAGCAATCGTCGCGGCGATATCCGCAAAAGTTTTTCGCGTGCCCAGGTTGACGCCCGAAAGAATTTTTTCGCCGCAAAGAATCAGCGGGACGTTTTCGCGGGTGTGATCGGTTCCCTGCGCGGCGGGGTCGCAGCCGTGGTCGGCGGTTATCATCAGCAAATCGTCGGCGCGCATCCTGCTCAAAAATTTTCCGAGCTCCGCATCAAAAATCGTCATCGCTTGAGCATAACCCTCGACGTCGCGCCTGTGCCCGAACTTCATATCGAAATCGACGAGATTGACAAAGCATAATCCTTGAAAATTTTCTTCCGCGAGCCGCAAAATTTTTTTCATGCCGTCGGAATTGTTTTCGTTGACGCCGAGCGAACGAGTTATCCCGCGGCCGGCGAAAATGTCAAAAATTTTTCCGACGCCGATTGTGGCGAAATTTTTTTTGCTCAACGCGTCGAGGATCGTTTCTTCGGGCGGCTCCAAAGAAAAATCGTGGCGGCGGGGCGTGCGCTCATAATTCGGAAAAGTTCCGACGAACGGCCGCGCGATAATTCTTCCGACGTCAGAAATTTTCCGCGCCTTTCGACAAAAATTATAAAGCTCGTCGACGGGAACAATTTTTTCGTGCGCGGCGATTTGCAAAACGCTGTCGGCCGAGGTGTAGACGATTAAATTTCCCGTGGCCTCGTGCTCGCGTCCGAAGTCGTGAATGACTTGCGTGCCGGAGTACGGGCGGTTGCACAAAATTTTTCTGCCGAAATTTTTTTCCAGCGCGTCGACAACTTCCGGCGGAAAACCTGCGGGATATGTCGGCAACGGACGATTTGAAATTATCCCGGCGATTTCCCAATGGCCAATCGTCGTGTCCTTGCCGGCCGAAGCCTCAATCATTCGGGCGAACGAGCCGCGCGGATTTTTTTCACGCGAACCCAAATTTATTCCGTCGATGTTGAACAGTCCGAGCCGCAAAAGATTTGGCGTGTGAAAATTTTTTGACGCGGCGATCGTCTTCAACGTGTCGGGGTTGTCGTCGCCAAAAATTTTTGCGTCCGTCGCGCCGCCGATTCCGACGCTGTCCAAAACGATTAAAAACACTCGATTAATTTTTTCCATAGCTCAATCCGTCCTCGCTGCCTTCATGGCCAATTTATTTTCGTACATCTGAGCGTCCGCGCGTTTGAAAACTTCGTCGGCCGATTTGTCTTTGCCCGATTGAAAATCTGCCAGACCCACCGCCGCCGAAACTTTTTCCCACGGCTCGGACGCCGCGTTGAAATTTTTTCGTTCCATCTCGGCTTGGAATTGCTTCACGAAATATTTGCTTAAAGAAACTTTTTCGCCCTCCAAAAGCACGACGAATTCATCGCCGCCGATTCTGAAAACGTTTTCCGCGCCGAAGACCGACGAAATTAATTTGACGGCGTTCAGGAGATAAATGTTGCCGCGCTCGTGGCCGTAGGTGTCGTTGACGCGTTTCAAAAAGTTCACGTCGACCATCGCGATACAAAATTTTGCGTCGCCCGAAGAAATTTTTTCGTCCAGCTCAGAAATTTTTTCCGTGTAAGCCGTCTTGTTTTGCAAACCCGTCAGAGAGTCCGTGTGAGCCAGCTCGTCCATCTCGGCGACTTTCTTTTTCGCCCGCCGCAACTTCTCGAAACTTTCCACAACATTTTGCGTCGTCTTTAGCAGCGCGTGATATAAATTTTCTATCTCGTCGCCCGTGTGAATGTCCAGCCGTCGAAGTTGATTCAAATTTTTTTCGCAGAGCTCGTTGCTGTCGTAAGCAAAATTTCTCGCGCAATAATCCATCGTGTTGACGGGCAGGATGACGTTGTTTTCCACGAAGCGCAGGCCGATGACGAAGACAAAAATGAAGCAGCCCGAAAAAAGCGCGAGGACTTTTGCGGTGAACGTTCGACCGTAATCGGAAATCAAATCGAGCGACAGATCAATCACGACGCAGCATTGAGCTCGGCCGGTCGCGTCATACACGGGCTTGAAAATCGTCAGGGTGTCGCCGGAAATTTTCGGCTCAAGATTTTTTTGCTCCGACGAAATTTTTTCCACGCGCAAACTTTTCACGTCGACGTTGCTGTTTTTTATGCTCAGCAAATTTTTTTCGGAAGCTTTGATGTCGGCGAGATCAATTTGGTCGGCGGCAATCGTCGCGAGCCCGTCGCCGATTTTAATTTGGACGGCCGTTGCTGCCTGCTCAAAAATTCTGTAGCTTATCGAGGCGATCGACGCGGCGATAAAAAGCGAGCTCAACATCAGAATCAAAAGAATTTTCGTCCGCAACGAGGTCAACGGGCATTTGCGCCGATAAACTTCGTGGTGCATTTCGCGTGTCAGAGGTGCCTGCTTGTGTCCAAGTTCGCGGAAAAGATTTTTCATCTGCTGCGGGAAAATTTTCAGCAGCACGAACGCCGTCACGATCGATAAACTTTTGTCGGCCAGCTCTTGAAAAAAAATCGTCAGGAAATTCATTTGGATTCCGCCGAGAGCCTGGACGACGCCCGTGCAAAATAAAAATTCGCCGATGACTTCACTTAAAATTGTCGCGACGAGAGCCAGCGCGGGAATTGCCGTGAGCGTCTTGAAAAAATTTTTGAAGACGTTGCGCCGCGCCAAAAACGTCGTGTAGATCGCGATGAAGATGCTCACCGAGCAGTAATACATTTGCGTTTCGTCCGCGAACGACGCGAAAAAATGTGTGGCGAATCCCACGACGATTCCCGGCACGTACCCGCTCATCATCGCGATAAAAATTGTCCCGACCGTGTCCAAATACAGCGGCAGCCCGAAACTTTCCGCGACGAACGCCCCGAACAAATTCAGCGCGACGGCCGCGATGCAAATCAAAATCGGCGTCGAAGAATTTTTTTCCTGCATAAATTTTCTCCCCGAAATTTTTTTCGCCGATTATATCACAGCCCGCAAAAAAAATTTGAAAAAATTTTTTGAGGAGGTATTGACAAAGAGAAAGAACGGGTGTATATTGAGCAAGCTTGATTCACGGGGCTCCTTGAAAACTGAAC
>CAMNFC010000062.1 GCA_946536925.1 uncultured Selenomonadales bacterium | reverse complement strand
TAGTGCTGGAACTCTTCGGGCTTCATGCCGTCGGGTTCATAGGCGCGGCGGAATTCGTCAATCGTCATGAGTTCGTCGAGCCACTGCTGCGGCACGGGCGTGTCCATGTTGTTTTTGATTTCGACTTTGGTGCCGTTGTATTTCTTTTGGAAGTCGGAAGTAATCGTGAGGACGACGTCGCCGCCGATGAATTGTTCAAAGTGGTGGAGGTTACGATAAGCCGCAAAGAGGAGCTTCGTGCGATAGCCGCGTTCCTTGTAAATCTTGTACGCGTTCTTGAAGACGGCAACGCCCGCCCATTCGAGAGCTTCGGGGTGCACGATATAATCTTTGCCTTTGAGATAAGCTTTGAGGTAATCGTCGGTGCGGCCGCCCATAATCGTGCAGACCGGGTGCATCCAAGAAGTATCTTTGCCTTCCGCTTCACGACGTTTCAAACCGCGCTCGACAGCTTCGGCAACGGCCAACGCCTGCGGAACGGTGAAAGAAACCGTCGCGTTAATGGAGACGCCCTGATAAGTCATTTCCTCGAAAGCTTCGATTCCGGCTTTGCTGGCGGGAGCTTTGATTTGAATGTTCGGCGCAAGGGACGCAAGTTGGACGGCGTGCTCGACGAGCTTTTCGGGATTCTGATAGAATTTCGCGTTCGCCTGGAAAGAAATTTTGCCGCGCTGGCCGTGATTTTCTTCGTGCATGGGCTCAAGCAATTTTGCGGCCTTCAAGCCGAGAGCCTCAATCGTTTTCCACGCAACGTCGTCTTCGGTGAAGGTCGGGTTGTCGGCGATGATTTTTTTGATCGTCTCTTCCCAATCGGGCAATTCTTTTTTGAGGACGTTGAAGACGATTGCGGGGTTGGTCGTCGCGCCGGACGCCGCGCACTGGTCGAGAGCGTACTGCAGTTCTTTGCACGAGCACGAGTCGTTCCAAACTTCCATTTGCGGGAAAGCCTTGATTGCTTCTTGCAGAGTTGTCATTAAAATTATCTCCTTTCGGGATTAAAAATTTTCATGTGGCGTTTAACATTTTCGCAGGTGCCGCAGACAATCGCGTCGCTGAAGTCGAAAAATTTTGCGTCGGGTTTTTCAGCGCAAACCTCGCGGATTTTTCTCGCCGAGTTGTCGTAACTTGCCGTGGCGATGTTGATTTTCTTTATGCCGTTGGCGATACAGTTCCTGAAGTCGTCCTCGGTCAAGCCGGTGCCGCCGTGCAGGACGAGCGGAGTTTTCACGGCGTCGAAAATTTCTTTGAGGCGGTCGATTCTCAGCTTCGGCTGGACGGTGTAATTTCCGTGCGCCGTGCCAATTGCCACAGCCAACGCGTCAACGCCCGTTTCCTCCGCGAATTTTTTTGCCTCGTCGACACTGGTCACCAACACGTCGACGGATTTGTAATCGCCTTCCGCGCCGCCGACGCGTCCGATTTCCGCTTCGACAGCCGCGCCCTGAGCGTGAGCCATTTCGACGACTTCGCGCGTGCGACGGATATTTTCTTCCAGCGGATATTTCGAGCCGTCGAACATCACCGACGTAAAGCCGAGACTCAACGCAAGCTTAATCGTTTCGAGCGTGCCGCCGTGGTCGAGGTGGACGGCCGCAGGAACTTTGCAACGTTTTGCGGCGGCGAGCATCACCGGGCCGAGCAAGTCAAGCGGCGAATATCTCAGGCGACCTTCGGCGATTTGCAAAATCAGCGGCGTGTTGAGTTCTTCGGCGGCCTGAATCGCGCCCCACGCCATTTCCATGTTCGAGACGTTGAACGCACCGACCGCGAACGTAGTATCTTCACGCGCCGCGAAAAGTTCTGTCATTTTTACGAGCGGCATTTAATCACCTCTCAAACTCGCGGACGAATCTCACGAGATTTTTTCTAATCGGAATGTGTTGCGGACAAACTTTTTCGCACGCGCCGCACTTCAGGCAACTGGATGCGGGATTTTTGTCGCGAGCACGAGCCAGCCAACCTTCCCGACGACTTGCAAAAGTTTTGTTCCCAAAAAGCGTCAGATGATTCATCATCGCGAAGAAACCGCTTATCGGAAGTTTTTGCGGACAAACCGTCGCGCAATAATCGCAGGCCGTGCAAGGTATCAGCGGAATTTTTGCGAGTTCGGCGCGGGCTTCGTCGATAACTTTTTCTTGCGCCGATGTGAGCTTGGAAAAATTTTTCATCGTCGAGAGGTTGTCGCGCATTTGCT
Organism: uncultured Selenomonadales bacterium; assembly: GCA_946536925.1. Lineage (GTDB taxonomy): Bacteria > Bacillota > Negativicutes > Selenomonadales > Selenomonadaceae > Quinella. The sequence goes on along the minus strand of CAMNFC010000062.1, from coordinate 8,936 downwards.
CCAAAGAATTCATGCCCGACAAGACGACGGCCACTGAATCCAAGTTCGCGGCGAATCTGATTGCCCAAGACGCTGGCGACGATTCGGGCTCGGCTTCGCAAAAAATTTTTTCAATCTGCGGAGGAGGCGCGGCGAGCATTCCGCCTTTGACGGGTTCCATGACGACGATTTTTTTTCCGTGACGTTGAGCGACCTCATAGCAAGCGCGGGATTTAATCGCGGGCGCGTCCCAGTCCGCCCAATTTATTTGCAGCTGAACGAAATCAACTTCGGGGTGCGCCGACAAAATTTTTTCGAGCTCTTCGGGCGTGGAATGGAATGAGAAGCCCAGATTTTTTATCAAGCCCGCAGATTTTTTCTCCGCGACGAAATCCCAAACTTTGAAGTCGTCGAAAAATTTCGTGCGGTAATCGCCCATGTTGTGCAGCAGGTAGAAGTCGAAAAATTTTGCGCCCGTGCGAGCCAGTGACTCATCGAATTGTTTCCAAGCTTCGTCCTGAGTTTTCGCACGCCACGCGGCAAGTTTCGTCGCCAGCTGAAATTTTTCGCGCGGGTGACGTTCGACCAAAGCTTGGCGGATTGCTTTTTCGGAGCCGGGATAAGCCCAGGCCGTGTCGAAATACGTGAAGCCCGCCGACAAAAATTCGTCGACCAAATTTTTCACGAGCTCAACGTCAATCGTTCCGTCCGCCAGCCGCGGCAGTCTCATCAGCCCGAAGCCGAATTTTTTTATTCCTTCAAACATAAAAACGCAGTCCGATCAAAAGAGCTTCTTATAAATTTCGATGATTTGCTCTTTGGTGGGAATGCGCATTGTATTTTGCGGGCTGCCGCTCTCGAGCGCGTCGGAGGCCATTTTGTCGAGATAAGAGAAAAATTCTTCTTGAGTGTGATTGCCTTTTTTGAGGAGCTCGATGACGGGCGGAATGCCGACTTCTTTGCAGAAACGTTCAACTTCTTTGACCATGGCAACGGCCGCGTCGTGATCGGGCGTGTTTTCATCTGCGACACCCATGATGCGTCCGATGTGCGCGAAACGTGCGGTGTTTTCCTCAATCGCGAATTCGAGGCAGGCGGGCAGAAGCACAGCATTTGAAACGCCGTGAGCAATGTGGAACAGCGCACCGATCGGGCGGCTCATTCCGTGGACAATCGTGACGGAGGCATTGTTGAACGCGATACCTGCTTCCAGCGCGGCAATCGACATCGCCAGGCGAGCCTGTTCATTCTTTCCGTCTTTGTAGCAAATGGGCAAGTTCTTGTGGATTTTTTGAATCGCGGAAATTGCGAAGGTGTCCGTGAGCGGCTGAGCTTTTCTGGACGTGTAAGCTTCAATCGCGTGGCAAAGTGCGTCGATACCTGTTGCGGCCGTGACTCCGGGAGGCGCGGTCATCGTGAAGGTCGGGTCGACGACAGCCAACGCCGGAATGATCGACGGGCCGCCGAGGAGCATTTTAACGTTATTTTCTGTGTCGGAAATGATTGTGTTCTTGGTGACTTCGGAGCCGGTGCCCGCGGTCGTCGGAATCGCCACGAGATACGGCACGGGCATATCGATAACTTCATGCATGTAGGAATTGATCTTCCTGTCGCCGGCCGTCGTCATGAACCCGATAGCTTTTGCCGTGTCCATGGGAGATCCGCCGCCCAGCGCGATGATGAAGTCGCATTTTTCTTCTTTGTAAACTTTCAAGCCCGCCTCGACGATTTTGTCGGTCGGCTCGGTGTTTGCGCCGTCGAAGATGACGTACGGAATGTTAACTTTTTTGAGGGCGTCCTCAACTTTTGCGGCGTTGCCGAATTTTACCATGAATTGATCAGTAACGATGAGAGCCTTTGTTCCTTTGCCCGCGATATGGTCGCCCAACTCCGCGATGACGTTAACGCCGGAAATGATTTTCGCCGGTACCATGAATGTGTAGCCCATTAAATTCACTCTCCTTGCAAAATCTTTTTGATTAAATCTTGGTTATATCGTGATTCAATTCTATAGCTTATCAAGCGCAATGTCAATCTGTTTTTTTGAAATTTTTTTGCGGCTCGGCGGCCGATGTTGACGGTTAATTTTCTGAAAAATCTTGTCAGCGATTGAATTTTGGTTTAGAATGCCTTTGCGGCGTGACCGCAGAAGCAAAAAATTTTTTAAGGAGGTTTTGGATTGAAAATAGAACGAATCCATCAAATTCACGAGCTGCTCAAAGAGCGCAAGAGAATTTCCCTCGACGAGCTGTGTGAAATTTTTGGTGTGTCGAAAAATACAATCCGCCGCGATATCGCCGAGCTCGAAGAGGGCGGAATCATCCGAAAAGTTTATGGCGGGATTGTGCTCAAGGAAGCGGACATCATGTCGCTGGAGCCTTTTTCTGCCCGTGAAATTCGCAACATCAACGAGAAAAAAATCATCGCCGATTTGGCCGCCGCGACGGTCGAGGACGGCGAAGTCATTTATATCGATTCGGGCACCACGACCATGCACATGCTCCCGCACCTGGCCGAAAAAAATTTTTTGACGATTGTCACCGCCAGCATTTACGTCCTCGAATTGGCGACGCGCTACATTAACTTGAACGTCATCGCGACGGGCGGGAATCTTCAGCCGCCGATAAAAGCTCTGGTCGGCGCGGACGTCGTGAGCTGCATAAAAAATTATAACTTCTCGAAAATTTTTTTGGCCGGCACGGGCGTTTCGATTGAACACGGCGCGACCAACGCTTCCCCGCTCGAATGCGAAGTCAAACGCGAACTCGTCCAAAAATCTTGCGCGAAATATCTTCTCGTCGACAACTCCAAATTCGACGTGGCCTCGCTGATGACCTTCAGCGACCTGAGCAACATTGATCACATCGTCACGGACAAAAACCCGCCGGAAAAATATCTCGACTTCTTCCAAAAAAATTCCGTCAATCTGATTCTGCCCGACGCTTAAAAAAATACGGCTCGCTTGAGTGAGCCGTTTTATAGCATTTGTTGGATTAGGGTCGTTGGAGAGGAATTACTTGTAGAAGTCGGGGCGATCTTTGAAGACGATGGGAACGATTGCGCCGTCGGATTGCTGCGATTTAACGAGAGCGTCGGCCGTGCAAGTTGCCAAATATCCGTCCCAAGCGTTCGGGCCGCTCACGACACCTTTGGCCGCCTCGTTCACCCAATCTTGAACTTCTTCATCATAAGCGTCGTGGAAACGGACGAAGCAATCGGTATCAATCGTCGTGGAAACTTGCGCGCCTTTGCGGAAGCTCGGATAAAGCGGTTGAGGCATTTTGATCGCGCCGTCTTCGCAGACAACTTCGCAGTTGATGTCGTAGCCGAATTTGCAGTTAACGAAAACTTCATCGTCGACGCAAATTCCGCTCTTCGTGCGGAGCAACATAATCTGCGGGTCAGCCAAATGATCGGCCGCGTATTTCGTCTTCTTCGGGAAGAGAACTTGTGCGCTGACAAAATCGTCGTTAACGAGCCAGTGGATAACGTCAATCTCGTGAATGGCGGTGTCGTCGACGGCCATGCGCGTTGTGTAGCTGTCGGGGACGACGGGATTTCTGTGCGTGCAGTGGACGATTAAAGGTTCGCCGTATTCGCCCGATTGAATCGCGGCTTTGACTTGACGATAGCCTTTGTCGTAGCGGCGCATGAAGCCGAGCTGGATTAAATGTTTGCCGGATTTAATTTCGGCGTCGATAACTTCCAAGCAATCTTCAGCGGTGGTGCACAGCGGTTTTTCGCAGAAAATTCTTTTGCCTGCTTTGATAGCTTCGAGCAGGCTTTCTTTGTGCGCGAAACCGGGGCTGACGATGAACACGGCCTGGACGTTTGCGTCGTTGATCAAATCTTTTCCGTCAGAATAAATTTTGCAACCTTCGCCCGCGAGAGCTTGACCTTTTTTGGCGAGAGCTTCAACCATATCGGCGACAGCGACGACTTGTGCACCTTGAACGCGTTCAGTGATTCTTTTGATGTGATCGCGACCCATGCCGCCGCAACCGATGACTCCTACGTTAAGCATAATTTTTACCTCCAAAAAATTTTCTCAACCAAAATTCTTTTTGATGACGGCTTCGGCGTGTTCCTTGCCGATTCTGTAAACGTCGTTGGGGTTCATGCGATAATATTCCGGGCGGAAAAGTTCGACCGAGACGACGTCTTGAGCCCAACCGATTTTCTTGAGCGTTTGGAAAATTTCATCGAGGTTGATGCAGCCCGTGCCCGGCCAAAGTCTGTCTTCGTCGAGCAGCGCGCCAATCGGGAAGTCTTCCGTATCGTTGAGGTGCACGATGAAAATTTTCTTGCCGTTAGCTTTTGCGAGGTCTTCAATCTTCGAATCCATGCCGTGGAAGTGGAAGCAGTCCAAAGTTATTCCGACGTTGTCCATGTCGACGGCTTGAATGATCTCGTAAGCTTCGCCGAAAGTGTTAATCGAGGCGGCGGGGTGGCCGATGAATTCGACGGAAACGCGCATGCCGTAATCGCCGGCGACCTTGCCCATTTCTTTCAAGCAGGCGATGGCGGATTTATGAATCTCGGAGCGCGTAACTTTTTTCAGCTCGACGGTCGGGACGGTGATGACGGTTTTGCAGCCGATTTTTTGTCCCCATTCGCACATCTGCTTGAGTTCGTCCAAAATTCCCTGCCAACCTTCGGGGCTGCGGTTGTTGAAGAAGCAAAGCGTGTTGAAAGCCAACGGAGCGATGTTGTGAGCCTTGAAAAATTCGTCGAGCTCTTCGATCGTGTGTTCGGCCAGATAATCGCGCATTCTGTCCATCGTGCGCGGTTCGATCATGTCGTAGCCAAATTTTTCCGCGAGCAAAATGTCCTGTTCAATCGACATCGCCTGGCAGTTCAGCGCGGTCGCCTCGTTCATGCTGAGTTTCATTTTTTCGCCCTCCCAAAATCTTTTTTACGTTGAGCAAATTATAAATTCTTGCAAGGATTTTCGCTTTAAATATTCTGCACGAAATTTTTTTCGCGCAACAAAAAATCGGCCGCTTATTGCAAAATCTTCCAAGCGACCGATTTAAAATTTTTCAGGCAATCGCGCGCAATTTGTAATTTCCTGCGCCGTCCAAATTTAATTCCACGTCGTGCATTTTGAAAAGCGTTGAACGATGACCGACGCTCACGACCGTGACTTTGGGCAGCTGCTCGCGCAAAAGTTCATACATCTCAAGTTCGCGCGGCTCGTCGAGAGCAGAAGTTGCCTCGTCCAAAAAAATGTAGTCGGGCGCGGAAAGAATCACTCGCGCGAAAGCCAATCGTTGTTGTTCGCCGAGCGATAAAATTCTGTTCCAATCTTCGGTCGCGTCGAGTTTTTCAACCAACGCGGGCAGATCGACCAGCCGTAAAATTTTTTTCAGCATGTCGTCGGGCGGCGAATTTTTTTCAGTTGCGGGATAAATCAGCGCACGTCGCAAAGTTCCGAGCGGCAGATACGGTTTTTGCGGCAGGAACATCACCCGCGCTTTTTCCGGCAAAGAAATTTCTCCCGACGCGTGCGCCCAAATTCCCGCCAAAGTTCTGAGCAACGTCGATTTGCCGCAACCCGAAGAACCCGTCACGAGCAACGACTTTGAATTTTCCAGTTCGAGCGAAAGTTTTTTCAAAAGTTCGCGGCCGTTGGGAAGTGAAACGTTGAGGGCGGAAATTTTTAATTCGGGAGCAGTCGCGGTCGTGACGGAGCTTTGAATTTTTTTTGCCTCGTCCATGTGTTCGGTAAAGCCCGAAAGACGATTGATGACCGCCGCCAAAGTCGCGAGAGTGTCGTACGAATTGACGAAGAAACTCAAAGCCTCTTGCACGCGCCCAAACGCCGACGAAATTTGCATGAGCCCGCCGACTTGAATTTCTTTTGCAAAATATCTCGGCGCGGCCATGATATACGGCACGAGAACCGCCAGCTGCGCGTAACCTATCGCGTAAAAATTCAAGTGCTTCGTCTTCCTCATCAGCTGCCAATAATTTTTTATGACGTTGGAAAATTTCAGATTGAAACCTTCAAGCTCGGAGGGTTCGCCGCGATAAAAAGCGATGCTCTCGGAATTTTCGCGGACGCGCATCATGCTGAAACGAAAATCCGCCTCGTATCTTTGCTGATCAAAATTCAGCGCGATTAATTTTCGTCCGACCTTGTGAGCAAAAACAGTTCCGACGCCCGAATAAATCAGCGAGAACCAAAACATGTAGCCGGGAATAATCAGACCTGCGATTGTGATTGAGCCGCTCAAATTCCAAAGCACCATGCCGAACGCCGCCAAAGTCGTCAGCTGTTTTAAAAAATCGATGAGCAGCGCGAGCGACAAATTTACAAATTGGCCGATGTCCTCCGAGATTCGCTGGTCGGGGTTGTCGGCCGCGTCCTGCAATCGATAATAAATTTGTCCGTCCATCCACGCCCGCAAATAATTGTTCGTCATCCACGTGCGCCACTTTATCTGCAACATCTGCCGCAAATAAATTGCATAGACCGCAATCGTTATGTATGTGAAGGCAATCGCGCTGAAACGTCCGATGAGCGGCCAAAAATTTTCTTCCTCATAATTTTGCAGCGCGTCCCAAAAAATTTTATACCATTCGTTGAGTTGGACGAGCAGATAAACCATCGAGAAGTTCATCAAGATGACGACCGCCAAAAGTCCGCGCGCTTTCCATTTTTCTTCCGACGACCAATAACCTTTGAACAGCAGCCAAAAACTGCGGCAAATTTTTTTTGCGTCCAAGTTCAACCCTCCTGCCAATCCAAAACAAAATGATCGTCATTCACGCGGCGCATTTTCCGATTCTCATAATTCGCGGCGGCCGCGTCGTAAGAAATGAGCTTGCGATTTTTTTCAACGGCGGGATTCGGTTGCGGCACGGCCGACAATAAACTTTGCGTGTAAGGGTGCGCGGGATTGGAAAAAATTTCTCGCGTCGTGCCCGTCTCAACCAGATAACCTTTGTGCAACACGCCGATTCTGTCCGAAATATATTTCACCATGCTCAAATCGTGCGCGATGAAAAGATACGCGCAATTCGTCTCGTGCTGAATGTCTTTCATGAGGTTGACGACCTGCGCTTGGATTGAAACGTCGAGCGCGGAAATGCATTCGTCGGCGATGATAAGTTTCGGATTCATGACGAGCGCGCGAGCGATTCCGACGCGTTGCCTTTGTCCGCCGGAAAATTGTTGCGGGTAACGTTCGGCGTGCGCGGGGCTGAGTCCGACTTTTTTTAAAATCTCGCCGATGATTTCGTTTCGCTCTTTCCGCGTCGAATAAAGTTTGTGAATGTCGAGGCCTTCGCCGATTATGTCGCCGATTTTTTTTCGCGGATTCAAACTCGACATCGGGTCTTGAAAAATCATCTGCATGTTCTTGCGGAGCCTGCGCCAAATTTTGTGGCTCAGTTCGCCCGAAATTTTATCGCGGTTGAAAAAAATTTCTCCGTCGGTCGGGTCGTAAAGCCGAATGATGCTTCGACCGATCGTGGTTTTGCCGGAGCCGCTCTCGCCCACGAGCCCATAAGTTTCGCCGGGAAAAATTTCAAACGAGACGCCGTTGACCGCCTTGACCGTGAAGCCGCGAGAAATTTTAAAATGTTGCCGAAGATTTTTTACTTTGAGGAGAGGTTCACTCATAACCTGCCGCCTTTCTCGAACGAATCAATCGCGCTTGCAACTCCGCGGGCATTTCGATTTTCGGCGCGTCGGGGTGAAGCAGCCACGTTGCCGCGAAATGCGTTTCCGAAATTTTGAACATGGGCGGAGTTTCTCGCTCGTCGATTTTCATCGCAAATTTATTTCTCGGCGCGAACGCGTCACCCGTCGGCTCGTGCAAAAGATTCGGCGGGCTGCCGGGGATTGAATAAAGTCGATCGTCTTCCGTCTCCAAATCGGGCATCGCTGATAAAAGTCCCCACGTGTAGGGGTGGCGCGGGTCATAAAAAATTTCTTCGACCGTGCCGACCTCGACGACTTTTCCCGCGTACATGACGTTGACGAAATCGGCGACCTTGGCCACGACTCCCAAATCGTGCGTGATGTAAATCACCGACAAATTCATTTCGGCTTGAACATTTTTTATCAAGTTCAAAATTCGCGCCTGAACCGTGACGTCGAGGGCGGTCGTCGGCTCGTCGCAAATTAAAATTTTCGGCTCGCAAGAAAGAGCCACGGCAATCACCACGCGCTGACGCATGCCGCCCGAAAGTTGATGAGGATAATTTTTCATGCGGCGTTCGGCCTCAGAAATTCCCACGAGATTTAAAAGTTCGACGGATTTTTCGCGGGCGTCGGACGAAGAAATTTTTTTGTGCAGGAGCATTCCCTCCATAATCTGTTCGCCAATCGTCATCGTCGGGTCGAGGCTCGTCATCGGATCTTGGAAGACCATCGCGATTTCCCGCCCGTTGATTTTCCGCCGCAAATCTTTTTTGCTCAACGTGAGCAGGTCGATGCCGTTATAAAAAATTTTTCCGTCGTTGATGAGCACGTTTGTGTCGAGCAGCCCCGTGACCGCTTTCATCGTGACGGATTTGCCGGAGCCGCTCTCGCCCACGAGCGCAACGGTTTTTCCGCGCGGCAAAACAAAATCGACGCCGCGTATCGCGTGAACATTTCCGGCGTTCGTGCGGAACGTGATATCCAAATTTTTTATCGACAAAATATTTTCCATGGTACCTCGCATATCTCAAAAAAAATTTTTTAAACCTGTAACAAAATTCTCTAACCAACGTCTAAGAAACAGAAAGAAATTTTAAAGGAGAAATGAACAATGAAAAACGAAATGATGACTTTGGAACAACTCGACACGGTGAGCGGCGGATATTTTGTTGAAACTTATTTCGACAACCTCAAACTTTACGAGTATGGATTCCTGGAAAAATTGTACACTCCCAAGGAAATTGCTGAATTTAGGGGTTGTTGGTAAATTCAGGTAAAGAAAAAACATAAGCAGTTCTTTGAT
>CAMNFC010000061.1 GCA_946536925.1 uncultured Selenomonadales bacterium | reverse complement strand
TCGACAGAATTTTTGACATCGGCGACGAGACCGCCTATTCGCTCATGACGCCGCGGGTGATGATTATTTGGCTCAACCTGGACGACGACTTGGAAAAAAATTTAAAAATCGTGCAGGACAGTCCCCACACGATTTTTCCCGTCGGCCGAGGAAGTTTGGACGATTGTCGCGGGCTGATTTATGCAAAAGATTTGCTCGACGCCGTGCTCAAAGACGGCCGCGCGATTGACTTGGAAAATTTGGTCAAGAAGGCAAGTTTCATTCCGCGAACGATGGAAGCTTTCCGCATCGTCGAAAAATTTCGTGACGGCGGCATAACCGAGGCCATGGTCAACGACGAATACGGCGGCGTCATCGGCTTCATCACCCTCGACGATATCCTGCGCGAAATTGTCGACACCTCCGGCGACGCGAACACGAACGAGCCGCAATTCCTCAAAACCAAAGACAATTCTTGGCTCGTCGACGGGCTTTGTGACATTGACGAGTTTAAAGAGCGTTTCGGCATTGAGACTTTGCCCGACGAAGAGCACGATCACTTTCAAACGATGGGCGGCTTCGTCACGTCGCAATTCGGTTACATCCCCAAGGTCGGCGAGGTTCGCGAATGGAACGGCTTCCGCTTCAAAGTCAAGGCGATGGACGGTGTGCGCGTCGCCAAAATTTTAATCGTCAAGCTGTGAAAATATTTTACGACGAAAAAATTTGCGTGAAGTGTCTGGCTTGCCTGGGCGAGTCGGAATTCGGCGGCGTGATTTATGAACGCGGTCGAATTTTTTTTGATGAGACGAAGCCCGAAGATTGGGCGGAAATAATTTCGATTTGTCCGGTCGCCGCGCTTAAGCCGAAAAGCACGAAAGCCCCGGATTTCTCCGAGGCTTGAAATTTCTTTGTGGAGCCGGCTAAGGGACTCGAACCTTCGACCTGCGCATTACGAATGCGCTGCTCTACCAACTGAGCTAAGCCGGCGAATCAATTCAACGCGCTAACTTATACCACTTTGGCCGCCGCGTGTCAAGAAAAATTTTCAGCCGATGAATTCTTCGGGGCGAGTCGGAAAAATTTTGTGCCGCCACAAGAGAGCCTTGACGATACGTTGAGCCGCGTGACCGTCGCCGTAGGGACTTTTGGCCTCCGCCATTTTTTTGTAGGCCGCCGCGTCCGTGAGCAAAATTTTCGCCGCGCCGTAGACTTTATTTTGGTTCGTGCCAATCAATTTCACGGTGCCCGCGTCGACGGCTTCGGGTCGTTCGGTCGTGTCGCGCAAAACCAAAACGGGTTTGCCCAACGCTGGAGCTTCCTCCTGCACGCCGCCCGAATCAGTCAGAATCAACGTCGCGCGATTCATCAAGTTTGCGAACGGTTCATAATCGAGCGGATCAATCAAACGAACTCTTTCAAGGCCGCCGAGTTCTTCGTTGACGACGGAGCGGACTTTCGGATTTTTGTGGACGGGGAAAATAATTTCGACGTCGGGGAATTCTTCGACGAGCGACTTGAGAGCTTTGTAAACTTGGCGCATTGGCTCGCCCAAATTTTCGCGGCGGTGAGTTGTGACGAGGATAACACGTTTGCTCGCGTCGACGTGTTTGAAATTAAAATCTTCGCGGACGGTTTGATAGAGCGCGTCGATTACGGTGTTGCCCGTGACGAAAATTTTTTCTGCGTCGACACCCTCGCGCAAAAGATTTTCTTTGGCTGTCATCGTCGGTGCGAAATTCAAATCGGCCAGCGCGCCCGTCAACCGTCGATTCATTTCTTCGGGGAAGGGCGAAAATTTATTTTGCGTGCGGAGCCCGGCCTCCACGTGCCCGACTTCGATTTGATGATAGTAAGCGGCCAGAGCTCCGGCAAAAGTCGTGGTGGTGTCGCCGTGAACCAAAACCACGTCGGGCTTGGCGGACGAAAAAACTTTGTCCAAACCCAACAGCGCGCGGCTCGTTATGTCGAAAAGAGTTTGCCCCTCCGACATGATGTTGAGGTCGAAGTCTGGGCGGATGTCGAACAATTTTAAAACTTGGTCGAGCATTTCCCGATGTTGAGCCGTGACCGCAACGAGCGTTTCCGTCTGCGGGCATTTGCTCAGCTCCAAGACGACGGGTGCCATTTTTATTGCCTCGGGGCGCGTCCCGAAGACCGCCATTACTTTTAACTTTTTCATAAATTTCACCTAATTTATCGGCCGGGCAATGCCCAATTTTTTTACGCCGTAGAAAATCGCCGCGACGACCACGAACAAAATCAAAACCGCAATCTGGTAGCTCACCGCCGTCAAAGCTATTGCACTCAAACCGAACAGCGCGCTTATCACGTACATCAAAAGGACGGCCTGGCGTTGAGTGAAGCCCACGCTCAAAAGTCTGTGGTGGAGGTGTCCCTTGTCGGGTTTGAAAATCGGGACGCCCCCGCGCAACCTTCTGACGATTGCAAAAGTCGTGTCCAATATCGGCAAGCCCAACGCGAAAACCGGAACGACCAGCGCGATTGTCGCCACGGATTTGACTGCACCAGTCACGGAAATTCCAGCGAGCATGAAGCCCAAAAACATCGAGCCCGTGTCGCCCATGAAAATTTTTGCGGGGTTGAAGTTGTATTTCAAAAAGCCAAGAGCCGCACCCGCAACCGCCGCCGTCAACACCGCGACCAAAATAAAATCTTGCTCAAGCGCGATCAACATTATCGTGAACGAGGCAATGGAGGCCACGCCCGCCGCCAATCCGTCCAGCCCGTCAATCAAGTTCACCGTGTTTGTCAATCCGACGAGCCAAAACATCGTCGCGGGCAAGGCGAACCATTCCAGATAAATGTAATCGCCGAAAGGATCCGTCACGAAATCGATTCGCACGTCGAAGGCCAAAACCAAAACCGCCGCCGCCACGATTTGCCCGAGCAATTTTATTTTCGCGGGAAGATTTTTATAATCGTCAATCAAACCGAGCGCGACGATCAAAGAGCCCGAAACGACCAGCCCGATTGTCTCGCGCAAAGATTCCGCGTCGAGGTTGAATTTTATCGCGACGAAAATTATCGCCGCCATGAAGCCCGTATAGATGGCCAGGCCGCCGATTCGCGGGATTGGTTTTTTGTGAACTTTTCGGGCGTTGGGTGCGTCGAGCGCGCCGGTTTTTTTCGCAAGCATTATCACCGCCGGCGTCACGAGCAAAGAGACACAAAGCGCGACCGCGAACGCCCAAGAATATATCGGCATTCAATCAACCGTCCTGTTTGAATTTTTTTCTAAAGAATTTTACAACAGCGGCCAAAACTCGTCAATCACGGCAAGAAATTTTTCCGCTGCGGAGCTACAAAGTTTTGGAGTTACCTTGAAAAGCAGAAATTCATGTTGTATAATCGGCACGAAATTTTCAATCAATTTACAAGGGGGAAACTTTGAAATGATCTACACCGTAACTTTTAATCCCGCGATTGATTACATCATTCGGCTCGACAAGCTCACGACGGGTGCAATTAACCGCGTGACTTACGAGCAGGTGCTAGGCGGCGGCAAAGGCGTCAACGTCTCCATTGTGCTCGGCAACCTCGGTCACAAGTCCACGGCCACCGGCTTCCTCGCGGGCTTCACGGGCGACGAGATCGTCCGCCAGTTGCGCGACTTCAACGCCGCCGATGATTTCGTCAAACTCGACGACGGTTTCTCCCGCATCAACGTCAAAATTAAAGCGGACGTCGAAACCGAAATCAACGGTCAAGGCCCCAAGATCAGCGACGCCAAACGCGAAGAACTTTTCCAAAAACTTGAGAAGCTCGGCGCGGACGACACGCTGATTTTGTCCGGCTCGATTCCCAACACGCTGCCCGACGATATGTACGAACAAACTTTGGCACGCATTCAGGGCAAAGGCATTCGTTTCGTCGTCGACGCGGAAAAAGGTTTGCTCCTCAAAGTTTTGAAATTTAATCCGTGGCTCATCAAACCCAACAACCACGAGCTCGGCGACATGTTCGGCGTCAAACTCAAAACCGACGAAGAAATTGTCGAGCACGCAAAAAAACTCCAGGAGAAAGGCGCGCGCAACGTCCTGATTTCCATGGCCGGCGACGGAGCAATTTTTGTTCCCGAAGGCGGCGAAACTTTCTTCAAGTCCCCGGCACCCAAAGGCAAACTCGTCAACTCTGTCGGCGCGGGCGATTCAATGGTTGCGGGTTTCGTCGCCGGTTACATCGAAAGCAACGGCGATTACGAACGCGCATTTAAAATGGGTCTTTGCACGGGCTCGGCCTCGGCCTTCTCGGAAAATCTTGCCACGCGCCCCGAAGTTGAGGCTCTGCTCAAAACTGTCTGATACTTCCTTGCCCAAAACGACAAAGGAGGTTTTTTCCAATGGCAATTAAAATTACAAATTACATTTCAAAAAAATCTGTCGCGCTCAACGTGCACCCGTCGGACAAAAACGAAGCCATCGATATGCTCGTTGATTTGCTCATGACGGCTGGCTCAATCAAAGACAAAGCCCTCGTTAAACGCGACGTCCTCCAACGTGAAACTCAAGGCTCTACGGGTTTGGCGAACGGTCTGGCCACGCCCCACGCGCAAAATTCTTCCGTCAAACGCCCGTCAATCTCGATTATCACCGTGCCCGAAGGCGTCGAATTCAATTCCCTCGACGGAAAACCTGCGCGGCTGCTGATGTTGTTCGCTGCGCCGGAAAAAGCCGACGATACCGCGATGACGAACATGGGGCGGCTGGCTGTCCTGCTCATGGACGACGACTTCAAAGAAAAGCTCATTAAGGCCAAATCGCCCGCCGAAGTCATCAAAATCATCGACGACAAAGAAATCGAACGCGCCAAAAGTGAGACGCCCGAACCCGACGTTTCGGCCAACACAAAAATCATCGCGGTCACGGCCTGCCCCACGGGTATTTCGTCCTCGTTCATGGCTCGCGAATCCCTCAAAAAGTGCGCGGAAAAATTGGGCTTGAGTATTCGCGTCGAAGTCCACGGTGCCGCCGGCGTCTATCACTCTCTAAGCGACGAAGAAATTAAAAATGCAGACGTCGTCATCATCGCGGCCAGCAAAAAAATTCCAATGAAACGTTTCGACGGCAAGCCCATGATTCAAACCGCGGTCGGCACGGGAATCCGCAAACCCGAACAACTTTTCAAACGCATCAAGGACGGTCAAGCGCAAATCTTCCAGGCAACCGAAGACGACGAAACTTTGGGCGAAAAACTCTTCAACAAAATCAAAAGCATTTTCTCATGAATTAAGGTCGGCTCGAAAATCGACAGCTTTTCTTTTAATCAAGGAGGAGTGATTCTTATGTTCAATTTCAAGCTCCCCGCGTTCGTCAGAGTTTTCGTTTTGGCGGCGTTCCTCGTTGCGGCGGTTCAAACTCCGACCTTGGCGGAAATTACCGAGCCGCTCGAAATCGTCAACGAGACCGGCAGAACAATCATGTCTTTGTATTTCGTCCCGATTCAGAAAAAATCGTGGGGCAACGATCTGGTTGGCAGCGGCGTGATGAATCAGAGTGACAAACGTTCAATTCACTACGATGCGGCTTACAGAATTTACAAAATCAAAGTTGAATTTGCCGACGGCACGTCGTTCACGCGCAAAGATATCGATTTGCTCGACGTGTGGCGGCTCGGTATCAAAAGCGACGGCTCGTATAACAAAAACGCTCGCGGTTAAATTTTTCATAACGTAAACAGTCGGCTTTGTCCGATTGAAATAACCGTCGCTAAAATTTTTGGCGGCGGCAGAAATCATTCATTCATTTGCAGTAAGGAGAAGTGCACTATGAGAGTTACAGATTTGCTCAAAAATGCGAGCATTGATCTCGGTGCCAAGGTCAAGGACAAGCAGGACGCGATATCGCATCTGGTGGACTTGATGGAAAAGGGCGGCAACCTCAAGAACAAAGAGCAGTACAAAAAAGATGTCTTTGCTCGCGAGGCGTCCGGCACCACGGGGCTCGGCGACGGAATCGCCACGCCTCACGCAAAATCCGCCGGCGTCAAGGCTCCCGGTCTCTCGGCCATGACGATTCCCGAAGGTATCGACTTCGAGTCAATGGACGGCAACCCCGCGCGTTTGTTCTTTGCAATCGCGGCACCCGACGGCGGCAACGACGAGCACTTGATGATTCTGTCCAAGCTGGCAACGATGGTCATGGATCCCGACTTCAAGGAAGCTTTGGTCAAGGCGACCACGAAGGAAGAATTCCTCAAAATCATCGACGACAAAGAGGACGGAAAATTTCAAGCACCCGCCAGCGCGACGAGTGCACCTGCGCCCGTCGCAGATCACATTCAAATTCTTGCGGTCACGGCTTGCCCCACGGGTATTGCTCACACGTTCATGGCGGCCGAAAGTTTGGAGCAACACGCCAAAAAACGCGGCATCTCAATCAAGGTTGAGACGAACGGCTCGGGCGGCGCGAAAAATGTTTTGACGGCCGACGAAATCGCCAAGGCAGACGGTATCATCGTCGCGGCGGACAAAAACGTTGCAATGGCTCGCTTCGACGGAAAACACGTCGTCATCACAAAAGTTGCCGACGGTATCAACAAGGCCGACGAACTCATCGACAAAGCTTTGAGCGGCTCGGCTCCGATTTATCACGCGAAGGCCGGCGAATCTGCAGGTGACTCAGGCGGCGGCGGCGAAAACGAAAGTATCGGTCGCCAAGTTTATAAACATCTGATGAACGGCGTCAGCCACATGTTGCCCTTCGTCATCGGCGGCGGTATCTTGATCGCGCTTGCGTTCCTGGTTGACGGTTTCTCCGTCGACTTGAACAGCTTGCCCGCCGAAGAACGCTCAAAATTCGGTTCGATCACTCCCGTTGCCGCAACTTTTATGGGTATCGGCGGCGCGTCTTTCGGATTCATGTTGCCTGTCTTGGCAGGATTTATTTCTATGTCTATCGCTGACCGTCCCGGTTTGGCTGCGGGCTTCGTCGGCGGCGCACTCTCTGCTTCAAACGGCTCAGGTTTCTTGGGCGCACTGCTTGCAGGTTTTCTCGCCGGCTTCATCGTCAACTGGCTCAAAAAAGCTCTCAGCTTCTTGCCGCCCTCGTTGGAAGGAACAAAACCGATTCTGTTTTATCCTCTGCTCGGCGTCTTGATTATCGGTCTTATCTGCAACTTCGTTATCGGGCCTCCCGTTTCCGGAATCAACGAGGCACTCAAAGATACTCTGGCCAACATGGATCCCAACGCAAAACTCGTCATGGGCGCGGTCATCGGCGGCATGATGGCTGTCGACATGGGCGGCCCCTTGAACAAAGCGGCTTACGTAACCGGCGTCGGTCTTTTGGCTGACGGCAACTATTACGTCATCGCGGCGGCTATGGCGGGCGGCATGGTTCCCCCGATTGCCATTGCTCTTGCTACGATTTTCTTCAAAAACAAATTCACCAAGAGCGAACAGAAAACTACTGCGACGAACATCATCATGGGCTTATCGTTCATTACTGAAGGCGCGATTCCGTTTGCGGCCGGCGACCCGCTCCACGTCATTCCGGCTTGCGTGGTCGGTTCGGCAATCGCGGGCGCGGGCGTTATGGCGTTCGGTTGCACGCTCATGGCTCCTCACGGCGGAATTTTCGTCGTCCCGACAATCGGCAACCCGCTTATGTATCTCGCGTCAATCATCGTCGGCTCAATCGTCGGCTGCGTGATTCTCGGCTTCATCAGAAAACCCAGACCTCAAGATTGATAAAAATTTTTTCCGACTAAAAACGGCGGCAGGCTCCAAAGCTTGTCGCCGAATTTTTTTGCGCTCAAAAAATGTCAATCGTCGCGTGCCATAAGATATTCTGCGGAGAGCCCGAAAATTTCAACGAGCTTGGCAATGTCTTTTTCCGTGAATTTTACTTTACCACGCATTTTTCTGGAAAGGGAACCTGAGGATAAACCCAAAATTTTCTTTAACCTGTTTTTGGTGGTTGATTATCTCACGCAGCAGATTTTTGTAAAAAGACCCACTACGATTCGCTGCAGCCATTTTCACAGTAATTTCCGGAGTATGTTTCTTGCCCGTATGCGACGCAACAATTTTGGCCAATACCTCCGCTGTTGGAGAATAACCTACAACTCCGTCGCCGCCTTCCGTAAAATTGTAACCGTTTGGAGACATGGAATCGTACGATTTGATAAAGTGCTTCTCCCAGCGGTCAAGCTCTTTTTTGCTATCACACTCTTTGAGAATAACGCTGACAAAATTATCTGCGCCGTGAGTGCGAATTGTTCGGCCAATAAGTGACTTTTTGCTTCTTGCGTGCCGCTTGAAACGCTCCTCAAGAGTTTTCGTCGTCTGCCCTACATAGTGCCTATCGTTCGTTCCGTCAATGAGAAGGTAAACTATACCATAAACTTTCATAAATCAAGCCGCCTTTCGTTGACAGCGCGGGGCGAGCGTGTTAGAATTCACAAACAGAAAAGGCTCTGCCGTGCTGTTGGTTTTTTTCTGACGATTGAATCTTAGCACCGCGGGGCTTTTCCGTCAACAGACTCTTTTTTTTTGCCCGCAACGTTGACGCCTCGATAGATTTGTATTATATTTTCATAGACATTGATTAATTAAACGTTCAACGCGGAGGAGGAGAGAAAAACTTTTCGCAGTCGATAAAAATTTTTTGGGAGGTAAAAAAAATAGTATGAGCAATGAAAAACAAAACGCTGAACTTGACCTCCAGGCTCTGATAAAAAAAGCCGAGGCTCAGGAAAATTTCCCCGAAGTGCCGCTGGACGAATTCACGCCGCCGACCTATGACGAGTGGAAAGAGGCGTGTATCGCTCTGCTCAAAGGCGCACCGTTCGAGAAAAAACTTTTCACCAAAACTTACGAGGGCATAACCTTCAGCCCGATGTATTTCCACGCGGACACCGAACCGATTCAGCCGACGAAATCTTTCCCCGGCATGGGCGATTATCTGCGCGGTGTCGAGGCCAACGGTTACGTCAATGCGCCGTGGAAAATCGCGCAAGCCTGCGACGAAACTTTGCCCGAAGAAAACAACGAGCTCCTCAAGCACGAAATTGAAAAGGGCTCGACCGTCTACAACGTCAAAGTCGATTGCGCGACGAGAAAATCTAAAGACGCTCGCCAATGTCAGCACATCGGCAAACACGGCTGCAGCTTGACGACTCTCGGCGACGTTGAAACTTTGCTCAAAGGTCTCAAGCTCGATCAATATCCGCTTTACGTTTACGCCGGCGAAAGTTCTTTGCCTCTGCTCGGATTGATTGTTGCGGCGGTTAAGAAAAACGGCGGCGACGTTTCCAAACTTCAAGGTGTCATCGGCGCGAACCCGATTGCAGAATACGCGGCCAAAGGAACTCTCGGTCAAGACCTCGACAAACTTTTCGACGAGGCGGCAAAATCCGCAAAGTGGGCTGTCAAAAATGCTCCCGCGCTCAAAACAATTTTCGTCAAGAGCAACGTCTTCAGCAACGGCGGCGCGAACGATATCCAGGAAGTCGCCTACACGATTTCGGCGGGCGTCGCGTATCTGCGGGCTTTGCTCGACCGCGGCTTGACGATTGACGAGGCGGCCGGCCAAATTATGTTCGGCTTTTCCATGGGCGCGAATTTCTTCATGCAGATTGCCAAGCTCCGCGCAGTCCGTCCGATTTGGGCGCAGATTGTCAAAGCTTTCGGCGGCAACGAAGAATCCCAGAAAATTCACATCCACGGACGCCCCGCAAAATTTTTCAAGACCGTCTACGATCCTTACGTCAACATGTTGCGCGACACGACCGAACTTTTCAGCGGCGTGGTCGGCGGCGTCGACAGCTTTGAAAATTCTACCTTCGACGAGCCCGTCCGCAAAGGCGACGAATTCAGCAGACGCATCGCCCGCAACATGCAAATCATCTTGCAGGAAGAATTCGGGCTTCTTCAACCGATTGATCCGGCCGGCGGAAGTTGGGCTGTCGAGACTTTGACCAAACAGATTAAAGAAAAAGTTTGGGCGGAATTCCAAGTCGTCGAGGGCAAAGGCGGAATCGTCGCCGCGCTCAAAGAAGGCTACCCGCAAGACGAAATCGCCAAAGTTTGTGAAGCTCGTTTCAAGGCAGCCGAGACCCGCAAAGATCGCATCGTCGGCAATAACATGTACCCGAACATGACCGAGGAAAGAATCGACGCGCGTCCCGAAAACCAAGCCGAAAACATGAAGGCTCGCACGGCCGCGATTGAAAATTATTTGAGCACGGTTGATTCAGCCGCTGTCAAAGAAGCTCTCGCCGCCGTTAAAGACGGTTGCGCTTGCTGCGTGATTGCCGCCGCCGAAAAAGGAGCGACCATCGCCGAAATCAGACAAGCTTTGGGCACGGCCGAAGTCGACGCGATTAAAAATATCGAGGCTCATCGTTGGAGCGAACGTTTCGAAGCTCTGCGCCTGAAGACGGAAAATTTCAAAGCAAAGACCGGCGACAACGTAAAAATTTTCCTGGCGAACATGGGTCCGATTCCTCAACACAAAGCCCGCGCGGATTTCACCACGGGATTTTTGCAAGTCGGCGCGTTCCAAGTTTTGGGCAACAACGGATTTAAAACTGTCGACGAGGCGGCTCAAGCGGCAAAAGATTCCGGGGCGGACGCCGTTGTCATCTGCTCGACCGACGCGACCTATCCGGAAATTGTTCCCGCGCTGGCACCCAAACTTCACGAAGCTCTGCCCAACGCGACGGTTTATCTGGCAGGCACCGCTCCCGCCGAACTCGTCGAACCCTACAAGGCGGCCGGCATTGACGATTACATCAACGTCCGCGCGAACTGCTACAAAGTTATTCAAGCTCTTCAACAGAAAAAGGGGATGGCATAATTGTCCAGTTACAACAATCCTGATTTCACACAGATTGGCCTGAGCGACGCCCCGGCTTCTGACGCGGCGGCTTGGAAAGAAAAATTCGAGAAGGCGGCCAAAGAAGATTACGACAAGCTCATCTACAAGACGATGGAGCACGTGCCCGTCAAGCCGCTTTACACTCACGACGAATACGCGCACATGAATCATTTGGATTTCGTCAGCGGAATTCCTCCGTTCCTGCGCGGGCCGTACGCCACGATGTATGTTTTCCGCCCGTGGACTGTTCGCCAATACGCGGGCTTCTCGACGGCTGAAGAATCCAACGCTTTTTATCGCCGCAACCTCGCCGCAGGTCAGAAGGGTCTGTCAATTGCATTCGACCTGCCCACACACCGCGGTTACGACGCAGATAATCCGCGCGTCTTCGGCGACGTCGGCAAGGCGGGCGTCAGCGTCTGCTCCATGCTCGACATGAATATTTTGTTCAGCGGCATTCCCCTCGACCAAATGTCCGTCTCCATGACAATGAACGGCGCAGTTCTTCCGATTCTCGCGTTCTTCATTCAGAGCGGCATTGAGCAGGGCGTCGACAAGTCAATCCTCAACGGCACGATTCAAAACGACATCCTCAAGGAATTCATGGTTCGCAACACTTACATTTATCCGCCCGAAATGTCCATGCGAATCATCGGCGATATTTTTGAGTACACGACCAAGTACATGCCGAAGTTCAATTCGATTTCTATCAGCGGCTACCACATGCAAGAGGCGGGCGCGCCGGCTGACATTGAGCTCGGTT
>CAMNFC010000060.1 GCA_946536925.1 uncultured Selenomonadales bacterium | reverse complement strand
AAAAATATTTTCGACAAACTCAGCGCGGCGGGATTCGTGCGCGCAAAAGTCGACGGAAAAATTTTTGACCTCGGCGAAGAAATTTCCCTCGCCAAAACAAAAAAGCATTCGATTGAAGTCGTCGTCGACAGATTGATTAACCGTGAAGGAATTCGCTCGCGGCTGGCGGATTCGTTGGAGACCGCGCTCAAGTTCGGAAACGGAATTGTCTTCGTGGAGACCGACGAAAAAATTTTGACGTTCAGCGAGAAAAATGCCTGCGTCGATTGCGGAATAAGTTTGCCCGACATCACGCCGCAACTTTTTTCCTTCAACAGCCCGAAAGGTGCTTGCCCGAAATGTAACGGCCTCGGAAAAATTTTTGACATGCGCGATTGGTCGACGATGTACGAGTGGATGGCCGCCGTCCACGATTTCAAGATGACGGACTTGCCCGAAGATTTGTGCCCCGCCTGTCACGGCCGCCGATTGAAGCCCGAAGCTTTAAGCGTTTTGGTCGGCGAAAAAAATATCGCTGAAGTTTGCGAGATGTCCGTGGACGCCTGCAAAAAATTTTTTGACGCGCTGACTCTCGACGCTACCGACAAAAAAATTTCCGCGCAGGTGCTCAAGGAAATTAATTCGCGGCTGAAATTTTTGGGCGACGTCGGCCTGGATTATTTGAGCTTGTCGAGGAAGTCGGCGACTTTGAGCGGCGGCGAGTCTCAACGAATCAGATTGGCCACGCAAATCGGCTCGGCTCTCACGGGCGTCCTCTACGTCCTCGACGAGCCGTCAATCGGACTTCATCAGCACGACAATCAAAAACTTTTGGCGACGTTGAAAAATTTGCGCGACCTCGGAAACACTTTGATCGTTGTCGAGCACGACGAGGAGACGATTCGCGCGGCGGATGAAGTCGTCGATATCGGGCGCGGCGCAGGAAAATTTGGCGGCGAAATTATCGCGCAAGGTTCGGCGGAAAAAATTTCTCTCGAAAAAAATTCTTTGACGGGCGATTATCTCAGCGGACGGAAAAAAATTCTCGTGCCCGCGACCCGCAGAAATTTTTCGCAGACTTTGGACTTCGCCGACGCCGAAAAAAATAATCTCAAAAAAATTTCCGTGAAGATTCCGCTCAAAGTTTTGACGCTGATAACGGGCGTGAGCGGTTCGGGCAAGTCAACGCTCGTCGAAGAAATTATTTTTCCTCGGCTGAAGGAGACGGATTTAAAAGTCACGATGATTGATCAAGATCCGATCGGGCGGACACCGCGCTCGAACATCGCAACTTACACGGGCGTGGCCGACCACATCCGAAAACTTTTTGCTCAGACCAACGGCGCAAAAATTCGCGGCTACAAGGCGGGACGATTCAGCTTCAACGTCAAAGGCGGACGGTGCGAGAGCTGCGGCGGCAACGGCGTCCTCAAAATCCCGATGAATTTTTTGCCCGATGTTTACGTGACCTGCGACGTGTGCAAAGGCGCGCGCTTCAACGCAGAAACTTTGGAAGTCACGTACAAAGGAAAAAATATTTCCGACGTGTTGAACATGCCCGTCGACGAGGCCTTGAAATTTTTTGAGAACGTCCCGACGATTCGGCGCATGTTGCAAGTTCTTCACGACGTGGGCTTGGGATATATCGAACTCGGTCAGAGCGCGAACACTTTCAGCGGCGGCGAGGCTCAACGCGTCAAACTTGCCTACGAACTTGCGCGACCTTCGGGCAGGGCGGAAAATATTTACATCATGGACGAACCGACGACAGGCTTGCACTTCGACGACGTGAAAAAATTAATCGACGTGATTGAACGGCTCGTCGACCGCGGCGACACCGTCATCATCATCGAACACAATCTCGACGTGATAAAATGCGCGGACTACATCATCGACCTTGGACCCGACGGCGGCGACAAAGGCGGTCAACTCGTCGCGTGCGGCACGCCCGAAGAAGTTGCTCACGTCGAAAAATCTTACACCGGCCAAGCCTTGAAGAAAATCCTTGCGCTTGACGCTCAATCGCAAAAAATATAAACTGCAAAAAAATTTTTGAGGGGGAAAAATTTATGCAGGTGACGAAGACGATGCTCGAGGGCGTTTTAATTTTGGAGCCTAAAGTTTTTGGCGACGCACGCGGCTGGTTCATGGAAACGTGGTCGGCACGAAAGTTCGAAGCGGCCGGCTTGAATTTTAATTTCGTTCAGGACAATCAATCTTTCTCGGCTCATCGCGGCACACTGCGCGGCCTGCATTATCAGACGGCACCTTTCGCCCAGGCCAAGCTCGTCCGTTGCACGCGCGGAAAACTTTTGGACGTGGCGGTCGATATCCGCGAAGGCTCCGAAAATTTTTCAAAGTGGATTGCCGTCGAACTTTCCGCCGAAAACAAAAAGCAACTTTTGATTCCCCGCGGCTTCGCGCACGGATTTTTGACTTTGACTGACGACGTGGAGATTCAATACAAGGCCGACAATTTTTACGCGCCGAACTGCGACGGAAATATTCGCTGGGACGACGAGGAAATTAAAATCGATTGGCCGTTCGCGCCGACGATTCTGGCCGAAAAAGATTTAAAAGCTCCGACGCTCCGTCAACGTTTGCAACGCGGCGAGCTGAGGTTTTGACATGGAACTGACACGCGAACAGCAACAGGCCGTCGACTCGTGCGGAGAAAATCTTTTGATTGCTGCGGCGGCCGGCGCGGGCAAAACTCGAACGCTGACCGAACGCGTCGTGAATTTGCTCGAAGAAAATTTTTGCCAAGTCGACGAAATTTTAATCATGACTTTCACGAACGCCGCGGCTCAAGAAATGAGTTCGAGGATCCGCGACGCCCTCACGAAAAAATTGGAAGACGAGCTCGACTCAACAAAGCAAACTCATCTCGAAAAGCAAATCATTCTTTTGAGCAGCGCGCACATCTCCACGTTCCATTCCTTTTGTCAATCGGTCATCCGCAGAAATTTTTCGCGAATCGATCTCGACCCGAAATTTCGCGCGGCCGACGACAACGAGACCGACGTTTTGAAACGCGAAGTCATCGAAGAAATTTTTGAGGAAAATTATCCGAGCGAGACGTTCAAAAATTTTACGGACGAATTCGGCGGCAACGTCCGCGGCGACGAAAAAATCCACGAGATGATCATCAAGCTGCACGATTTTTCTTTGAGCATGCCCAAGCCCGACGAGTGGCTCGATTCTTTGGCCGCGCCATACGATTTGCCCGAAGACGCCCGTCTTGACGACACCGTTTGGTTTAAATTTCTCAAGCCGTACATTTTTCAAACGCTCCAAAAAATTTTTGACGACTGCGCCGCCGCTTACGAGCTGGCCGAAGAAAAAAATATCGCCGTTAAAGTTTTCCGCGACGAATTCACCCGCCTCAACGATTTGAAAAATTCGCTCGACGATTGGAACGAACTTTACGACAAAATTTCTGCGTTCACTTTCGAGAGGATGCCCGGCGGAAAAATTTCCGAAGACAAAAAAATTTTCAAGACGACGTTGACCGCGCTGCACGACGGTTACAAGAAAAAACTTCTCGACCTGCGCGAAAAATTTTTCCCGGCCGACGAAAACAAAATGCTCTCCGACCTGCGCGAACTTTTTGAGCCGATAAAAGAACTCGTGCGCGTGACGAAACTTTTTGCGAAAAAATTTTCCGAGGCAAAACGCGAACGCTCAATCATCGACTTCAACGACATGGAACATTTCGCGCTGAAAATTTTCGACGCCGCGCCCGAAGTCGCCGCCGCTTACCGCGAAAAATTTAAATTCATCATGGTCGACGAATATCAGGACACAAACGGCGTGCAAGAGGCCGTCGTCCAAAAAATTTCTCGCGGCGACAATTTGTTTTTCGTCGGCGACGTCAAGCAGTCGATTTATCGTTTCCGCCTCGTTGACGCCTTCAACTTCCGCGAAAAAATGAATTCGTATCGCTGTATAAATCTTTCCAAAAATTTTCGCAGCAGGGAAAAAATCATCGCGGCGATCAACGAAATTTTTTCTCGGCTGATGAACAAACGCGCGACTGAAATTGATTACGACGCGGCGGCCAAACTTCAATGCGGCGCGAGCTTTGAGGTCGGCGAAAAATTTTTTGACGAACGCCCCGAATTTTTTTTCATCAGGACGGAAAAAGATTCCGACGACGAGAGCACCGACATCGAACTTGAAATGCGTTTCATCGCCGGAAAAATTCACGAGGTCATCGCGTCGAAAAAACTTGTTCGCGACGGAGAAATTTATCGCCCCGTGGAATTCAAAGATATCGTCATCTTGCACCGCGCGCCCAAGTCGAAGGCCTTTGAAATTCTCGACACGCTGAAAAAATTTGGTGTGCCAGCCTACGTGCCCGACGAGGAAAATTATTTTCGCGCGAATGAAATTCAAGTCATGATGAGCCTGCTGAAAATTTTGGACAACGCGCACCAAGACATCGAGCTGGCGGCCGTGATGATGAGTCCGATTGGCGGCTTCAGCGCGGAAGAATTGGCCGAAGTGAGAATTGCGAACCCCGACACAGATTTTTACACGGCGGTTAGTCTCGGCTCCGACAAGTGCAAAAATTTTTTGAGCAAATTAAATCTTTGGCGCGAGGCCGCTCGTCAACCGGGTGTGCCCGAACTTTTGAGCAATCTTTATCGCGAGACGGGCTACTATGATTCTGTCGGCCGGGAAGAACGCGGCGAGGCTCGGCAGGCGAACTTGAGGATTCTCATCGACCGCGCGGCCAAATTTGAATCGACCAACGCCCGCGGACTTTCGCGCTTCATCGAGTTCATCGGCAAGCTCAAAAATTTTGGAAAGGATTTGGCGACGGCGACGACCTTGGGCGAAAACGAAAACGTCGTGCGTGTCGTGACCATCCACAAAAGCAAAGGCCTGGAATATCCCGTGGTGTTCGCGGCGGGCGTCGGGAAAAAATTCAACGACGAGGATTATGCTCGCGCAAAAATTTTCATGCACAAAGAATTTGGAATCGGAGTTCATCGCACGCCGAAAAATTCTCAGCTGAAAGTCAAAACTTTGGCGACGCAAGCCGTGGCAAAAAAAATTCGCGACGAATCCATTTCCGAAGAGCTGCGGCTTTTGTACGTGGCACTGACTCGCGCGAAAGAAAAATTATTTTTGGTCGGGACGATTTCCAAATCCGCGCTGGAAAAATTAAAACCCGTCGACGTGCCCGACGATTACGAAATTTTGGCGGCGAACAAATTCATGGATTGGTTGCTGCCGATAAAAGACGCGCTCGCCCCGGTTATCGATTCGCGGCAGGTGGATTGGTCGGAGGTTTTGAAAATTCCCGAACGCTCGACGGAAAAATCGCAGGAAAAAATTTCTCTCGCGCCCGAAAAATTTTCGTCGACATCGCTGGAAAAAATCCCCGCGAAACTTTCCGTCACCGAATTAAAACGCCGCGCAGAGGAAGAAGACTTGCCGCCGCTCGAAAATTTCGCGCAGAAAAAATTTATTTATCGTCGCCCGAACTTTTTGCAGAAGAAAGAAATTTCCGGCGCAGAATTCGGCTCGCTCATGCACAAAGTCATGCAGTCTTTGGACTTGAGCGGAGACTTGTCGACGAGAGGAATCGCCGCGCAAATTTCGGAGCTGGCACGCCGAGAGATCATTCCGTCGGAGCAGGCAAAATTAATTCGGGCGGAAAAAATTTCAAAGTTCTTTGCAAGCGACATCGGCCGACGATTAATCGCGGCGAAAGAATTTTATCGTGAGCTGCCCTTCAGCCGACTGATTGACGCGCAAAAATTTTTCAACGTCGACGAAAAAATTTTCATTCAAGGCATAATTGATTTGCTTTTCAAAGACGCGGCGGGCAACTGGATTTTGCTCGACTATAAGACCGACCGCGACACGCCCGACCTTGCCGCGCGCTACAAAATTCAGATTGAACTTTACACGGCGGCCGTCGAAGCTCTTTTGAAAATTCGCGTCGCCGAAAAATATTTGTATCTTCTGAACGGCGGCCGATTGATAAAAATGTAGGAGGTATGCAAGATGATTAAAGTTTTGGTGAACGGCGCGCTCGGTCGCATGGGTCGCACGGTTTGCGCCGCGGTCAAAGCCGACAACGATTTGGAACTCGTCGGGGCTGTCGATGCTTTTGACGGAGAAGTCGAAAGCTTGAAGGTCGAAAAAAATTTGGACGCCGCGCTGAAAAAATTTTCGCCCGAAGTTATGGTCGACTTCACGCGCCCCGATGTCGTCTTTCAAAATGTGATGATCGCGCTGGAAAATAAAGTTTCGCCCGTGGTCGGCACGACGGGCTTGAGCGACGAGGCAAAAGAAAAAATTCGTGCGGCGACCGAAAAAAATTCCACGCCCGCATTCATCGCCCCGAACTTTGCTTTGGGCGCGGTGCTGATGATGTTGGCTGCTCAGAGGATCGCAAAGTACATGCCCGACGTCGAGATCATCGAACTTCACCACGACAAAAAACTCGACGCGCCTTCGGGAACGGCCGAGCTCACCGCGAAAATGATTTCTGAAGTTCGTCCGCCGCACAAACAAGGTCACCCCGAAGAAGTCGAGCGATTGGCTCACGTGCGCGGCGCGGACTTCGACGGAATAAAAATTCACAGCGTCAGACTTCCCGGTTACGTCGCTCATCAGGAAGTTATCTTCGGCGGCCTCGGCCAAACGCTCACGATTCGCCACGATTCCAACGGCAGAGATTCTTTTATGCCGGGCGTCGTCCTTGCCTGCAAAAAAGTTCGCTCGCTCAAAGGTTTGACGGTCGGCCTGGACAAAATTTTAGATTGAGGAGAAATTGACATGAAAAAATTTTTTGGAGCTTTCCTCGCCGCGCTGATGATGATAACTTTCACGGCCTGCGGAAATTCTGCCGCGGAAAAAAATTCCACGCCCGAAGCAAAACCCGCCGATAAAATTTTGGTCGCGTATTTTTCTTGCACGGGCAACACGAAAGCTGCCGCGTTGGAAGTTGCAGAAATTTTGAAGGCCGACACGTTTGAAATCGTCCCCGCTCAAGCTTACACCTCCGACGATTTAAATTATCACGCTGAAAATTGCCGCGCCAACATCGAACAAAAAAATTCTGCCGCGCGCCCCGAAATCAAAAATAAAATCGAAAACATCGAGCAGTACAAGGCGATCGTCGTGGCCTTTCCGATTTGGTGGGGAGCCGAGCCGCGAATCATCGATACGTTCGTCGAGAGCTACAATCTTGACGGAAAAATTATCGTGCCCGTTTGCACAAGCGGCGGCTCCGACATTCAAACGAGCGCGGCCAATCTCAAACAACTTTGCAAGGGCGCAAACGTCCTCGACGGCAAACGCCTCGGAATTCTTTCCAAGGACGAACTCAAAGCCTGGGTCGCGTCGTTGAAGCTGTGAAAAGATTTTTCCTCGACGTGATTTTGCTCGCGCTGTTCGTCGCGGAGATGTGCTTTCATCATCTGCCAAAAATCTTGCACGAAATTTTGGGCGTGGCGTTCGCCGTTGCTGTCGTCATCCACGTCGCGATAAATTTTCGGCGATTCAAAGCTCTGTTCAAAAAAATTTCGCCGCGAAAAATTTTCATCGTCTCCACGGATTTTTTTCTGGCGATTTTCTCGACGATAATTTTTTTCGCGGGCGCGGTCATGTCAAATTTTCTTTTCGTCGAATTGGTGAGCTTCGAGCTGCGCAGAAATATGACGCTCCACCAACTGCACGTCGCGGTGCCGTACATGATGATGATTTTGCTCGGCCTGCACGTCGGCCTTCACGCCCAAGAACTGCGACAAAAATTTCTCGGCTCAAAAAAATTTTTCAACGCGGCGATTTTAATTTTTGCGGCACTCGGTGCGTTCGGATTTTTTTTCAACCGCGTGCACGACAGAATTTTGATGAAGCACATCTTCGCGACGCCCGCCACCGATTTGCACGGAATAATTTTCGCGGCTCTGATTTTCGGCGGAATAATTTTTTTCGCGCTGATAACTTTCCTCCTCGACAAAAAAATTTTCCGCCGCTGAAAAAATTTTTCTGCCCCCGTTGCGGGGAATTTTTTTTTTGCCTATAATCGTTTTGAAAAAAATTTTGGAGAGAAGCTCATGAAAAATTTGGTGATAATCGGCGTCGGCGGTTTTGCCCGCGAAATTTTTTGGTACGCGCAAAAATCTTTGGGCTTCGGCGTCGACTGGCAGATAAAAGGTTTTCTCGACGGCGACAAAAAACTTTCGGCGGCCGATTACGAACTTTTGCCCGAAAAAATTTTGGGCGACGTG
This sequence comes from uncultured Selenomonadales bacterium, assembly GCA_946536925.1. Taxonomy (GTDB): domain Bacteria; phylum Bacillota; class Negativicutes; order Selenomonadales; family Selenomonadaceae; genus Quinella. Next base: position 3,551 of record CAMNFC010000060.1, on the reverse strand, counting down.
GACGGCTACGAAATTTGCGACGATGACGTTTTCACCTGCGCGGTCGGCTCGCCCAAAGCAAAAAAAATTCTCGTCGAAAAAATTTTGGCTCGCGGCGGAAAATTTATAAATTTAATCAGTCGCCTGGCAGAAATCGTTCCGACGGCTCGGCTCGGTCGCGGCGTGATAATTTCTCCGTTCGTCGGCGTGAGTGAACGCGCTGTTCTCGGAGATTTTGTCGCCGTCAACGCCCAAACGATCATCGGCCACGATTCGCGCGTCGGAAATTTTTCTTGCATCATGCCGCACGTCGCGGTTTCCGGCAAAGTTCAAATCGGCGCGGAAGTTTTCGTCGGCAGCGGTGCGGTGCTCTTGCCCAAAGCAAAAATCGGTGACGGCGCGACGGTCGGTGCGGGCTGTGTCGTCTTAAAAAAAGTTCGCGCGGGCAAAACCGTTTTCGGCAACCCCGCCATTGAAATTTAGGAGGAAAATTTTATGACAGCTGAAGAATTTATAAAAAAACTCGTCGACGTGATGGACACGGAAGCCGATTTAAATTTGTCGACAAAACTTTCGGATGTGGAAGACTGGGACTCGCTGAGCATGGTTTCGTTCTTCTCCTTTTGCAACTCGACGCTCGGAAAAAAATTGACGCCCGAACAAATTAAATCCGCGCAAACCGTCGAAGATTTATTCAATCTGGCTACGGGAAAATGAACGCCGCAAAATTTTTCGCTGACGAATGGCTCGAACGCGGCGACGAAGACCGTGACGCGCAAATTTTTTGGTGGACGCTCCTGCGCGACGTGTTTGAAATCGATAAGCCCGAAAAATTTATCGCGCCGCCGCAAGTGCCCGTTCACTTCGAGCACTCCACGAAAAAAATTGATTTCTTTATTCCGAGCACAAAAGTTTTAATCGAGCAAAAAAGTTTCGGCGAAGACCTCGACAAAAAATATCGTCAGTCCGACGGAAAATTTTTGACGCCTTACGAACAGGCCGTGCGTTACGCTCAAGCTCTCGACGAGCCGCCGCGTTGGATTGTCACGTGCAACTTTTCCGAGTTCAGAATTTACAAGCCCGGCCGCGACGAACCGACCGTCATCAAGCTGCGCGACCTGCGATATCAATATGAACGCCTGAAATTTTTGATCGACCCGACAGCCGACGACACTCCGCCCGAAGAAAAAATTTCTGCCGAAGCCGCAAAGATCATCGAAAATATTTGTCTGGCCTTCGACAAAAATTATCGCAAGCGCGAACCGGCTTTCCGCGACGCGCTCAGCAAACTTTGCACGCGACTGGTCTTTTGTTTTTATGCCGACGACGCAAATATTTTCGGCGAGCAAAAATTCGGCGACTATCTCAATAAATTTCCGCCCGAAAAAATCCGTGACGCCTTGCAAAAATTTTTCGGCGTCCTCAACACGCCCGAAGACAAACGCGAAATTTTCGACGACGAGCTGAAAAAATTTCCGTTCGTAAACGGCGGTCTCTTCGCGAAAAAATTTTCCATTCCGCCCATCGATACAAATCTGAAACTCACGATTACCCGCGCACACATTTTGAAAGTCGGCTTTACGGAGAACTTGAAATTTTCTTGGCGCGAGATCAGCCCGCCGATTTTCGGCGCAATGTTCGAGTCAATCCTCAACGACAAAACGCGGCGAACGGGCGGCATGCATTACACGTCCGCAGAAAATATTCACAAGGTCATCGACCCGCTGTTCCTCGACGATTTGCGCGATGAATTTGAATTGGCCAAACGCAAGCAGATTAAAAATCGTGCGGCGGCTTTGCTCGAACTGCAAGATAAAATTTCTTCGCTGAAAATTTTCGATCCCGCGTGCGGCTCAGGAAATTTTTTGACGGAAACTTATTTGTGCTTGCGTCGATTGGAAAATGAAATTTTGGAAGAACTTCGCCCGCTCGTCAAACTTCCCGACGATCCCGTCAAAGTTTCCATTCAAAATTTTTACGGCATCGAGATTGAACCGTTCGCGGCGGCCGTCGCTCAAACCGCGCTGTGGATTGCCGAAAACCAAATGCTTCAAGAGACCGAAGGCGCACTCGGAAAAAATCTGCAGGCTCTGCCGCTCAAAAATTATCCGAATATACTTTGCGCCAATGCTCTGCGCGTCGATTGGAAAAATTTTGCTCCCAACGTCGATTACGTCATCGGCAACCCGCCCTTCGTCGGCTATTCCAATCAAACGCCGCAACAAAAATCCGACATGCGCTCCGTCTATGGCGAAAATCCCAAGGTCGGCAAAATTGATTACGTCGCCGCCTGGTACAAAAAGGCCGCAGATTTTATTCAAGGCACAAAGATTCGTTGCGCGTTCCTCTCCACCAACTCAATCACGCAGGGCGAACAATGCGCCGACGTCTGGAAAATTCTTTACGAGAAATTCGGAATCCGCATCGATTTCGCGCACAAAACTTTCCGTTGGTTCAGCGAATCCGAAAACATGGCGCACGTCCACTGCGTCGTTGTCGGGTTCAGTTGCGCCGAAAATCCCAAGCCCAAAATCATTTTCGACGGCAACAAAAAAATTTTCGCCGAAAAAATAAATTTCTATCTCACCGACGGCGAAATCGTTTTCGTCGAGGCGCGCACCAATCCCCTTCAAGACGGCGTGCCAAAAATGATAACGGGCAATCGTCCGGCCGACGGAGGAAATTTAATCATCGAGCCTGACGACTTGGAAAAATTTTCCGACGCAAAAAAATTTATCAAGCGATTAATCGGCGCGGAAGAATTTATCAACGGCAAGAAGCGTTGGTGTTTGTGGCTGAAAGATTTTCCGCTCGACGAGATAAAAAAATTTCCGATCGTCGCCGAACGGGTCGAGGCTTGTCGTCAAGACAGATTGACGGGCGCGGCCGACCGACAAAAATTGGCCAAGACGCCTCATCTTTTCCGCGAGACAAAAAATCCTGCCCGCTGTCTTATAATTCCCGAAACTTCTTCTGAACGCCGCGTTTACGTGCCGATGAATTTTATCGACGAAAAAATAATTGCGACGAACTCATTGCACATGATTCCCGGCGCAGAAATTTATCACTTCGGAATTTTAACAAGCTCGATTCACATGGCGTGGACGAAAACTTTTTGCGGGCGATTGAAATCAGATTATCGATATTCGGCAAAAGTCGTGTACAATAATTTTCCGTGGCCTGAAATTTCTTTGCGGCACCGACGAATGATTGAGCAGACGGCGCAAAATATTTTGGACGTGCGAAAAAATTTTTCGGGTTGGACATTGGCCAAACTTTACGACGAGGAGACGATGCCCGACGAGTTGCGGCTGGCGCACAAGTCAAACGATTTTGCGGTCGCGCTGGCATACGGCTTTGAAAAATTTTTGGACGACGAATCAAAAATTGCGGCGGAGCTGATGAAACTTTACAAGCGATTGGCGGAAGGAGAAACGAGATGACGAACGCGATTTTGCTCGACGGGCGCGACAACGTGGCGACTTGCACGTCTGCGGCCAAAGCGGGCGACACGATAAAAATTTTGGGCGGCGGAGAAATTCTTTGCGTCGAAGACATTCCGATTTGGCACA
>CAMNFC010000059.1 GCA_946536925.1 uncultured Selenomonadales bacterium | reverse complement strand
CGACGAGAGCTTTGGAAAATTTCATGACCTTGCGAATCTCGACGCGCCCTTGAATGACTTCTTTGAACTTGGGAGCGAGCAAACCGCTCATGGCGTCCTGCACGTCGTGAATCGCGTCGTAAATCACGCGGTAAGATCTGATGTCGATATTTTCCGTCGCGGCAGATTTTCTGGCGTTGTTGTCGGGGCGGACGTTGAAGCCGATGATGAGCGCGTTGGAAGAGGAAGCGAGCATGACGTCGTTTTCCGTGACCGCACCCACGCCCGAATGAACGATGTTGACTCGAACCTCGTCGTTTTTGTTGAGAGACAGGAGCGCACTCGACAGAGCCTCGACGGAACCTTGGACGTCCGCCTTGACCACGATGTTTAAATCTTTTATCTCGCCGGCTTGAATTTGACTGAACAGATCGTCGAGCGAAACTTTTTTTGCTTTGATGAGTTCGCTGCGTTGGCGTTCGATCCTGTGTTCGGCGATGGACTTTGCAAGTTTTTCGTCGAGAGCAGCCAGGATATCGCCCGCGGCCGGCACGTCGTTCAAACCCAAAACTTCGACGGGGACGCTCGGTCCGGCTTTCTTGAGGTTGTCGCCGCGTTCGTTCATCATCGCGCGAACTTTTCCGTAAGTCGTACCCGCCACGATTGAATCGCCGATGCGCAGCGTGCCGCTCTGAACCAAAACCGTAGCGACGGGGCCGCGTCCTTTGTCGCGTTGAGCCTCGATGATGACGCCGCGAGCTTCACGGGCGGGATTTGCTTTGAACTCTTGGACGTCCGCCTCGAAAAGAATTTCTTCGAGCAGATCGTTTATGCCGAGATTTTTTTTCGCGGAGACTTCAACCATGGTCGTGTTGCCGCCGAAGTCGCGAGAAACCAAACCATGTTCGAGGAGTTCCTGCTTGACGCGCATGGGGTTTGCGCCGGGCTTGTCGATTTTGTTTATGGCCACGATGATTGAAACGTTTGCGGCCTTTGCGTGATTTATCGCCTCAATCGTCTGGGGCATGACGCCGTCGTCGGCCGCGACAACCAAAATTGCAATGTCGGTGACCTGTGCGCCGCGGGCTCTCATCGCCGTGAAAGCTTCGTGGCCGGGCGTGTCGAGGAAAACAATTTTCCTGTCGTTGCAGATGACTTGGTACGCGCCGATGTGCTGGGTGATGCCGCCGGCTTCGGTCGCCGTGACGGAAGATTTTCTGATGACGTCGAGCAGAGAAGTTTTGCCGTGGTCGACATGACCCATGACGGTTACGACGGGCGGACGGATTTTTAGCGTCGAAGGATCGTCTTCGATTTCGGGGATGAGCGTCGGGTCGACTTCGGGCGGAAGTTCCTCGGCTGTCACTCCGAATTCGGCGGCAACGAGCGCGGCCGTGTCAAAATCGATGACCTGATTGATCGTGGCGACGGAACCCATCATCAAAAGTTTCTTGATAACTTCGACGGCGGTGCAACTCATCTTGCTGGCCAAATCTTTTACCGCGATGCTCTCGCCAACTTTGATGTGAGTGGGGCGCGCGATTTCTGCTTTGTGGACGGGCTGAGGGGCGGGACGATTTTTTTTACGGGCAGAACGTGGCCCGCGATTTTTGTCTTGAGCTTGAGCGGCGGCCGCTTGAGTTTTCGCAGCTTCTTTGGCGTTGGCGGGACGGTTGCGGTTGCGCTGACGATTTTTGCCGCCGTCGTCGCGTTGCCGGTTTTTGGATTGACGATCGCCGCGCTCCCCGCGATTGTCCTGCTTTTCCTGCGCACGAGCTTCAGATTTTTTTTCGGGCTTGGAAATTTTTTGTTGAGGCTCAGATTTTTGTTGCGGCTTGGAAATTTTTTGTTGAGGTTGCGGCTGTTGTTTCTGCTCGGATTTTTGTTGCGGCTTGGAAATTTTTTGTTGAGGTTGCGGCTGCGGTTTTTGCTCAGATTTTTGCGGCGGCTTAGAAATTTTTTGTTGAGGTTGCGGCTGCGGTTTCTGCTCAGATTTTTGCGGCGGCTTGGAAATTTTTTGTTGAGGTTGCGGCTGCGGTTTCTGCTCAGATTTTTGTGGCGGCTTAGAAATTTTTTGTTGAGGTTGCGGCTGCGGCTTCTGCTCAACTTTCTGCGGCGGCTTGGAAATTTTTTGTTGAGGTTGCGGCTGCGGCTTCTGCTCAGATTTTTGCGGCGGCTTGGAAATTTTTTGTTGAGGTTGCGGCTGCGGTTTCTGCTCAACTTTTTGTTGCGGCTTGGAAATTTTTTGTTGCGATTGCGGCTGTTGCTTCTGCTCAACTTTTTGCGCCGGCTCGACGGGTTTTCTGCGCGCGAAATTCGTCTTGACCAACTCGTAGGCTTCCGCGTCCACGCCGCTGAAACGATTCTTGACTTTTATTCTGCGCTTGTTCAAAAAGTCGATGATGACTTGCTCTTCTTGATTGAATTCTTTCGCCATGTCAAAGATTCTAAACTTGATCGGTTTTGACATAGATCCACCCCCGTTGAAAATTTTTAGTTCACATGCGGATGTTCTCCTTTACTCGACGGCCGCGCAGATTTTTTCGTAAATCTCGCTCGGCAATTTGACTTTGAAAATTTTATCGAAGTTGCGACGCTTGAAAAGTTTGGCCGCACATTCGCCGGTTTTGCAAACGTAGGAGCCGCGACCGCCCGCTTTGCCCGACAAATCGAGAGAAAAATTTTCGGCTGACTTGACGACGCGAAGAAGCTCTGACTTGTGACGGACTTGACGGCAGACGACGCACCGACGCATTTCAATTTGTTTTATCGCCGTGCCTTTTTCGGTTTTGCTCCGCGACATTATTTTTTGCCTTTCTTTTGCCGCGGTTTGACGAAAGCCATTGCCGAAGAGATATCGACTTCGTGCATTGTCTCGTCGAGCGGAACGTTTCTTGCCTGCTTGAGACTTTTGATATCGATCTTCCAGCCGGTTAGACGCGCGGCGAGTCGGGCGTTTTGTCCTTCCTTGCCGATTGCCAAACTCAGCTGATTGTCGGGCACGACCACGCGACAATTTTTTCCTTCGACATTTATCGCGACGCTGATAATTTTTGAAGGGCTCAGGGCGTTTGCGATGAAAACTCCGGCGTTGGGGCTCCACTCGATGACGTCTAGTTTTTCTTCGCCCAGCTCGTCCAAAACTTGTTGAATCCTCGTTCCGTGTTGACCGACGCACGAGCCGACCGCCGCGATGTTCGGATCTTTTGAACTGACGGCGATTTTTGAACGGAAGCCGGCCTCGCGAGCCACGCCTTTTATCTCCAGCAAACCTTCTTGAATTTCGGGAACTTCGATTTCAAAAAGTCGACGCAAAAAATTCGGATGGGTGCGCGAAAGATAAACTTGAGGGCCTTTGCCGCCGCGTTTGACTTCGACGATGTAAGCGCGGATCATGTCGCCGATTTTGTAGTTGTCGTTGACGGTCTGCTCGCTGGGAACTAAAATTGCTTCGGTCTTGCCGACTTCGACGATCAAATTTCCGTCCTCCACGCGCACAACCCGGCCTTTGACCAGATCGCTGTCTCGGTTGGTGAATTCGTCGTAGATAACGTTGCGTTCTGCGTCGCGCAATTTTTGCAGCACGGATTGCTTGGCGGCCTGCGCGGCGATTCGACCAAAATTTTTCGGCGTAACGTCGATGTGAGCCAGGCCGTCGACGACTTTGACATTTTCCATGTCGGCGATGTCTTCTTCGGAAATTTCGGTTTCGGGGTCTTCCACCTCGTCGACGACAACTTTGAGCGAATAAACGTGATAGCTGCCGTCGTTGCGGTCAACTTCAACCTCGAAGGTGTCGTCGTCCTGATTAAAATTTTTTTTGTAAGCAACTCTCAGCGCGTCTTCCACGGCTTTGAACAAAACTTCGGGCGCGATATCTTTTTCGGCGCACACGTCCTTGAGCGCGTCGATCAAACTTAACTCTTGCTTTTTTCTTCTTGCCAAGTAAATTCTTCCTCCCAAAAATTTTTTTAAAAATCTATGTGCAGCCGAACGAGTGCGATTTTTTCTCGCGGCAAGGGCTCAGCGTCTTTGAGATATAAAAATTTTTCGTCGCGGTTCACAAGTTCTCCGACAAAAAATTTTTTCCCGTCCAGCGGCGCGTAAAGTGTCACGTCAACAATTTTTCCTGCCTCGCGAATAAAATCTTTATCCTTTTTCAAAACGCGGTCAATGCCGGGCGACGAAACTTCCAAAATGTACGCGCCGCCGATGATGTCCGCCTCGTCGAGCTTCGGGCTCAATCGTTCGCTCAAAGTTTGGCAGTCGTCCAAGTCGATGCCGCCATTTTTGTCCACGAAGACGCGCAAAAACCAATCGCGACCTTCCTTGACGTATTCGACGTCGACGAGCTCGTAATCCGTGTCCGCCAAAATTTCCGCCGTCAAAATTTCCACTTGCGATTCAATTTTGCTCAAGCTTCCACCTCCAAAAATTTTCCCGTTAACAACAGAAGAGCGGGCGCCGCCCACTCTTCCGATAATAAGCTATGTCCAAAAAATTTTTCGCTTGCACGAAGAGTCAAAAAAATTTTTACAAGCGATACCCTCCAAAAAAATTGCGTTAACTTCGCGCCATATTGTAAACAAAATTCAAAACGTTTGCAAGTATTTTTTTATTTGCCGAAGGCCGCCGCGACTTTGACGAGATTTTTTCTGATGGGAATGTGTTGCGGACAAACTTTTTCGCACGCGCCGCACTTGATGCATTCGCCCGCATTTTTTTTGTCGTGCATGGCAACGAGCCAGTGATATTGATTCGCCGCAAATTTTTTGTCGTTGTAAAGCGTCAAGACATTGAAGGCCGTGAACGAGCCGCTGATTCCGATGTTTTGCGGGCAAACTTTGGCGCAATAATCGCAGGTCGTGCAGGGGATAACGGGAATGCCGGACAAAACTTTTCGCGCCTCTTCGACGGCAACTTTTTCGGTCTCGTCGAGCGGCTTGAAATTTTCCATGTAAGATACGTTGTCTTTCATCTGGTCGAGCGTGCTCATGCCGGAAAGAACAGCGATGATCCCGTCCAAACTCGCGGCAAAACGAATCGCCCAAGAAGCAAGCGACGCGTCGGGATTGGCGGCTTTGAAAACTTTGGCGACTTCTTCGGGCGGGTTGGCCAGCATTCCGCCTTTAATCGGCTCCATGATGACGAGCGGCTTGTTGTGTTTGCGGGCGACCTCGTAGCAACCGCGCGATTGAATTGCGGGATTTTCCCAGTCCGCGTAATTTATCTGCAGCTGAACGAATTCGGCTTCGGGGTGCTTTGTCAAAATTTCGTCGAGCTCTTCGGGCGTGGAGTGGAAAGAAAATCCGACGTGTTTAATTTTTCCCTCGCGCTTTTTCTCGAAGACAAAATCCCACATCTTGAAGCGTTCAAAAAATTCCGTGCGGGTCTCGCCCAAATTGTGCAACAGATAAAAATCGAAGTAGCCGGCGTTCGTCCGAGCAAGTGACGTCTCGAATTGAGCGATTGCGTCTTCGCGGGTCTTGCAGTTGATCCACGCGGCGTTTTTCGTGGCCAGCTGAAATTTTTCGCGCGGGTGACGTTCGACCAGAGCTTGACGGATTGCGTCTTCGGAGCCGGGATAAGCCCAGGCCGTGTCAAAATACGTGAAGCCCTTCGACAGGAAAAGATCAACCATCTGTTTGACTTGCTCAAGGTCAATGGTCTCGTCTTCCAGCCGCGGCAGTCTCATCAGCCCGAAGCCTAACTTTTTGATTTCCTCGCCGAGATAAGCCATGTTAAAACCTCCCAAAAAATTTTACGCTTTATCCAAATCGGGGCGGAGATTTTTTGCGCCGCCCAAGTAGACGTGATGAATTTTGTTCTGCGGCTTGCTCGTGTCCGCCAAAATTAAAACTCGAATGCAAAGCGGCAAAGAATTTTCTATCGCGGGTTCTCGCGTGTCGAACAGCGGCACCAACCTGAGCGCGGGCAACTGTCGGACAGCCGAGGACGGAAACGCCGCCGTCAAATCTTCCGTTGTGGAAAAAATTATCGCGCCCAAATTTTCTGCTCGCAATTCGTTGAGCGATAAAATTTCCGTGACGAGGAGCCGCGCCGCCTGCCAAATTTTTTCTTTGGAATTTTCGTCGACCGTGATTGCTCCGCGAATCCCGCGCATCGTCATCTTTGATCGCCTCCTAAATTTTGTACTTGTCTTTAATCTGCAGCTTAACCGTCTCGTTCGCCAAAAAATTTTCGTAGTCGGAAATTCTGTCGACGGTTCCCTGCGGCGTGATGTCCATGATTCGATTGGCAATCGCCTGAATGAACGCGCGGTCTTCGTCGAGGAAAATTATCGTGCCGGGGAAATCGACCAAACTTTTTTCCAACGCTTCAATCGTGGGCAGGTCGAGGCAAGCGGTCGGGTTGTCGAGCAATAAAAAATTCGCCGTGCCGAACGCCAGCTTATCGAATTCGATTTTTGCGGCCGTAACCGTATAAACTCGCGGCATATAAAAAATTTTCACGCCGTCAGAAAAAATTATTCGTCCGCGAATGCAACCGCCCGTTTCATCGCGATTTTGATACGCCGTCGCCAAAGTTTTTAAAAGTTTTGTCTTGCCCAGCTCGTTTTTCCCGACGAACGCAACTTTTTGTCCCTGGCGAATGGTAAAGCCCACGTCTTTGAAGAGCGGCTCGCCGTCACGAGTTTTTAGCAGGTCGTTGACTTCCAAAACGATTGGAATCGCGCCAGAAGGTGTCGGCGGCAAAAGTTGAGCGCAATCAATTTTTATCGGCTCGACTTCTTCGTTGCCAAGTTGAATCGTCCGCGAGCAGGTCTCGTGCAAAAAATATCTGTCGCCGCCGGCGATGACACACGTCAAATTTTTGTGAGAGCAAAGAAAATTTATCAACCACTCGATGCCGTCCGCGTCGAGATTTTTTGTCGGCTCGTCCAGGAGCAAAATTATTTTGGCGTCGTCCAGGCCGCGCAACGCCCGCTTGAGTTTTTCAATCGCAGACATCTCCGCGCGCCGCAAATCAGAAAAATCCGCGTAGACGCTGCCGTTGACAGAGAGCACTTCGCCGGAAATTTTCACGTCGCCGCCGTTTGGTTTGATTCTCCCGGCCAAAATGTCAAGCAAAGTCGATTTGCCGGAGCCTTCGCCGCCGATGATGCCGACTTTTTCGCCAAAACCGATTTCAAAGCTCAATCCAGAAAAAATTTCGCGTTTGCCCAGCTGTAACTCCAAATTTTCTACTCGTATCAAATTTTTCACTCCTTTTGCTTGAAGAATATAACAACGCCCGCCCGCTGTCAACTTGCTCCGCCTCAGAAAGTTTTTTTAAGAAAAATTCCCGAACGACGATAAAATTTTCAAAAGGAGGCGATTTTTATGGCGGGAAACGAAATTCATCTGGATAATTTTTGTATCGGCGAACTCGTCACGCAAATGGAGGATTTGGAGCGGCGCGTCGATAATTTTCACGCGAAAAAAACTTACAACGAAATTTTTTCCGAGATTCGCGACGGTTTGAAAAAAATTTCGCCGAAAAAAATGACTCTCGACGATTATAAAGCATATATCGAGGGCAAAATCCAAAATATCCCGCGAAATTTCACCCGATACCGCGACGACGTGACAGTTTGCATCTCCGACGCGGGTTTTCAAGCAATGAAAGACGATTCGAGCTACGAAACGTGGGTTCTCGACAGTATTCGCGAAGAATTGAGCTTCCCCGATTATCTTTGCGGCTATCCAGGCACTTTCGGCCGCCACGAAGTAATAAAATTCGGCGAAACCAAAGAAGATTATCGCGGATATTCGTCTGCAATCCATAAAAACGATTCTCCGCACGTCGAAGAGGAAAATTATTGGCAGCGGCGGCTAAAACGTCTGAAAGCGCGCCTAAAAGCCGAACAGGAGCTTTTTGAGCACGAAAAACTTCTCGAAAAGGCTTGCGACGAGTCCGCGCAGGTCGAATCGATAAAAAAAGCGGCTGAAGGCTTGATTGACCCCTTCGCACCGCAAAAACCAATCGTCGGAGTGCCCGCAGAGTATCTTTTGGCCATGTTCAACGCAGAAATTTAAAATTTTCGCCCGTAAAACAAAAAAACTCCCGATTTTTCGTCGGGAGTTCATTTTTTACAGCTCATTGGCCGATAAATCCAATTTTTGCCGCATAATGTCGTTTATCAGCTTCAAATCTTTCTCGTGATTGAAATTTACGTCGTAATAATCGTAATCGAAGCCCGGCATGTATTCCAAAGCCAGCTCATCGAAATGTTTTCGGCTTATTTTGATGTCAAGGTTGTTTTTCATGACTTTTCCGAGGCGTTCGGCGTCGGGAATCAGATAACTCACGCCGCCAATGAATTCCCACCAGCCCGGCACAACGCCCGTTTTGATTTTGCCTGCAACTTCCGCGTTTTTGAGTGAGCCGGCAGCCGCCAACATCTCGCCTGACGATAAATCTGTGTCAATCGCCTTGACTGCAACCTTTAAAAACTCAGGAATCTTTATCAGCATGGACGGATCGCTCAATTTTTCCGCGCAGGCACGCATAAAAGCCTGTTGACGGCGCACACGACCAGCATCGCCTTCCGCATCACGATATCGAACGAATTCAATCGCAGTTTTGCCGTCCAAATGCTGATTTCCTTGCTTTAAATCGATATAAAGCCCGTCATCGTCCCAAGGATCCTCATATTTCATGTCACATTCAACATAAAGGTCAATTCCGCCCATCGCGTCAATAATTTCAGAAAAATGAGCCTTATTTATCGTTATATAGTGGTCAATTTCGATTCCGAGGAAGTCTTCAACGGTTTTTTTCGATAATTTCTCGCCTCCGTAAGCGTAAGCTGCATTTATTTTGTCGTAGCCGCGCCCGTGAATTTTTACGCGCGTATCTCGCGGAATTGTGAGCAATGAGGCACTGTCTTTGTCCAAAGTCAAAACCATAAGCGTATCGGAGCGGCCAACATCGTCTTTTCTCTCGTCGATTCCCATTAACATGATCGTTGTAGGCTTTTGGAAGGTCGGCAAAACTTTTTCGGGCGAAATTTTTTCCGAAAGCTCTTTCACGCGCGTAAAATCCGAATTAAAGCCCAGATGAGCCAGCGAACAGCCGATTATCAGGCAACAAATCATGAATGACCAAAATAATTTCCGATTACGCATCTTGTTAAAGAATTTTTTCCGTCTTTCCTCCAAACGTTCGCGCATTTTCCTCACCTCCAACAAAATTTATCAGCCGACCGACCTTTACAAAGCATTTTCGGACGATTTTGTCGACGTGCGGGTCGTTTATCGTCAAACAAGCCTTGGAAACGACCGGTTCGCGGCCGCGATTGGCGATAAAATTCAAATGCAACTCGACTTGCGGCTCATCTTCGCCAGAATTGTAGTAAACACCCAAATTTTTGTCAGCATACGGGTTAAAAACGTTGAAAAGCACGTCCATCAGCGTAGAAAGGTCAGTTTTTTTCGGGTTGAATTCGATTTCGACGCTCTCAACGCCTTCTAACGTCTGCGGCTCGTGATTTACATAGCTGTGAACGTTTTTTGCCGATAATTTCCCGCTTAAAACGCTCAAAACGCCCGTCATGCCCGCGAAAACCTTCTGCAACTCGTCAATGTCGCCGCTGAAGTAAATTTTCTTAGTGTACAATTTCAATCCTCCCAAGTTCCGAAAAATAATTTGAATCGTGCGTGATAATTATCATCGTGCGATTTTTTGTCTCCTCAATCAAGTTTTTAATCAATTTTTCCGCCAGATTTTTATTCAAACCCGCCGTCGGCTCGTCCAAAATCAAAATTTCAGCGTTTTGAGCCAGTGCCAACGCAATTTGCAAGCGATTTCGTTCGCCGCCAGATAAATTTGCGCCGTCAAAGCCGAGCGGAACGTCAATTTTAAAATTTTCAAGCTCGCAAAGCTTCAAAACGTCCAAAATTTCTTCATCGGTGATGTTTTCGTTCAGAATTTTGAAATTTTCGCGTATCGAGGCGGAAAAAATGTAATTCGTGAACGTCGACGCCGAAATTTTCCCGTTAATCGCGATTGAGCCGCTGTCGGGCGGGAAAAGTTTCATCAAAAGGTACAGCAAAGTCGTTTTTCCCGCGCCGCTCTCGCCCACGACAGCAATTTTTTCTCCGCGAGCAATTTTCAGGCTGAAATTCTCAAAAACTGGCTTATCGTAGCCGAAACTCAAATTTTTAATCTCGACGGCGTGATCGGTCTTCAAAATCTGCGCGGGCGGTGAAATTTTCCTGTCAGCAAGGTCGACGGCGCGAATTTTTTTCCAAGTGCGCAGTGCCGACGGGATTTTAGCGAAAATTTCGAGCGTCGCCAGAAAAATCAGCGTCCAAACCGTCAAAACGATTTTATCAACAACCGCCGCAACTTTCAACAGCATAAAAAAAAATCCTGCCGCGTTCAAAACTTTAAAAATCGTGTCGAAATCGATTTGTCGCGCGGTCAGCTTGAAATTTTCCTCGCCGAAGCCTTCAGACGCCTGATTTAGCATTTTTACGGCGGGAATCGTGCCGAAAATCTTCAATTCGTCGCGTCCGTCGCTGAAATCCAAAATTTTTTCGCGATAATCGGAGTCATCGGGCGTTTTCGGCGTGATCGGGAGCAAATTTATCAAAAAAATCATCGGCAACATCAATGCAAACCATTTTAGCGGCTCAAACAGGAAAAATGTCAGCAAAATCGTGATTAGCGCGGCGGTTGAGAGCGGCAAAACGACTTTTGGCAGGAAATCTTTCAATAAATCGGCCGAAACAGTCAGCGAATGCAAAATTTCGCCTTCGTGAGAGCGTCCGGACTTAAGCGGGAAGATTTTTGCGGCGTTTAGGAAGATTTTTTGCCTTAAATCGTCCAAAAAGTTGAAAATTATCCTGTGCGAGACGAATCTGTCGACGTAACGTAGCACGGCGCGCGAAATTCCGGCCGTTCGGACTAAAGTTATGCCCAATGACAGCGAACTTAGCGGCGGATGCAGTGCTGCGGAGGCGATCAACCACGCGGAGGACGCCAAAAGTAAAATTTCGCTCAATGCGGCGGCCAAATTTGCGAAAATCGCGGGCAAAAACCGTTTGAAGCTCATAAAACCACCTTCCGAGCAAAAAATTATCCGCGAACTGAAATTTTCCTGCCGAAACTCGTTTTGAACTGATTTTTGCGGCTCGAAACGGATTTTGGGCTTCAAAAACGATTTTTTCGTTCAAAATCTGTTTTCCTCGTCCGTGGCAAAAAAAATTCCGCCGAAGCGGATTTTTTTAATCGAGCAAGACTTTTCCGAGTTTCCCCGCGCGAAAATCGGTTAAAATCAATTTCAAAGCCTTATCGGTGTCGAGGAGGCCGCCTTTGCGAATACAGCCGCGTTTGAGGCCGATTTTGTTTAAAAGTTCGTGGCCGTCGGCGGAAATTTCGATTTTGTAGCGTTCAATCAAACCTGCGGGGAATTTTTCGGCCAAAATCTCCAAAAGTTTGCAAACGGCGGGCTCCAAGTCGTGAATTTCGTCGCTGATAGCGTAAGTCCACGACAATTTGAGCGCAACGTCGGCGTCGTCGAATTTCGGCCAAAGAATTCCGGGCATATCGAGCAAATCGAGCCCGTCAGCGATTTTAATCCACTGTTTTGCGCGCGTGACGCCCGGTTTATTTGCAATTTTGGTGTGATTCATGCCGGCGAGGCGATTTATCAGCGAAGATTTGCCGACATTTGGAATTCCGACGATCATAATGCGAGCGGAGCGGGGTTTTGCGCCGAATTTGGCAAATTTATTGGTTTTCGGCTGAGAAATGGCTTTTGCGAGCGAAATCAGCTGTTTAATGCCGGAACCTTTGACGGAATCGACGGCGACGGCGTGGAAATTATTATCGCGGAAGATTTTGATAGAATTTTCGACATTTGCGGCGAGATCGGCCTTATTCAGGACGATTAAACGTGGTTTTTCGCCGATAATTTCATTCAGGAGCGGATTTTGGCTACTGATTGGTATTCTTGCGTCCAAAAGTTCGACAACGAGGTCGACCAGCCGCAAATTTTCTTGAATCAAGCGTTTAGCCTTGCTCATGTGGCCTGGGAACCATTGCAAAGCAGAATTTTGCATAAAAATCACCTTCCGAGCGAAAAATTATCCGCGAACTTAAATTTTCCTGCCAAAAGTCATTTTGAACTGATTTTTTCGTTTTGAAACGGATTTTTCGGCGCAAAATAAAAAAAATCCGCCGTGACGGATTTTAAAT
>CAMNFC010000058.1 GCA_946536925.1 uncultured Selenomonadales bacterium | reverse complement strand
GTTTTATTCTTTTAGCCATGATTATTGATTCTTTAGTGTGAACACATCCTAATCAAAGAAGGGCTTGCGGAGCTTACTGTCGGCATCGACAAAGAGCGCAAAAACGACATTACTTATTTGGCGAACAATCCCACCGCTCTTTCAAATAATCTCAACGGCATTTCTACAGGATACGCTTACGCGGCCGGCTACATGTTTTTCCGCTACCTGGCCAAACAAGCTTCAACGCGCGGAGAAGATCTTTACGTTTCCGCCGAAAAAAAATCTCTCGCGGGCGACGCGTACGAAGACACACTGGCTGCTTCCGACGACAAAGTTACAATCCGCGGCAACGCCTCCAATGACAGCCTCTCCAACAACGGTGCTTCTTCCGTCAAAATTTTGGGCGGCGACGGCGCGGATCAAATTTTCTCCTACGGCAACAAAGTCACGCTCGACGGCGGCAAAGACGACGATTATTTTTACCTCTACTCCGACGCGTCAAATGCTCTCGTCAAAGGCGGCTCGGGCAACGATGAAATTCATTCAGCCGCGAAAAAAGCAACAATCGATGCGGGCACCGGCAACGATTACGTCCAACTTTTCAACAACGCGACGAAAACCACGCTCGACGCGGGCGCGGGCAACGACACCATTTACAGCGGCGTACAGACGGCTTCCATCTTCGGCGGCGACGGAAAAGATTTCATAGACCTTTACAGCGCGGCGACAAAAACCACCGTCAACGCAGGCAAAGGCAACGATTCAATCGTCAGCTACACAACGAGCGGCGTTGTCTATGAATATCAATCTGGCGACGGCAAAGACACAATCGAGGGCATAACCGCCAGTTGCGCCTTTCGGGAAAAAATTTTTCTTCCAAGACGAGCGGAAAAAATATTTTGCTCAAAGTCGACGACCAAAATATAAAACTTGTCGAAGGAAAAGGCGTGGCCTACAAAGTTTCAATCGCGGGCACGAGCGAAGGCGACACCGTCAACAATTCCATTGCAAGTGCTTCGATAAATTTGCTCGACGGAAATAATCGCGTCTTTAACAGAGGAAAAAAAGTTTCAATCGTCACGGGCGCGGGCAACGATTCTGTCGACAACAGAGGAGACAACGTTACGGTGCTGGGCGGCTCCGGCGACGACTCAATCGGCAATTACGCCAACGGCTACATCAACGGCAAGCTCGTTTTTGATGACGGCGGTCAAAACGTAAAAATTTATGGTGGTGCGGGCAACGATTCCATTGAAAACACAGCCGATAACGTTTCAATCTTCGGCGGCGCAGGCAACGATTCCATCCACGGCGGAAACGGAAAAGACACTCTCTGGGGCGACGCCGGCAACGACAAGCTCTGGGGCGGCGGCCTCGACACTTTCATCTTCACCGCGAACGAAGGCACCGACAGAATTTTTGACTACGAGACCGGCGACATATTAAAAATTTTAAATGCAGACGGAAGTGACGGCTCATTTAGATCTTCCAAGTACAGCGGCGGAGATTTGACTCTCACCATCAACGGCGGAGGCAAAATTGTTTTCAAGGACGTGAGCGCGAACACAAATTTCAACATTAACGGCACGAGCTATACAATCAGCGGCTCAAAACTCAAATAAATTTTGCGCGTAAAAAAAATTAATCCCGTCAAAAATTTTCGGCGGGATTTTTTTTCAGCCCATGGATTTTATTTTTTCCTCGACGAAGCTGACGGGGATTTTTTCCAGGCAAATTTCTTTCTTCGGGCAGGCGCGCTTCCAACAGCCTTTGCACGGCCGCTCGACTTCGATTGCGTGTTCAAGTTGTCCGAAAGGCCCGTTGCGTTCGACGTTGGTCGGCCCCATGAGCATGATTGTTCGCACGCCGAGAGCCGCGCCCAAATGAACCGGGCCGGTGTCGCCGCCGATGATGAGCCGCGCCGTTCGCAACACGTAGGCCAGCTGAAAAATATTCGTGCGGTTGATTAGATTTATCGGCGGGATTTCCATTTTGGATTCGATTTCTTTGGCGCGCTCAACGTCGAGGTCGCCGCTTCCAATCAAAATCGGAATGACGGCCAGCCGATAGAACCAGTCGCCCAGATCGGCAAAATTTTCCGTCGGCCAGCGTTTGTTCGGCCAATTTGCTCCCACGGCGAACACGACGTAAGGATTGCCTTCGCGGATTCCGGCGTGCTCCATAATCGCCCGCGCCTTGTCCGTCTGGTCGAGAGGAATTTGAATCGGGAATTTGATTTCATTGACGACGCAACCGACAGCGCGTGCCGTGTCCAGATAGCGTTCGACGATATGGCCTTGAGCGTTTTCGCCGACGACCGGTTTTGAAATTTTGTCGCTCATCTCGCGCATGTTGCAAATTCCCAGCTTGATGTTGGACTTGGCAAAAAAAGCAATTGCCGCCGACTTGAACAGCCCTTGCAAATCCAAAACCGCGTCGTAGCTCTGTTCCTGCAGCTCGTGTTTGAAAGGAAAAAATTCTTTCATGAAACCTTTAAGCGAGCGGAAATTTTTTTTGTTGAAGAGAATAATTTTGTCAACGCACGGATTCATTTTGAGCAAGTCGAAACTCGGCGGCTCCACAACCCACGTAACTTTTGCTTCGGGGAAAGTTTCTTTTATGGCGTAGCTGACGGGCAACGCGTGAATCACATCGCCCAGCGCGCTCAGCTTGACGATTAAAACATTTTTCAAATCTTCGTTCATGATTCAGCCCCTGATTTTTTCCAAAATTTTTGTCGTCGAACGACCCGCGACAAGATTTATAAATTCGACGCGGCCGCCCGAACTTTGAACGATTTTTGCTTCGGGCAAAGTTTCCAAAGTGTAGTCGCCGCCCTTGACGTAAACCGCGGGCTTGACTTCAGCGATTAAATTTTCCGCGGTCTGCTCGCCAAAAAAAATCACGTGGTCGACGGCCTTGAGTCCGAGCAAAACTTCCGCGCGGTCAGCTTGAGAATTTATCGGGCGCGACGAACCTTTGAGCTTGCGGACGGATTCATCGGTGTTTAGCCCGACGATTAACACGTCGCCGAAATTTTTTGCCGCGGTGAGATATCGGACGTGCCCGACGTGGAGGATATCGAAGCAGCCGTTGGTGAAGACAATTTTTTTATTTTGACGCCGCAAGTCCTCGCAAAAGTTTTCAGCATTTTTTCTGTCAATAATCATCGTGCTCTCTCCAAAGTCGAAATTAATTCGGTCGAGCTCACCGTGCTGGTTCCGAGTTTTCTCACGGCAATGCCCGCCGCATAATTTGAAATTTTCGCCGCGACGGAAGGTTGAGCCCCGGCCGTCAACGCCAAAAGAAACGCCGCAACGCACGTGTCGCCCGCGCCGGATACGTCGTAGACCTCGCTCATGTCGCTGACGGGGATATGATGAGCCGCGCCGTTTCGTTCAAACAAACTCATGCCCATTTCGCCGCGCGTGATTAAAACTCCGTCGACGTTTAGCTTCGTCAAAATTTTTGTGCCCGCACCGATTAAATCCGTCACGTCGTTTAGAGGATGGCCGACGAAATTTCCCAGCTCCGAATCGTTTTGTTTGATGTAGCCGACGCCCTCGAAGTCGCCGATGTTGTAGCGCGAATCAACGATGCTTGGAATTTTTTTCTTGCCGGCGTAGCGCGTGATAAGTTTGCGGGCGTTGGCGGTGACGGTGCCCGAGCCGTAATCGCTCATGATGATTCCGTCGACTTTGGGCAAAATTTTATCGATCTTGGCGATGAGTTCGGCCTCAACTTTTTTGCTCAAAGGTTCTTTGCTTTCGGAGTCGATTCGGACGATTTGCTGGCTGACGGTGGCGCGACCGCCCGCGATGATTCGAGTTTTGGAAATTGTCGGGCGGCTTTTGTCGCGGACGAGCCCTTCGATGTGAACGTCGAGATCTTTAAAAATTTTTCGCAGAGCTTCGGCGTGAGCGTCGTCGCCGATGACACCGACGGCAAAAACTTCCGCGCCGAGAGTTGCAGCGTTTGCCACGACGTTTGCCGCGCCGCCCGCCACGACTTTTTCGCCTGCCTTCTCCAAAATCAAAACGGGAGCTTCGCGCGAGATGCGGGAAATGCGCCCGTCGACGTAAACGTCGGCCACGATGTCGCCGATGACCAAAATTTTTTTGTCGTGCATTTTGCCGGCAATGCTGATGAGTTCTTGCAACTCCTCGCCTCCCAAGTCAAGCCGATAAAAAATTTGAACGCTTAAAATTTTTCAAGCGACAAAAAACATGCAGGATGCAACGTCACGTTGCCCTCCTAAGTCAAAGCGATAAATTGTGGAACAATATCTTCAAACGAGCCGTCGGGCATTCTGAATCCGCCGGGGATCGTGCCCAGCTCTTTGAAGCCGAGCCGCCGATAAAGTTTTCGGGCGTGAATGTTGGTGGCGACGACCGCGTTGAATTGCAAAATTTTGAAGCCGAGATCTTTTGCTTTGATGATTGAATCTTTGACGAGAATTTCTCCGATGTGCCGGCCGCGCGCGTCCGAACGAACGGCGTAGCTTGCGTTGCTGATGTGGCCGCAGCGACCGACGTTATTTGGGTGGAGAATGTAAAGCCCGAAAATTTCTTCGCCGTCGCCAGCCAAACCCGTGAAAGATTGCCCGCGAAAAAATTCGTCGCCGGAAATTTCGTCGAGTTCGTCTTCTTGCGGGAAAGCAATTCCCTCGCGCACGACCTCGTTCCAAATTTCTATCGCCGCGCAGACAAATTTTTTATCGTACGGAATTATTTTTATCGCCATCAATTTCCCTCCGAAAAATTTTTAATCTCAAGTGTGTCGACTGCTCGAAATTTTTGAGCGGTTGAAAGCAATCCCGCAGGATGCAACGTCACGTTGCCCTCCGAAAAATTTTGCTTTTGAGCTGCTGACGTTCGCGGCCGTAGAAAAAATTTTCGGCGGAAGATTCCAGCGAGCCTTTCTCGATTTCGCCGACGACTTCCCATTTGCCGGGCGCGTTGTCCAAAAAACTTTTTTCAAAGGCAACGTTCACGACCGCCAAAATTTTTTTGTCGGCGGGCAGCTCGTCAAACGTCATGAACGGCATAACATTTTTGCTCGTCCAAGTCATCTCCCGCGGCCTGACCAGCTCAAAA
Organism: uncultured Selenomonadales bacterium; assembly: GCA_946536925.1. Taxonomy (GTDB): domain Bacteria; phylum Bacillota; class Negativicutes; order Selenomonadales; family Selenomonadaceae; genus Quinella. The sequence goes on along the minus strand of CAMNFC010000058.1, from coordinate 7,593 downwards.
TTTTCTTTCGTCTCCAGCCGATAAATTTTTTGGCCGGAATAGAAGACGAGCGAGGCGGGATATTCTTTGCCGTGGCTGACGACGCAACTTTTCTCGTCGACGAATTGCAAAATTTTTTCGGCCTCGCGTTTGGCTGAATTGTCTGCGGAAAGTGGAATCGCCGCCACGAACATTGCCAGCGGATAAATTATCAGCGCAGCCGCCGACACTCGCACAAAAATTTTCCAGCGGCTCACGAAATATTTTGCGATTAAAATCACGGCGGGGATCATCGCGGGCAGCGTGTAGGTGATGTATTTCGTCGCGCACAGCTGAAAAAAAATCACGACCGTCAAAGCCCACACGGTTAAAAATTTTTCGGACACGTCAAGCGTCGGGACGCGCCGCAAATTTTTTATCGCGCCCCAAATCAAAAGGAGCGACCACGGGAAAAATCCTATCAGCGAAATCAGCAGGTAATAGTACCAGACGTTTGTCTTGGAATATTCCGAGACCGTCGCCCGCAAAAAATTGTGCACGCCCAAAAAATTTTCGAGGAACTCCGAGCCGTGGATAAAAGTCATCGGGACATACCAGATTGAAATTATCGCGGCAAAGATCAAAAAATTTTTCACGCGGAAAAGTTTTTTCACGTGCGGCAAGTCTCCCGTCCACGCCAAAAAAATTAAGATGATGAGTCCCGGCAAAAAAAATCCTATCGGCCCTTTGGTCAAGACGGCCACGCCCGAAGAGGCGAACGACAAAAGATACAACCGCGGATTTTTTTCTCGGTAGCCGATGTAAAAAGTCATCAGCGTGAGCGAGAACATAACCAGCAGCGTCATGTCGGTTATCACGGCGTGCGCCAGGTACCAATACTCCAGCGTCGTTGCCAAAATTATTGCGGCGGCGAATCCGATTTTTTTGTCGTAAAGTTTTGAGCCGAAAAAATATGTCAGGAACATTCCGGCCGTGGCGAAAAGCGCGGGGAAAAATCTTGAAGCGAATTCTCCGACGCCGAAAATTTTATAAGCGACCAAAAGTTCCCAGTAAAACATTATCGGCTTGTCGAACCAAAAATCTCCGTAGATTCGCGGGCTCAACCAATCGCCGGAGGAGAGCATTTCTTTGGCGGTGAGCGCGTAGACGGATTCTGTCGGATCGGTTATCGGCAAGAAGTGGCTGCCCGCGAAAAATAAAATCAGCGCGACGATGGACAGGCAAATTAAATTTACCATGGCGTAAACTCCCAGTGAACTTCGAGCTTTTTGCGTTTGCCGCGCCAACGAAGAACCGCCTGCGAGCAATGTAAATCGTGATACCAATAATAGTCGACGTCTTTAACGGTGTGTTTGTCTGCGTTCCAATCGACACCGACGACCACGCGATCTATCGGCGTCAACCACCAGCTCACGCCCGCCTGAACTTTTCTGGAGTAATCGTCCTTGTCGAAATCGAAGACAGAATTTTGAGAAGTGTTTTTGTCGTAGGAGTAGCCGACGTAAGCCGCGAGCCTGTCGTTAAATTCTCTGGCAAGCATGATGTTCCAGTTGAAGCCGCGCACGGTCGTGTCGCCGACGTTCTTTAAATTTTTCACGTCGTCCTTGGTGATTTTGTAGCCCGTGTGCAGGAAGAGATAAAATTTTCCCAGGGCAATCGGGTCGTGATATAAATTCAATTCGTATTCTTGGTGCGTGCTGGCGATGGAGTTTTGCCGCCAATGACCGTACTCGCCTTCGATGCGATAACTCAGCGGCGCGTTGTCGAAATGTTTTTCATACCAAATATCCAGCGACGGTTCCTTTTGAATCCAGCGGGCGTCTTTGTCGTCATAGAAGCCGTACTTGACGCAGCCTTTAAGATCTCTGTTCGTGTAAAAAAGTTCGGCGTTGGAGCGGATGCCGTGTTTGGTCTCGATGTGCGCGCCGATTTGAAAATCCCAGTGCTTGGCCAGCGGGATTTCAAAATTATCGTGGATGTAAACGCCGTAATCGGAGTTGTAGCCGATGCGCGGGAAATAATTTTTCTCCTTCTCGCCGAGTTGCCGCTCCTCGTATTCTTTTGTGCCGACGACTTTATTTTTAATCCAAAATTTGACGTTGTACATGCGCACGACTTGTTCCGGCCAAATTTCCATTCTCTCCGCGCTGAGGTGATAGTCGGGGGTCTTCGCGCCGCATTTTGTCTGCGTGCCGTCATAAACGACGATGTGGTCGGGATAAAATTCAAAGCGTTTGCCCGTCAGATAATATTCGCCCATCTTGCCGTTGGCCGATTCCATGGTGCCGGTTTTCGTCCCGTAATTGTAATAAGTTTTGTAGCCGTCGAGCGTGACGCGGGGTGCGCCTTCCGTCAGCTGAAGGAGATGAGCTTTGCCGTCGACTTGAACGTATTGTTCTTTGACGTTGCCTTTTGCCTCGTCGCTTTGGAAACGATAGCCCGCCAGCTGAATGATGTCGACTTTGCCCGTGGCGATGAATTCTCCGCTGCCGGAATAGTAAACCAAATCGTCGCCTTCGAACACGGCGGGGACGGGGTCGCCCTCTTTGGGTTCGTGCGGAAGATTTTCTTTGGCGGTCTCGATGTCGTCGAGTAATTTTTGTTGTTCCTCGGTCAATCTGTTTGCTCGTTCTTCGCGCCGCCGATTTTCTATGAAGTCAAAAACTTCCGTGCCAGTGTCGGAGCTCGCCTCGTAAACGGCTTCGGCCGTCGACGTGACGAACAGCGCGGCTATTGCGACGCCCAAAAATTTTTTCATTTTTATTCCTCGTCAAAAATTTCTATGATTTCTCCGTCGCCTGAAGATTTAGCGGGCGGAGGTGTCGGTGCCGGTTCCGGTTGCGCTGTCGGTTCAATTTGCACGACTTGCGAATCTTTTTCCGTCGGCGGCGTCACGTTCATCTCGTCGGGCGAAAGTTCATTCGGATTTTCTGCCGGCGTGTTAGAAACTTCGGGCGTTGAAGTTATCGGGGCGTCGCTTGAAGATCTCACGCCGTAAACTACAATCGGCGTTTTGATTTCCACATAAAGTTCCACGCCCGCGGGCAAGTCGATATTTTTTCCGCGAACCAAAACTTCTTCGATCTCTTTGTTCTTGCCGGAAAAAGTTTGGCCGAGAAGAGAGAGCCCGCGAGCCATCGTTTCGGCGGTCATGGCGTCGACGGCTTCAATCCCCGTGTAAGTTTCGACGTCCTGCCCGTCAATCGATTTTATCGTGTGGAAGTCCGTTTCGATTTTTCCGTTGCTGAAAATATTTCTGGCGCGATGAACTTTCAAGACGGTGCCTTCGCCGGTCAGCCCGCGCGCGAAAACCAAATTTCCGTCAACGAAAACATCCTCGACAACTTTAATCGGAATGGTGTCGCCTTCCTGCAAAGTTTTGGAGCCGACGGGAACGGTCGTCGCAACTTTTATCAAAAGATTTTCGGGAAGAGTCACGGCGGTTATCGGCAAAATTTCTTCGCCGTAAGAGGCTTTGGCCAGCTCGCGGATTCTGTCGTTGAAGGTGCCGCCGCTCGTCTTGCCCAAAATTATATTTTCAAGAGCCGTGAGCCGCGAGTCGATTCCGCCGCTCATGACTTCGTGGCCGACGTTCCATTCCAGTGCGTTTATCTTGGCCAAAATCCCCGGCTCCGATCTGTTTTCGTAAAGCGCGTTGTAAATCGCCTCGATTCGGGCGTTCATGTTGCCGGTCATGTTTTGTCCGCTGAAATTTTTTTCGAGCCGTCCGATTCGATCGAGCAACGCGCCGCTCTGTTCAAAGCCGTAAGTGTCCGTTTCTATTTTTGCGAGCTTGGCGTTTGCGGAAGTTTCGGGTGCCGCCAAAACCGGCGCGGAAAAAATCATCGTCGCCGCCAGTGCCCCGCAAAAAATTTTCTTCAAACTCATCACAATTCCCTCCGCATTTTTTCAGGTTGATTCACGCCGATTATAGCAGGTATCGCCCGTTTTCTGCAACGCCTTGAAAAATTTCTTGCCGCGTTATAAAATCTGGAAAAATTTTTCAAGAGGAGCATGAATCATGATTGAAATAGCTGTGGGGTTGGTCGCGGGCGTCTTGATAATTCTCGCGCTGAAATTTTTAATCGAGTTGCCGTTTAAAATTATTTGGAACAGTTTAATCGGCGCGGCTCTCCTGTACCTGGTGAATTTGACGGGGCTCGTCGCGATAAAAATAACTTTCGTCCACGCGCTCATTGTCGGGGTCTTCGGCGTGCCAGGATTAATCCTCCTTGCAATCTATCTGAACTTTATAAAATGAAACAAACTTTGAGGCCGCCCACGGACGGGCAGCCGCCCGCGCCGAAAACCGGATGTTTTCGCAGCGGGCAACATCACGCTGACCGCAGCCAACACGCTGAAAATATGAAAACGTAACGCCCCCGCGAGGTGCCCTTTCTTTGCATACTTTCTTTGGGCAAGCAAAGAAAGTATGATCAAACTACACTTGACAGCGCAAAAACTTTTTATTACAATCGCGTCTATATGGCGGCTTGCCTGTGTTTCCATTAGCCCCGGACATATGCACGCACCACAAAAATTTTTTGGAGGAATCCTCATGAAAGATACGTTCATGGCAAAGGCGGGCAGCGTCGAACGCAAATGGTTCGTCGTCGACGCCGAGGGCAAAACCGTCGGCCGCCTCGCCGTTGAAGTCGCCAAAGTTCTGCGCGGCAAAAATAAACCCGTGTTCACGCCGCACGTCGACACGGGCGATTTCGTCATCGTCCTCAACGCGGCCAAAGCCGTCTTCACCGGCAAAAAACTTCGCAAAAAAGTTTACTTCCACCACACCGGCTATCTCGGCGGCGGAAAATATGCCACGGCCGGACAATGGATGCAAAAATTCCCCGAACGCGTCATCGAGCACGCCGTCAAAGGTATGTTGCCCAAAAACAAACTCGGCGCGGATCTGTTCAGAAAACTTCACGTCTTCGCGGGCGACAAACACCCCTACGCCGCGCAGAAGCCCGAAGAACTCAAAATTGAAACGCGCTAAGGAGAGGATAAAATGGCACAAGTAAGCTACTACGGCACCGGCCGCCGCAAAAGTTCGATTGCCCGCGTCCGTCTCGTTCCGGGCGACGGCAAAGTCACGATTAACAATCGCGCAATGGAAGAATATTTCGGCTTGAAGACTTTGGAGCTGATTGTCCGTCAGCCGCTCGTCCTCACCGAGATGAACGATAAATACGACGTGATTGCCAACGTAAAAGGCGGCGGCACCACAGGTCAGGCGGGCGCGATTCGTCACGGAATCACCCGTGCGCTAATGGAACTCGACGCCGATCTTCGTCCCGCGCTCAAAAAAGCCGGCTTCGTCACACGCGACCCGCGCGAAAAAGAACGTCGCAAATATGGCCTCAAAAAAGCTCGCAAAGCTTCACAATTTTCGAAACGTTAATCAAAAAATTTTTCTCCCGTCGACGTGGCGGGAATTTTTTTTACCAGTCACTCTTCCGCCGACGAATTTTTATTCCCGCAATCGCTATGAGCAACGCAAAAATTTCCAGGCGGCCGACGATCAAAATTATCATGCAAAAAATTTTTCCGAAGGCCGACAGAGCTTTGAAACTTTGCGCGTCGCACAAGCCCGGCAAATTCCCCACCGTCGACAGGAGAGCCGCACTCATCGCCACGGAATCGGAGAACGACGTGCTCTTGTCCAAACTCAGCACCGCCGCGCAGATAAACATCGTGACCAGCGCGAGGAAAAAATACGCCAGGATTCTGCCGACGGTTTTCATCGGGACGGGCACGTCGCCCACGCGAATTGCAATCATCATGCGCGGGTGAATCGTCTTTTTTATTTCCGCCGCCATAATTTTTATCAGCACGAGGAGCCGAATGACTTTGAAGCCGCCCGTGACCGAGCCGATGCATCCGCCCGTCAGAGCCATCAAAAAAATAAAAAATTTGTCGAAGTCGTGAACGTGCGCGACCTTGTCGCTCAAAGTTATTCCCGTGGTGCTCATGAACGAGACGATATAAAACAGCGATCGGCGGAAGGCTTCGTCGCCGTCGAAAAAAATATCCTGCCAAAAAATTCTGAAGAAAATTATCAGCATGCCGAAAAAAATTGTCGCGAGGAGGACTTTGGTTTCTTCGTTGGCGATCAAAAGTTTTGCGTTGCCCGCGAGCGTCCGCTTCAGCCGCAAAAAATATTGTTTGAGGCGCGTGAAATAATTCAGGCCGAACTCCGGGCGCGGAGGAATCAAATTGTAAACCACGCGATAATAAATCAAAAAATTTCCGCAGGCCAGAAGCATGACGAAGATCGCCGCATACTCAACGTAAACATTTTGCGCCGCGAGAAAAAATTTTCCGCCGCCAGTGGAAAGACAACGCATCGCCATGAGCAAAGAGTCCCAGCCGCCGAGCCCCGCCAACTTGAACGCCGCGAAACTCACCGCCGTCAACGTCATGTAAACTTTTATAATCCTCGCGCTCATCAAATTCATCTGGCCGATAATCGAGCTGAAATTTTGTCCGCCCTGCAAGCTCAAAGAAATTCCGAAGCAACCGCTAACCTCCGGCAAGACAGTCACGAGCATAATTAAAAATAAAAGTGAACCGAGCCACATCATTTCGCTCTGCCACATGCGCAAAAGATACGGCGCGTCGTCCGGCAAGATTGAAAGCCCCGCCGAAGTCAAATCGCCCACGGTTTCCAGCAGCGCGTCGAGCGGCGAGAGCCAACCCGTCAACAAAAACGGCAAGCAACCGAAAATTGCAAGCAGCGGATACATCATCAAAATCGCGGCGGCGGATTCGGCCAAAGGTGCTCGCTGAAATCTGCCCGCGGAGAAGCGTTGAAAAATTATTCCCGTGACGATTGAAAAAATTCCTATCGCCGCGAAAAAAATTGTCGTGTCCAGCGCGCGGAATTCGACAACCGCATAGATGACCGGCAAAAGATCGATCGCCGCAAACGTCATCAACGCCTGGCTTTGGATTCGCAAAATCATTCTGAAATTCATGATCGGCGCGTGCGTCCTCCGTCAAAAAAATTTTTCCGTCGTAAAAAAAATCTCGCCGAAGCGAGTTTCACCGCAGCAAAGAGTAAATCACGGCCAGCGCGATTCCGATTGTCGAAATGTTTGCAATCTGCCCGTGGTTGGACGACGATTTAATTTCTTTGTGCAGGTCATCGATTTTGTCCGCCAGCTTGTCGATTTTTTCGTCAATTTTTTCAAAACGAGCTTCCGTACGAATTTCGAGGCGGTCTAAACGATTTTCCACGCGGTCAAGTCTTTTTTCTATTTGCTCCAGTTGCTTTTTTGTCGCCTGAAAATCGGCAAGGACTCTTTCATTAAAAGTAAAACTTTCGATTATTCCGGATTTTTCTCTGATTGCAGGATTTGCCATGTGAATTCCTCCTTTGCCGGCAATTTTATCAAAGGGTCTTTCGAGCGTCAATTTTTTCTGATACAATCGCCGCGGAGGTGTCGGTCATGGAAAATTTATTCATCGACAGCCCGTTGAACGGGAAATTGATTTCGTTGGACAAAGTCGGCGACAAAATTTTTTCGAGCGGCGCGGCGGGCAAAGGTGCGGCAATTAGGGTGTGTTCACACTATTGAATTAAGGAAAATTAACGAGTAAAATAAAATT
>CAMNFC010000057.1 GCA_946536925.1 uncultured Selenomonadales bacterium | reverse complement strand
GAATCAATTTAATCAGCCGCAAGCTCAAGCTCAACCGAATCAATTTAATCAGCCGAACGCGCAGGCTCAACCGAATCAATTTAATCAGCCGCAAGCTCAAGCTCAACCAAACCAATTTAATCAGCCGCAAGCTCAGCCTCAACCGAATCAATTTAATCAGTCGAATGCTCCAACTCAATCGAATCAATTTAATCAGCCCAACGCTCAGCCTCAACCGAATCAATTTAATCAGTCGAATGCTCCAACTCAATCGAATCAATTTAATCAGTCGAATGCTCCAACTCAATCGAATCAATTTAATCAGCCGAACGCTCAGCCTCAACCGAATCAATTTAATCAGTCGAATGCTCCAACTCAATCGAATCAATTTAATCAGCCCAACGCTCCGACTCAACCGAATCAATTTAATCAGTCGAATGCTCCAACTCAATCGAATCAATTTAATCAGCCCAACGCTCCGACTCAACCAAATCAGTTTAATCAATCGAACGCTCAAGCTCAGCCGAATCAATTTAATCAATCGCAACCTCAAGCTCAACCGAATCAATTTAATCAGCCGAACGCTCAGGCTCAACCAAATCAATTTAATCAATCGCAAGTTCCGCCGCAAGCCGCTCAGGCCGCGCAGATGAATCAGCCGAACACGCGCACGCAAAATCAACCGACGCAGCCCGATCCGTTCTTGCCGCGAATGAGACGCAGCCGGATTCCGCCCAAACACATCAGCGAGGATTTCATCAATCGGCAGGAAGAAATGCGAATGCAAATGGAAATGGCCAAAAGCGCGATGCTCAAACAAAATCTGCAGAACACGCCGCAAACGAACGACTCGATGAAAAACCTGGCGCAATTCCTCCTGCGGCAACCGACCACCACTCAACACGACGCCGCGCTGCTGCAAAATTTCGTGAACAATTCGCAGAAGATGATGCCCGAAGCCGAGGCGCGCCATTTGCAAAATCTTTTGCGGCTGTGTCAAAATAATATTCCGCTCACGGTTCGTCAGGCCGCCGTCCAACAAAATCTGCCGGACTTGCCGCGGCTGTGGGCTTTCATGCAAATGTGCGACATGGCAAACGTCACCTCAAAGATGAACGCCCGCGCCTTCAAACGAGCCGGGAAAGACGTCGCCGATTTCACGACAGCCATGCGTCACGCCATGAGCGCGGAAAATTCCGTCGTACAAAACCAACGCTCCTTCCAGATGATGTTGCCGCTGTACATGGGCGAAAACGAGGCCAGCTACCCGACTTATCTGAACGTTTACGACGAGACGACCAAGGACGAAGAGACCGGCGAAGATAAAAAAGAAACGTGGTTCCGAATCTGCGTGCTGACGGATTATATCGGCGCGGCGGAGCTTGTCTTCCGCGTCTATGAGGAAACTCATCTGGACATGAGATTTTATTTTTCGCGCATTGACGTGGCGGAAGAATTTCGCAGCATGTATCTCGATTCGCTGAGGAGTTCGCTAAAAGAAACAGAGCTAAAAGTCGGCGAAGTTCGCGTGGGCGGCGTCGGCGAGCGCATGTTCAGCTTCTGAAAAATTTTCAAAAAAAAATCTCCCGGCTTGAACGGTCGGGAGAAATTTTTTTTGCGGATGAATTATTCGGCGGCGGCCTCTTTGTCGACGACGGTCAGCTCACGATAACGCGCCATGCCCGTGCCGGCCGGAATGAGCTTTCCGATGATGACATTTTCTTTCAGGCCGATGAGCGGGTCGACTTTTCCTTTGATCGCCGCGTCCGTCAAAACTCTGGTCGTCTCTTGGAAGGAAGCCGCGCTGAGGAAAGAATCGGTCGCCAGCGACGCTTTGGTTATTCCGAGCAAAATCGGTTTGGCGACGGCGGGTGCTCTGTCCTCTTCGATTGCTGCGGTGTTGGCCGCCTCGAAAACGTTCATGTCGACGAATTCACCGGGCAAAAATTCCGTGGAGCCGCTGTCTTCGATTTTGACTTTGTGGAGCATTTGACGAACCATAACTTCGATGTGTTTGTCGTTGATCTCGACGCCCTGCGACTTGTAAACTTTTTGGACTTCTTTGACGAGGTAGCGATGAGTATCTTTGAGGCCGCAGATGCGCAAGATGTCGTGAGGATTTTTCGGGCCGTCGGTTATCGGGTCGCCGGCCGTGATGAAGTCGCCGGGCTTGACTTTGGGTTGGATGCCGTAAGCGATTGTGTATTCGCGCGGGAAAAGATTTGTGTCTTCGGGCGTGACGGTTACAACTGTCAAATTATTTTTGTCGGACTTGCCGATTGAGACGGTGCCGGAAATATCCGAGATGATGGCGGCGGATTTCGGTTTGCGAGCCTCAAAAAGTTCTTCGACGCGGGGCAAACCTTGAGTGATGTCGCCGCCGGCCACGCCGCCCGTGTGGAAAGTTCTCATCGTTAGCTGCGTGCCGGGTTCGCCGATACTTTGCGCCGCGATGATTCCGACAGCCTCGCCGATTTCGACTTCGGTTGCGTTGGCCAGGTCGCGCCCGTAACATTTTTTGCAAACGCCGCTTTTGGCCTTGCACGTCAAAACGCTTCTGATTCGGACGGTGTCGCGGGTGAAATTTTTCTCGGCGACGATCTCAGAAATTTTTTCAACGGGCGTGTTCGCGGGGATAATCAGCTTGCCGTCCTTGTCGAAGATGTCCTGCGCGGCTTTTGAGTTTTCAAGCGGAATGTGTCGACGAGCTTCAAACGAGGCAATAATTTCGTCCGCCAAATCTTCGTCGAGGAGATCGTTGACTGCGGCGATTTTTTTGCCCGCGAAGTCGAAGATGTCTTGCGCCAAAGTTCGGCCGACGATTCTGTCGCGCAAAGATTCGATGACGCCGTGAGCTTCCAGGTTGACGTGGAGCACGTCGCCTTCGACTTGGACGGAAACTTCATCTTGCTCGCCCTCGGTGATAGGTTCGACTTCGATGCCGCGGATGACGAAGTTGCGGACGAAAATTTCATTGACTTGATCGTCGTCGAGGATTTCGTTCAAAAGTTGCTTGGTCAAAGGTGTGCCGGTCGCCACGGACAAATTTTGCGTTTGAATTTCTTTGGCCAGCTCTTTTCCCTCATAGCGGCGGAGAAAATCTTTTTTAATCGTGTCGCGGTCTTCGGCGTCGGGCGTGCCCAAAGTCAGCGTTTCGGTCGATTGCCAAGGATTTGAATGATCGGGACGACAAAGCAGACAGCCGCGCAAAGTGATTGAGCGTGCGCCGCTCTCGCCGAGTTTAATCATCGCTTCGTCGTCGAGGGTTTGATCTTTGGCCAGAACGATTTGTCCGTCTTGGTCGAGGATATCTTGATCGAGCGTGCGTCCCAAAAGTTCGTCGTTCAAAATTTCGAGCGCGTCGAGAGGTTCCTCGCAAAGGAGCGCGCGCACGAGAGGCAACTTGATTTCCGAAACGGAGCAGTCGTCTTCGCGGACGATAACATCTTGCGCGACGTCAACCAAGCGGCGTGTGAGATAACCCGAATCAGCCGTTCGCAGCGCGGTATCGGCCAAACCTTTTCTTGCGCCGTGAGAGGAGATGAAGTAATCGGAGACGCTCAGGCCTTCGCGGAAATTTGCTGTGATTGGCACTTCGATAATTTTTCCGGAAGGATCAGCCATGAGCCCGCGCATTCCGGCCAGCTGACGCATTTGCTGTTTGTTGCCGCGTGCGCCGCTGTCGCTCATCATGTAAATCGGGTTGAACTCGTCCATGTTCTCCATCATCGCGTCGGCGACGAGATCCGTGGCTTCCTTCCACTTCTCCACGACTTTATTATAGCGTTCGCGTTCCGTCAAGATGCCGCGCAGAAATTGAGCCTCAATCCGTTTTACCTTCTCGGCGGTTTCAGCCAGGATATCTTTTTTCTTCGGCGGGACGATTACGTCGGAAATGCCAACGGTCATGCCAGCCATGCACGCGAAATGATAGCCCAAACGTTTGACGGAGTCGATGACTTCGGCGGTTTTGGTCGCGCCCAATTTTTTGAAGCATTGAGCAACCAATTTTGCCAGCTCTTTTTTGGCCATGACTTTACCGAGGATCAACGTACCTTGAGCGTCGCGTTCAACGTGGCGCAATTCGGGCGGAAGTTTTTCATTGAAGATCATTCTGCCGACCGTGGTTTTCACTTTCACCGACGAGCCTTCTTCTTTCAAAGCGGGCGGCAATTTTTCCACGTCGAGGCGCACGATGATTTCTTCCTGCAGTCCAAGTTGATTGCTTTCGTAGCAGAGCAAAGCCTCTTCAAACGAGGAAAAAAATCTCATCGGCGCGTCAGGATTTTTTCTAACCTTCGTAAGGTAGTACGTGCCCAAAACCATATCTTGCGTCGGGACGATTATCGGCTTGCCGTCTTTTGGTGCCAAGATGTGATTGGCCGCCAACATCAGCACGCGCGCTTCGGCTTGAGCTTCGGCACTGAGCGGCAGGTGGATTGCCATTTGATCGCCGTCGAAGTCAGCGTTGTAAGCCGTGCACGCCAGAGGATGCAACTTGAGGGCGCGACCTTCCGTCAAGACCGGTTCAAAAGCTTGAATGCCCAAACGATGCAACGTCGGCGCACGATTGAGCAAAACGGGGTGCTCCTTGATGACTTCTTCCAAGACAGCCCAAACGTCTTCCGTGGCGCGCTCAACTTTTTTCTTCGCCGCTTTGATCGTCATGCCGCTCTCTTGACTCAACTTTTTCATCACGAACGGCTTAAAAAGTTCCAAGGCCATTTCTTTTGGCAGACCGCACTGATGAAGTTTGAGTTCGGGGCCGACGACGATGACGGAACGTCCCGAATAGTCCACGCGCTTGCCCAAAAGATTTTGGCGGAAACGACCTTGCTTGCCTTTGAGCATGTCCGATAAACTTTTCAACGGACGATTGCCGGGGCCTGCGACGGGTCGTCCGCGTCTGCCGTTGTCGATGAGGCTGTCAACTGCTTCTTGGAGCATTCGTTTTTCGTTCCGAACAATTATTTCCGGGGCTTTGAGTTTGAGCAGACGACGCAGGCGATTGTTCCGATTGATCACGCGCCGATAAAGATCGTTGAGGTCGCTCGTGGCGAATCGTCCGCCGTCAAGCTGAACCATCGGCCGCAGCTCAGGAGCTATCACGGGGATCACCGTCAAGATCATCCATTCGGGTTTGTTGCCGCTTTTGCGGAAGGCTTCCACAACTTCCAGCCGTCTTATCGCCCGAATTTTCTTTTGCCCGTTCGTCGATTGCAATTCGCCGCGCAGTTCTTCACGCAGAGCATCGAGATCCAAATTTTTTAAAAGCTCACGGATTGCCTCCGCGCCCATGCCGACTTTGAAGGCGTTTCTCCCGTAAGTTTCTTTGTGCACGCGATACTGGCCTTCCGTCAAAACGTCTTTGCATTTCAAATCCGTTTCGCCTGGATCCAGGACGATATACGAGCCGAAATAAAGCACTCGCTCCAAAGAACGCGGCGACATGTCCAGAAGCAAACCCATGCGGCTCGGAATTCCTTTGAAGTACCAGATGTGACTGACGGGCGCGGCCAGCTCAATGTGACCCATGCGTTCGCGGCGAACTTTTGCGCGGGTGACTTCGACGCCGCAACGGTCGCAAATCGTGCCTTTGTATCTGACGCGTTTATATTTTCCGCAATGGCATTCCCAATCGCGCGTGGGTCCGAAAATTCTTTCGCAAAAGAGTCCGTCGCGTTCGGGCTTGAGCGTGCGATAATTTATCGTCTCGGGTTTTTTCACTTCGCCGTAAGACCATTCGCGAATTTTTTCGGGAGAGGCCAGCCCGATTCTCATGGAGTCAAAAATATTTACGTCCAGCATTTATTCTTCCTCCTCTTTTGAAGGTTGGGAATTGAAATCCTCGGCGATGATGTCGTCGGCGGGCGGTTCGGGCGGAGCTTTGACTTCGTGGTCGGCGAAATTGCCAACGTCCACGCCCAAATCTTGAGCCTTCTTGCGGATGGCGCGGTCGTCATCGTCGTCGTCGTCGTGAATGAGAATTTCGTTGGAATCGCGGCTGAGCACGCGGATATCGAGCGCGATAGACTGGAGCTCTTTGATCAGAACTTTAAAAGATTCGGGAACGCCGGGTTCGGGAATGTTCTGCCCTTTGACGATAGCCTCGTAAGCTTTGACGCGGCCGAGGACGTCGTCGGATTTGACAGTCAAAATTTCCTGCAGGGTGAACGACGCGCCGTAAGCTTCCAGAGCCCAAACTTCCATCTCGCCGAAACGTTGGCCGCCGAATTGAGCTTTACCGCCCAAAGGTTGCTGCGTGACCAAAGAATACGGGCCGGTAGAGCGTGCGTGGATTTTGTCGTCGACGAGGTGATGAAGCTTGAGCATGTAAACCGAACCGACCGTGACGCGCGAAAGAAACGGTTCGCCCGAACGGCCGTCGTAAAGAACAGTTTTTGCGTCGGAATCCAGCCCGGCTTTTTGAATTGTCTCGAAGATATCGGGAACGGTCGCGCCGTCAAAAACAGGTGAAGCGACGCGCAAAGAAGGATCGAGCGCACGAATGGCAGCACCCAGATGAGTTTCGAGAATTTGTCCGATGTTCATTCGCGACGGCACGCCCAAAGGATTGAGCACGATATCAACGGGCGTTCCGTCGGGCAGGAAGGGCATATCCTCCTGCGAACGAATGGACGAGACGACACCTTTATTTCCGTGGCGGCCGCTCATTTTGTCGCCGACAGAAATTTTTCTTTTTTGAGCGATGAACACACGAACTTGTTGGTTGACGCCGGGCGGCAAGTCGTCGGAAGATTGACGGTCGAAAAGATTTACGGCGACAACTTTTCCTGCTTGACCGTGAGGCAGACGCAACGACGTATCGCGGACTTCCCTGGCCTTCTCGCCGAAAATTGCACGCAAAAGTCTTTCCTCCGCGCTGAGTTCGGTTTCGCCTTTGGGAGTGACTTTTCCGACGAGGATATCGCCTTGACGAACGTCCGCGCCGATTGCGATGATTCCTTCGGAGTCGAGGTCGGCCAAGGCGTCTTCAGCCACGTTGGGAATATCGCGCGTGATTTCTTCGGGGCCGAGCTTGGTGTCGCGGGCGTCGCATTGAAATTCGTCGATGTGAATGGAAGAGAAAATATCGCGCTTGATAAGATTTTCGCTGAGCAGGATTGCGTCTTCGTAATTGTATCCTTCCCACGGCATGTACGCGACAAGGATATTAAAGCCCAAAGCCAGTTCGCCGTTGGAGGTGGCCGGGCCGTCAGCCAGAGTTTGACCTTTGACGACGTGTTGGCCTTCCGTGACGATTGGTCTTTGATTTATGCAAGTGCCTTGATTGGAACGAACAAATTTTTGCAGACGATAAGAGTCGAGGCCGCCGTCTTCCGTCCGCACGATGATCGATTGAGAGTCGACGCGGCGCACGATGCCTTCGCGTTTGGCCAAAACCATGACGCCTGAATCGCGGGCTGCGATGTGTTCCATGCCAGTGCCCACGCGCGGTGCTTGAGTTTTGAGGAGCGGCACGGCTTGGCGTTGCATGTTCGCACCCATGAGCGCGCGGTTTGCGTCGTCGTGTTCAAGGAACGGAATGAGAGCCGAAGCAATGGAGACAACTTGCCGCGGCGAAACGTCCATCAAGTCAACGTCGTTTCTGGGAACTTTTGTTGTTTGCTGGTTGTGGCGGGCAGTGACGCGCTCGTGAATGAACCAATCGTTTTCGTCGAGCTCTTCGTTGGCCTGCGCGATTGTCAAAGGCTCTTCGTCGTCTGCGGTGAAGTAGCGCACCTCTTTGGTCACGCGATGATTAATTTTGTCGACAATGCGGTAAGGCGTCTCGATGAAGCCGAAACGATTTACGCGGGCGAAATTGGCGAGCGAACCGATCAATCCGATGTTGGGACCTTCAGGCGTTTCAATCGGACACATTCGGCCGTAGTGAGAGTTGTGCACGTCGCGGACTTCAAATCCGGCGCGTTCCCTGCTCAAACCTCCCGGACCGAGAGCGGACAGTCTGCGCTTGTGAGTGAGTTCGCTCAAAGGATTGTGCTGATCCATGAACTGCGACAGCTGACTTGAGCCGAAAAATTCTTTGATTGCCGCCACGACCGGCCGAATGTTTATCAGGTTTTGCGGCGTGACGATTTCGGCGTCTTGAGTCGTCATTCTTTCGCGCACGACACGTTCCATGCGGCTCATTCCGATTCGGAATTGATTTTGCAAAAGTTCGCCGACACTTCGCACGCGGCGGTTGCCCAGGTGATCGATGTCGTCAGCCATTCCCGTCTCGCTCATCAAATTGAAAAGATAGCTTATGGAAGAGAGGATATCGGCCACGCAAACGGTTCGATTGTCGCGGATGGAAAGAGTCGGCGTACAAAGCATGGTGAACGCCCCGCTCTGACTTTTGACGCGAATTTTTATCGGGCACGTGAAACCTCGACGCAATTTTTTTGCCGCCGCGGAAAAAAGTTCTTCGGCGCGTTCTTCGGGGAAGTTGTCGAGAATTTCTTGCGTGATGATTTCGTTGCCGACGATGAGGACTTGCCCCGTCAAAGGATCGCGAAAATCTTCCGTGAGCATTTGGCCGAGGAAAAGATTTTGCCAGCCGATGAAATTTTGGACGTCGCGGTCGTCGCTGATTTTGTCGAGCATGTCCTGAGTTATGACGACGTCGGCGGGAAGAAGTTCTTCGCCCGTCTCCAAGCTGAAAAGACTTTCAGCCAGAACGCGACCGAGAATTCTTTTCTTCCAGCCGAGTTTCTTTGTGATCTTGTAGCGACCGACAGCAGCCAAATCGTAGCGGCGCGGATCAAAAAATTGCGAGTGAACCAAAGTTGCGGCGTTGTCGGCTGAAGGCGGTTCGCCGGGACGCAAGCGATTGTAAATCCCGATGAGAGCTTTTTCTTTGTTGTCTTCGCCGTTTTTTCGGTCGGTGTCGAGAAGGTCGACGAGAGCCAGCCAGCCCGCGGTGAGAGTATTTTTTTCTTCGAGAGCCGCCAACTTTTCCAGAAGATATTTATAATCGCTCAAGGTGTCGAAATGTTCGCCGAGACGAGAATAAGCTTCGAGCAGTTCGTCGAAGGTCGGGATAATTTTTTCGATGTAAGCTGCGGTCAGGGCATCGCGCTCGTCCGTCGAAGTTTCGGCCGAAAAAATTTCTTTGAGGCGGGCGGAAAGTTCTTTCTCGTTGAGCTTCGACTCGATGAAATATTTTACGTCGAAGAGCTCCAAGATTTGGTCGTTGGTTTGGAAGTCGAGCGCACGCAAAAAATAAGTGATGGGCATTTTCCTCGTGCGATCGATCCTAACGCTCACGGACGAATTGGAATCGGTTTCAAGTTCGATCCACGCGCCGCGATTTGGAATGACCGTCGCGTTGTAAATATTTTTTCCCGCCTGATCAATCGTCTTGTCGTAATAAGCTCCGGGGCTGCGCACAAGTTGCGAGACGACGACGCGCTCCGCGCCGTTTATTATGAAAGTCCCGGTCTCCGTCATGATTGGGAAGTCGCCCATGAAAACTTCCTGCACTTTGACATCGCCTTTGATTTTGTTGTGTAGACGAACTTTCACGCGCACGGGTGCTGCATAAGTGCCGTCGCGCCGCTTGCATTCCTCCAGCGTATATTTGCATTCCCCAAAGGTCGGCTCGCCGAAAAAAAGTTCCAGGTTGCCCGAAAAGTCCGCTATCGGCGAGATATCTTTGAAAATTTCTTGCAGGCCTTCCTTTTTGAACCATTCGTAAGAATTGCGCTGGATGTCCAAAAGGTGAGGCATCTCCATGACTTCTTTGATTCTCGCGTAAGAATAGCGGGTGCGTTCTCCAACTTTGACAGGGGTAAACATTAAAGCCGTCACTCCTTGCTGAGTTTAAATGCGCTGCACGACGCGCACACTTTTCCTATCTTATCGTCAATCAGTAACTGTAAATTTTATCTTAAATAAATTTTCTGTCAAGGCTCGCCCAAAAAAATATTGCAACGAAAATAATTTAATGTTACAATCGCGAAAAGTTTTGAGCATGGAGGCCTGCAGATGAACGGAAGCGAGAACGGCTACGCGGGCGCAATTTTTTTCGCGTTGATGAGTTTGGGCGCGTTGATCAGGCTCGAAGATTTTTTCGGCTGGAGTCTCGGCGCACTCTTTGCATTTCTTGCGGCGATTTTTTTACGCGCGGCCGTGACAAAATCTGCCTCCTCTGTCGAAGAAGATCATCAGCGAATAGAAATCCAATTCCAACAGTTGCGCAGCAAAATCAACGAGGCAGCCAACGTTTCGGCCGAAGCGATGACCGCCGTAAGCGACGCCGCAAAGCTCGTTCAAGAAAATTTGGAAGTGATTCGCGTGCGCCTGGCCGAGCTCGACAACTTGACGCAGATAGCAGAAAATTTGCACGCGATGCGTTCGCCGTCTCTGGAAAAAAATTTTTCCGCGCTTAACGACGAACTGGCGAAAAATTTTGAGCGGCTCAACTCAATCGAAGAGGCCAACAAAGAAAATCTTCAAGCGACGTTGAAACTTTTGCAGGTCGTCTCGCAGCTGATAAAAAATCAATCTTACGCGCGGGATTTGGAGGAAATAACTTCGCCGATAATTTTGATTGACGACGAAAAAAAATAAACGCGCCGGCTTCGACGCGAAATATTTTTTTCGGCTCCAAGATTTTAAATGTCCGCTTCGACGCCGTGATTGTCGAAGACCTTCAAAATTTCTCTGAGCTTGGTTTTTTCGGGATTGTAATCAATCGTCGTCTCGCCGTCGTGCGCGTGAATGTGAACGTAAAGCACGCCCGCCAAGCCCAACAAATTTTTTTCGACGGCCGCCGCGTTTTCTTCGGTGTAACCTTTGGCGGTGAACTGCAGGCGGGTATTGCCGGCGTTTTGGCCGCAACCGCATTCTTTGCACATATCGAACACCTCGCAAAAATTTTTTCCGCCGAATTATAAACCTTGACGAAATTTATCACAAGCCCCGCGTAGGGTTGGAGGACGCATGAAAATTTTTTTGGTCTTTGTCGGCGGCGGGCTCGGAGCAGTCTCAAGATTTTTTTTGACGACGGCATTTTCGGGCAAGCTCGGAAATTTTCCTGTCGGGACTCTCGCCGCAAATTTTTTCGGAAGTTTGCTCATGGGTCTGCTCGTCGGAATTTTGGCGGGAAGATTTGAATCCGTCAGATTGTTCGTCGCGGTCGGATTTTTGGGCGGCTTCACGACCTTTTCGAGTTTTTCCGCCGAAACTCTCGCGCTGATTCAAAGCGGACAAATTTTTTCGGCGGCGGCAAATGTCATCGTCAGTGTCGGAGCAAGTTTGATCGCTTGCGCCGTCGGATTAAAAATTGGAGGTTGACCAAATGGCAAAAGCTTTGATAATCATCGACATGCAAAACGATTTCGTGACGGGTGCGCTCGGCACAAACGAGGCAAGAGAAATGCTCCCGCGCCTGGTGAAAAAGTTGGAGGCAATCGTCGAGGAAGGCGCAATCGATTTGATCTTCACGCAGGACACCCACGGCGAAAATTATCTCGAAACGCAAGAAGGAAGAAATTTGCCCGTCAAACACTGCCTGAAAAAATCGGACGGCTGGCAAATCGTCCCGGAGCTGCAAAAGTTCACGGCGCGCGCCAAGGCCGTCATCGAAAAAAAAGCTTTCGGCTCGACGCGGCTGCCTTCGCTCATCAAACCGTACGAGGTCGTCGAATTCGCGGGCGTGTGCACGGATATCTGCGTCGTGTCGAATGCTCTTTTGATCAAGGCGTTTTATCCCGAACAGCGCGTGCAAATTGATGCGGCCTGTTGCGCCGGCACCAACCCCGAAGCTCATCAAAAAGCTTTGGACGTCATGAGAAATTGCCAATGCAAAATCATCAACGAATAAATTTTGGGAGGATTTTTTATGTCAATTAAATTCGTCGAAACCAAAAAGCTCAAGCCCAAGCCCGACGTCAGCAAAATCGGATTCGGCACGCACTTTACGGATTATATGTTCGTCATGGATTACGACGCCGCCAACGGCTGGCACGACGCCCGAATCGTCCCGCACGAAAAAATTTTGCTAGACCCGGCCAACGCCACGCTCCATTACGGCCAGGCGATTTTCGAGGGGCTCAAAGCTTATCGTCAAGGAAACAAGGCCGTCGTCTTCCGCGCGACCGATCATCTCAACCGTTTGAATCGTTCCGCAAAAATTTTGGACATCCCCGAACTTCCTTTCGACGTGATTCACGAAGGCCTGATGAAACTCGTCGACGTCGACAAAAATTGGATTCCGACTGAGAAAGGTCAGAGCCTTTACATTCGCCCGTTCGTCTTTGCCACCGATGAAGTTTTGGGCGTGAGCGTCAGCAAAAAATATAAATTCATCATAATCCTGTCGCCCGTTGCAGCTTACTACGCGCACGGCTTCGCGCCCGTGAAAATTCTTGTCGAGGATAAATATGTTCGTGCGGTTCGCGGCGGTTTGGGTGCTGCCAAAACTCCTGCAAATTACGCGGCCAGCCTCCACGCGGGACTTGCTGCTCACGATATCGGCTTCGACCAAGTGCTTTGGTTGGACGGCGTCGAGCGTAAATACATCGAGGAAGTCGGCTCCATGAATATTTTGTTCAAGATCAACGGCGAAATCGTTTCTCCTTCCCCGCAAATTCAAACGTCGATTTTGGACGGCATTACCCGCCGCACGGTCAATCAAGTTGCAAAAGCTTGGGGCGTACCCGTCGTCGAGCGCAGAATTTCCATCGACGAAATCATCGCGGCTCACGAGGACGGCCGCCTGGAAGAAGTTTTCGGTTCCGGCACTGCCGCTGTCATCTCGCCCGTCGCTGTCCTTCGCTACAAAGGAAAAGATTTTGTCATCGGCGACGGAAAGATCGGTGCCTTCGCGCAAAAAATGTACGACTTCATTGAAGGCCTGCACGTCGGCGAGATTGAAGACACTTTCGGCTTTATCGAGGTCGTCGGCGAATATTGAAATTAACTTCGCAACGCAAAAGCGCGGGGAAAAAATTCCTCGCGCTGATTTTTTTTATTGGTGCGGTTGATGAGACTTGAACTCATACGCCTTGTGAGCACTGCCCCCT
>CAMNFC010000056.1 GCA_946536925.1 uncultured Selenomonadales bacterium | reverse complement strand
CAAAGATTTTTAAAAGCCTTGAACGGTATCCTGCGGCCGCCCAAATTAAAGTAGAGCCATTTTTTCCGCTCGCCGTCCAAAAACCACTGAGCCATTTTCACCGCGCGTTCGTTGTCGGGCGTCGTGTCATAATCGGCAAAAGTTTTCGCGGCATATTTGGACGGTAATCCTGCGCGGAGACAATTTTCCCCGAATATCTCCCGGTGCCACACGTCGCACATAACCGTTCCAATTTTCAAGCGGCCGTCTTGCGAAGAAATCTGCGGTCGGCGGAACTTTTCGTAAATCTTGTTGCAAAATCGCCCGTTGCACCCGTCACATTCTTCGAGTTTGCGCCGCGCACGTCCCAGAGCGATTAACTCCTCGTCCGTCAACGTTTCAAACCCGTATTCGCGACAATATTCAGTTTTCAATTTCTCCTGCCGCGCAGGCCATTGTTCACGCCACTGATCGAAATCAGCGACCTTGAGAATTTTGGCGGCCTCTGTCACGATCCCATTCGTCGAGGAAATCGTATTCGGGCGGTTTGGTATACTCATGCGCTTCAACTCCTTTCAAATCAACTTTCGGCTTCGACTTGGCTTTGCGTTCGATGACGGCGCGCAACAACTTCATGTTCACGCCGAAACGCGAACCGTTCGTGTCGGAAGCCTCCCGCATGGCCGACTTGACCCATTCAACACCGCGCTTTTCGACGAGTGACCAAAGTTCCGATTGGTGCTCGAAACTCAATCGCCCGCCGCCTACGGAGCCCCAATAACCCAAAAGTTCTTCAAACTCTCTCGCGCGTTCGTCTTTCGATGATAAATCTTCCGTCTTTACGTCTTCGTGCGGGCGGATTATGGACGCACCTGAAGCGGTCGCCGACCGGTCGGTTGGTGGTCGGTTGGTGGTCGCCAATATTTGCCGCATTTCGGAGCCCAACGCGTAACTCGTTTTGTTTTTGAACGCCTTGCACTCCAACAAATGCCGCGACGTGAGGAAATGCTTTGCCTCGTGCAGTGTGGTTTTCTTGAGTCCTGTTAATTGGATTAAATCGCGTTCCGAAAAAACAAGATTGTTCGGCCAATACGCCTCGTTCAGTTTAAATACCACGGTATCGAACAAAACACGCGCGCTCGGCGGAAACTCCTGTTGAATCGCCTTGCCATGAAACCCTTTAAACAAGTCAATCAAACTCACGGTTGAACACTCCTTTCTTTTGTATTAAACTTGACCCCGAGGTGATTTTTAATGACACAATTTGATAAACGGAATTTGTCGATGATGATTGATTTGTACGAGCTGACGATGGCCAACGGTTATTTCGTCAGCGGTGTCAACAATCGGGCTGTCTTTGACGTCTTTTATCGGCGCAACCCCGACGGTGGCGGATATGCCATTTTCGCGGGCTTGGCTCAAGTGCTCGAATATCTGGAGAACATGCACTTCACCAAAGAGGACATTGATTATCTGCGCGGTTTGCAACTTTTTCACCCCGATTTCCTCGACTTCCTCAAAGATTTTCGCTTCCGCGGCGATGTTTATGCTTTCCCCGAAGGCACCGTCATGTATCCGGGCGAGCCGTGTTTGACCGTCGTTGCCAATTTGATTGAGGCGCAACTGGTCGAAACCGCTATCCTGGCTCAAATTAATCATCAATCGCTGATAGCCACCAAAGCTGCCAGGATTGTAAAAGCGGCTCAAGGTCGCTCCGTTGCCGATTTCGGAGCCAGACGCGCTCACAACATGGACGCGGCCACTTACGGCGCACGGGCTGCTTTTATCGGCGGCGTCAACTCAACTGCCACTGTCAGTGCTGGTCAACTTTTCAATATCCCTCTCTCCGGCACCATGGCTCACTCTTGGGTCATGTTCTTTCAAGACGAATTCACCGCTTTTAAAACTTACGCTCTCCTTTATCCAAAAAATACCACCTTGCTCGTCGACACTTACGACACCTTGCATAGCGGCATTCCCAACGCTATCCGTGTCGCCAAAGAAGTACTGGCTCCCCGGGGGCAACGTCTGCAAGCCGTTCGTATCGATTCGGGCGACTTGGCTTGGCTCTCCAAAAAAATCCGCTCCTTGCTTGACGACGCCGGCTTAACCGATTGTAAAATCACCGCTTCCAACTCCCTGGACGAATTCACCATCTCCTCGCTCCTCGCTCAAGGCGCAAAAATCGATTCTTTCGGCGTCGGCGAACGTCTCATCACCGCCAAAAGCGAACCCGTCTTCGGCGCGGTCTACAAACTTGTTGCCGTTGAACATGACAATAAATTTCTTCCCAGAATCAAAATTAGTGAAAATCCCGCGAAAATTTCCATACCGGGATTCAAAGCCGTACACCGCATTTTCGATTCTTCCGGTCACGCCCAAGCCGATCTCATCACCCTGTTCCATGAGAAACTCTCTTTCCCGTGTCAATTCGTCTCGCCCTATCAGCCTTGGAAACTCCGCCACTTCCATAATTGCACCGCAACTACTTTGACCAAAATTTTTCTGCGGGGCGGCCGTCGTGTCCAACCTGTAGAGCCCCTCCAACTTATCCGCCATTTCGTAAACCTCCAACTTACTAACCACATCTGGCCTGAAGAACAACGCTTTGAAAATCCCCACATCCATTACATTGACTTCTCTCCAGCTCTCTGGCGTCTAAAATTGTCTTTGTTGGATAATTGTCAACTCAACTGCTTCTCGTGATTGGCGTCTAACCGGTTGCAAAAAAAAAAATCCCCACCGATTGGCGGGGGTTTTTTTTAGGAAAAAATATCAGAAGTCTTTGTGCTTCTCGATCTCGTCGGCCAATTTTTCTTCGACGTGAATTTCTGGCAAGGCGAGATTTTCCGTGGCGAAGTTCAAAACTTTTTCGGTCTCGTCAACTTTTATTCCGGAAATTTTTGCGTCGCGGACGATTTGGGCGGCCTCATCGACGGTTTTGGCTTTTGCCTCGATAAGTTTCGCCAAAGTTTCAAGATGAGAATTAAATTGCTCGTTTGTCAAGCCTTTGTCAAACATAAGATTCACCTCAGATAAAATTTATGAAGAAAGTAATCGACAAGCTGTTGATGAAGTCGGCGAACATGGAACCGACGATGGGGACGAGGATATAAGCTTTGACGGAAGGGGCGAATTTAGCGGTGAGAACTTGCATGTTGGCCATAGCGTTAGGAGTTGCGCCCATGCCGAAGCCGCAAGAACCCGCCGAGAGTATCGCCGCGTCATAATCCCGGCCGAGGACGTTGAAGATGACGAAATAGGCGAACAGGAACATGAGCAGGGTTTGACCGACGAGCAGGACGATCAACGGCAAAGCCAATTGAGCCAGTTGCCACAGTTTCAAAGTGATCATTGCGATACCGAGGAAGAGAGAAAGGCAAATACCGCCGATGTCGTTAATCTCGCCGATGTGGACGGTGAAGGAGCCGGAGAATTCTGACCAGTTGCGCATAATGGCCGCGACGATCATTGCGCCGATATAAATTGGAAAAGTCATACCGGTTTTGGAAAGTAGCATGGAAACGAGTGTGCCCAAACCCATAGCGATAGCCAGTTGATAAGCGGCGGGGGCGTACATGCTGACGGAGCGGATATGTTTTTTCTCCTCTTCGACGAGCGGGGTATCGTCAGCTTTGACGGCGGTTTTTAGCAAATCTTTACCGAGGATCAGACGACGACCCAAAGGCCCGCCCATGAGCGAACCTGCGACGAGCCCGAAAGTTGCGGCGGCAGTGCAAAGAGTGGTTGCGCCGACCAAGCCCAAATCTTCCAGAACGGGGCCGAAAGCACCTGCCGTGCCGTGACCGCCGACCATGGAGATGGAACCCGTGCACAGGCCGATGAACGGGCTGATATTCAAAACGTTGCTAAGCCCGACGGCCAAAAAGTTTTGACAGATAATCAACGCGCAAACGCAACCGAGGAAAATTAAGAGAGAGACACCGCCCGTCTTTAGAACTTTGATATTGGCCTGGAAGCCCACCGACGTAAAGAACGCGACCATGCAAACGGTTTTAAGCGTCTCGTCGAAAGCAAAACTCACGATTGATGACGTGTAAAGAATGCAACTGATAATGGCAAAGAGCAAACCGCCCACCACCGGCGAGGGTATGCAAAACGTTTCGAGGAACTGAATTTTTTTCTTGAGGAAGGAGCCCACGTAAAGCATGACGACCGCAATCGCCAGCGTTTGATACATGTTGAATTCCAGCGTGAACATTTTATCACCTCAATCCTGACCGGCTTTTTGGCTCATGCTCGACTTGGAGCTCTCGACGTTGACTTTGACACCTTGCATTTCATAAAATTTGGCCGCGCCCGAATGAAAACCCGCGGGGATATCTTGAACGGCATTTTTGACAGTCAAAGTGTCGCCCGCGTTGTGCGGAAGTTTTTCGGCGTTCTTGAAAATAAATTCGGTGATAAAAGTTACGTCGTCGTCATTGAGATCGGTGCTCGCGACCAGAACAGCCTTGACGCCCACGGTTTCAACGGGCTGTGTTTGACCTTTGTAAGTATTGGCGGGGATTGTGCAGCGCGTGTAGCCTTTGTAAAGTTTCATCATGTTGTTTTGGACGTCGGGCTCGATTGAAAGGATTTTGATATCTTTATTTTCGGCCAGCTGAGAGATAGCCCCGGTCGGCGTTCCCGCGGTGATAAACAGCGCGTCGATTTGGCCTTTCTCCATGGCAGAAGCCGCGTCGGTGAAGGACATATAAACCGTCTCGATCATCTCGAAAGTCAGCCCGTGCGCCATTAAAATTTGTTCGGCATTTTGCAACACGCCCGATTCGCGCTCGCCCACGGAAACTCTTTTGCCGACAAGTTCACTCACGTTGTTTATGCCCGAATTTTTCGTCACGACGATTTGGCAAGCCTCGGTATAAAGTCCTGCCACGGCCGCATAACCTTTGCCTTCGCCCGCCGCCGCAAAAACTCCTCGACCGTTAATCGCGTTGGAAAGAGTGTCGCTCTGGACGATTGCAAGATCCAAAAATTTTTCGCGCAAAAGTCTCAAATTGGCCGCCGAACCCGCAGTCATCTTAACGTCGAGCGCGTGATTTTTATCTTCAGATTCAATCATCTTGGCAAGCTGTGTCCCGTAAGCGTAATACATGCCGCCCGTGCCGCCCGTACCCAAACGCAACGCATTGCCGGCAGATTGTTCGCCGCAACCGACCAAACTAATCGCCAGCAAAATCAACAGCCATTTGAAAAGTTTCATAATCAAGCCCCCTTCAATCGTAATCGAGCATTTGCGCCATGTTCAGGTGCAACGCGTCGAGATAATTTTTCAAATCGTCGGCGACTTCGTCGGAGCGCAACGCAAATTCAATGTTGGCCTGCAAAAATCCAATCTTGGTGCCCACGTCATAGCGGTGACCTTTGAAAATGTAAGCGTACATGGCCTCGTTCTTGGCCAAACGTTTCAGCGCGTCGGTGA
Organism: uncultured Selenomonadales bacterium; assembly: GCA_946536925.1. Classification (GTDB taxonomy): domain Bacteria; phylum Bacillota; class Negativicutes; order Selenomonadales; family Selenomonadaceae; genus Quinella. The sequence continues at coordinate 7,833 of CAMNFC010000056.1, read as the reverse complement.
GCTGAATCTCGCCGCCCGCACCCGCAGTTTGCGTTTCCAGATAAGAAAAAATTGTCGGCGTCAAAATATATCGACCCAAAATGGCAATTCGGCTCGGCGCGTCCTCGAGCTTGGGCTTTTCGACCAAATCTTTAACTTTGTAAATTCCCGCGTCAACGTGCTTGCCTTCGACAATGCCGTATTTGTGCACCACGTCTTCCGAAACTTCCTGCACGCCCAAAATCGACGTCTTGTACTCGTTAAAGACTTCGACCATTTGTTGCAGGACGGGCTTTTTCGCCACGACGACATCATCACCCAAAAGCACGGCAAAAGGTTCGTCGCCGATAAAATGACTTGCGGTCAAAACGGCGTGACCGAGCCCGAGCGGTTGTTTCTGGCGGATGAAATGAATGTTTGCCACGGCGGGAATGGCCTTTACCATTTGAAGAAGATCTTCTTTGCCTTTGCGTTCCAGTTCGAGCTCCAGTTCAATCGAGCGGTCGAAATGGTCTTCAATCGAGCGTTTGTTTCTGCCCGTCACCACGATGATATCTTCCACACCGGCGGCGGCGGCCTCCTCGATGATGTATTGAATCGTGGGCTTGTCGACAATCGGCAACATCTCCTTGGGCTGACTTTTCGTCGCGGGCAAAAATCGCGTGCCCAAACCTGCGGCGGGAATCACGGCCTTGCGAATCATATCAATCACTCCTTAAACACGTGCAAATAAAAATGGCGACAGAAACAATCCCGTTGCGCATGAAATAAGCCTGTGTGACCTGTGAAAAATCATTCGGGCGGACAATCGCGTGCTGAAAAATGAGAGCCACCGCTGCAATCAAAACGCCCACGAAATACAATTTATCCAAGCCGAGCATAAATCCGACAATTATAAAACAAATTATCGACACGACGTGAAGAGAGCGAGCAATTTTGAGAGCACCCGCCGCTCCGTATTTGGTCGCCAAAGAATGGAGGTGATGTCTTTTGTCAAAGTTCTCGTCCTGCGCACCGTAAACCGCGTCAAAGGCACCAATCCACAACGCCACCGCCACGCACAAAATTATCATCGGCAGGGAAATTTTTCCCGTCAAAGCAACCCACGCGCCCGCCGGAGCCATCGCTATCGCCAAGCCCAAAAACAAATGACACCACGGCGTAAATCGTTTCGTAAACGGATAAATGATGAACGGAATCGCCGCCACGGGCAAAAGTTTTAAACAAATCGGCGGAAGTTGAGCAACAGTCACCACCAACACAATCAAACACACCGCGATGAAAATCAAAACTTCGCCCTTGGAAATTTCGCCGCGAACCAAAGCCCGATACGAGAGCCGCGGTTGAAGCCTGTCGTATTTCAAATCCGCCAAATTGTCGATTGCGATTGCCGCCCACCGCGCCGAAGTTATCGCCACCACAATCAAAACGACCGTCCAAAAATCGGGGTGCCCGTCGGCCGCCATGAAAGCACTTGTCAGCGCGAACGGCAAAGAAAAAATCGTGTGCGGCAAGGCGACGTTGTTTGCGTGAGCTTTAAACTTGCTCATAATTTCCACGTCTCGTCGGCTTGACCGCAATTTCTCATCACGCGCTCAACATCTTCCGAAAAATTCGTCATGAGGAACACGGAATAATCGCAAAGCACCCGCACTCTCGTCCACGGCTCTTCATTGAGCAAAAGATAATTTCCCTCAATCAAAAGAATATCGTCTTCCACCGTCCAAAAATCGGGCAACACGTCACCAATCTTGCGGTCGTAAACGTTCCAATTCGTCCCGTCGTGGCGTGCCTCACGGATCTTTTCAACGAGCAAATCCACGTCAAAAGTTTCGGGCGCACCCAACACATCGCGCATGAGAATTTTTTGGCCGTCGCGTTCAATCTCGGTGACGTTCATGTACGCCGCGGTGAATTGAAAACCGTCAATGCCCAGCGCGCGAATCTCTTCGACCTCGTTTGAACGTTCGCGGCTCAATTGCTCCAAAAATTTTGCCGTCGAAGTTTTCCCGACACCCGGGCACCCGACCAGATACGCAACGACTTTCCTGTCCAGCGTCATTTTCAAAGCGGTCAGCTCGTGCAGGAACGGCATGAAAATTTTTTCGACGGTCTCATCGCTGAATTCAATTTCCCGTTGCTCGCCGTCGATCTCCAAAATTTTTTTCATCAGACGTCTCCTCTCTTGACGAGTTCGCGGGCGGCCTTGCCCGTCAAATGTTCAATCGTCATCACGGGCACGACCAACGCGCTCAACCTGCCGAGTTCTTTTTCTCGACGCTCACTGCTTGCCGTCGACGAATATTTGTCCGCCAAAAGTTCCAGCCCGCGCAATTTGTCGGGGTCTGCGTCATTCTCAACGATTTTAATCCGCCCGAAAGCAATCGCGCTCGAAAAATACGTCGTGAATTCCTCAGCTATGACATCGTGGCGGCCGACCACGCAAAATGAAACTTTGTCGTTATTTTTAATCGCGTCGATTTTGTGGCCGGTTTTCGCGCTGTGGAAAAAGATTTTGTTGCCCTCCACGGCGTAATTTATCGGCACGGCGTAAGGATAATTGTCGTCGCCCGAAAGAGCCAGCACGCCGAATTCTCCCTCGCGCAAAATTTTTTCGGCCGCTTCCCGCGACAAGTTTTGTTTGCTGCGACGCATTGTTCTGAACATCTTTTTAACTCCCCGCGCTGACGCCGTCTTTGATGAGTTTGGCCAATTTGTCACTTTCGCGAGCCGCACTGTCAATCTTCATGATTTCGCGGCGGCAATCGGTCAGAGTTTTAATCGCGTCGTCGATTTTTTTCAGCGTTAGCGGCTTTTGGTCGTCGGAAATTTTTTTGAGCATTTGCTTGCAACTTTTGAAAAGTTCTTCTTCCAGTTTTGCCCGCGAACGTTTGCGGTTTTCGATTTCCCGCGCCAATTTTTCCAGCTGCTCCATGGTGTGAATCGCCGCCAGGTAATCGTACTTCATCTGCGCGGAGAGCGGCACTTCCAAATCGTTTGCGTCGATGGTGGTGCCGGCTTCCACTGCCTCTTTGAATCTGTCAATCGTCGCCAATTTCAATCGCTCCTTTATCTGTCACGTCTGCGGCGGTCACGAGAATTTTTTAAATCCTTGAAGTCTTTTATCGTCCGTGATTCGCCCCTGGGTCTTTCGGAATTTCTTTGCGGGCGATCGGAATTTCTTTGCGGATTTCTCGAACGATCAAAATTTCTCGGCGGACGATCATCACTGCGCGGCGTTCTCGGTCGTGGTGAATCACTTTCGAGGAGCGCACGGTGGCTGGCGTTGATTCTGCCCTTGTCGTCAATCTCGGTGATTTTGACTTTGAGTTTGTCGCCGATTTTCACGGCGTCCTCAACCGTCGGGATTCTTTTGTCGGAAAGTTGGGAGATGTGGCAGAGGGCTTCCTTGCCGAAAGAAATTTCCACGAACGCGCCCGAAGAAATAATTCTGGTGACGGTTCCCTCGTAAATTTCGCCGACAGTGACTTCGTGGACAATTTGCTCGATGATTTCAATCGCGCGGTCAATTCCTTCGACGTTGCGGCTCGTGACGAAAATTTGCCCGTCCTCGTGAATGTCGATATCAACGCCCGTCTCCTCGATGATTTTGTTGACGACTTTGCCGCCCGTGCCGATGACTTCGCGGATTTTGTCGACGGGAATTTTAATCGTGCGGACGCGCGGAGCATACGGCGACAAATCGGGAGCAGGCTCGCTGATGACTTCCAACATTTTGCCGAGAATGAAACTTCTGCCGCGTTTCGCCTGCGCCAATGCGTCACTCAAAATTTCACGCGAGATGCCCGCGACTTTGATGTCCATTTGAATCGCCGTGACACCTTCGGTCGTGCCCGCGACTTTGAAGTCCATATCGCCGAGCGCGTCTTCCATGCCCTGAATGTCCGTGAGAATCGTGTGCGCGTCGCCGTCCTTGACCAGACCCATCGCCACGCCGCTGACGGGACGCTTAATCGGGACGCCCGCCTGCATGAGGCTCAACGTGCTGCCGCAGACGCTGCCCATGGAGCTGGAGCCGTTGCTTTCCAAAACCTCGGAGACGAGCCGAATCGTGTACGGGAAATCTTCAATCGACGGAATGACGGGGACGAGCGCGCGTTCGGCCAGTGCCCCGTGACCAATCTCGCGGCGACCGGGGCTGCGTGCGGGGCGCGCCTCGCCGACGCTGTAACCGGGGAAATTGTAATGGTGGATGTAATGCTTCGTGTATTCGGGCTCAAGTCCGTCGATGATTTGTTCGTCGCCAATCGCGCCGAGTGTTGTTATCGTCAAGACCTGAGTTTGCCCGCGCGTGAAAAGTCCGGAGCCGTGCGTCCGCGCAAACAATCCGACTTCGCAGGTGACGGGGCGAACTTCTTCGAGCTCACGGCCGTCGGGGCGAATTTTTTCGTGCGTTATCATTTTGCGGACGACTTCTTTTTCCACTTTGTAAAAGACCGCGCCGATATCTTTTTCCACGTTCGGATAATCTTCGGCGGGAAATTTTTCCGTGAGAGCTTCGACGACCTCGGCTTTGACTTCATCGAGTGCCGCCTCACGCGCGAGCTTGTCGGGGTTGCGAATGACCGTATCGATTTTTTCCGTGGCGAGCTCACGGACAGCCGCGTCAATCTCCTCGTCGGGGTGGAAGAGCGTGACTTCCTTTTTCTCTTTGCCGACCGCCGCCGTTATCTCCTCTTGGAAGGCGACGATTTTTTTTATTTCCTCGTGACCGAAAAGAATCGCCTCAAGGACAATTTCTTCGGGCAACTCTTTGACGCCCGCCTCAACCATCATGACGGCGTCCTTGGAGCCCGCGACGATTAAATCCATTTCCGAAACGTCGAGCTGTTCTTTCGTCGGGTTGATGACAAATTCTCCGTCGACGCGTCCGACGTGAACGCCGGCAATCGGTCCGCCGAAGGGAATGTCGCTGACGCACAGCGCGCAGCTCGCGCCAATCATGCCGGCAATTTCGGGGGCGTTGTCCTCGTCGAAGCAAATGACCGTCGCGATGATTTGAACGTCGTTGCGGAAGCCGTCGGGGAAAAGCGGGCGAATCGGCCTGTCAATCAATCTGCTTTTCAAAATTGCGCCGGTTTGCGGGCGACCTTCGCGCTTGATGAATCCGCCGGGAATTTTTCCTGCCGAATACATTTTCTCCTCGAAGTCGACGGTCAACGGAAAGAAGTCAACGCCTTCTCTCGGTTCGGCCGACATCGTGGCCGCGACCAAAACCGCCGTGTCGCCGTAGCGCACAAGGACTGAGCCGTTTGCCTGCTTGGCCATCTTGCCGTGCTCGACGATTAATTTTCTGCCGCCGAGTTCCATTTCAAAAGTTTCCAAAATTTTTTCCTCCCAATCATTTTTCACGCCGTTAAACTTCGACACAAAAAAATTTTTTCCTGTGCAATGTGTGATAGAATAACTGTAGCTGACAGGAGGGAGAACTTTGAAAAAAAATTTATTCGGATTGACGCTGGCGGATTTGGAGCGGGAACTTTTGCCGTTGCCCAAGTTCAGAGCAAAACAAATCGCCGCGCACATTTACAAACACGCCGTGAAAAATTTCGACGCGATGAACGACCTGCCAAAAAATTTGCGCACGGAACTTTCTTCGCGCTTTGAAATTAAAATCGCCGACCTTTTGAAACGTTTGGATTCGCGCGACGGTTTGACGACAAAATTTTTGTTGGGCTTGGCGGGCGGCGCGGCCGTCGAAATTGTTTTGATGCGCCACGACTACGGGAACAGCGTTTGCATTTCAAGCCAGGTCGGTTGCCAAATGGGTTGCGCGTTTTGCGCCTCGACGCTCAAAGGTTTTGAGAGAAATTTGACGGCGGCGGAAATGCTCGGAGAAATTTTTTTCGCGGAAGAAATTTTTCGCGGCGAAGGAAAAAAATTAGATTCGGTCGTCGTCATGGGCACGGGCGAACCGCTGATGAATTTCGACGAGCTGATAAAAATGTTGCGGCTCCTTCACGAAGATTATTGCCTGGGCATGAGCTACAGAAAAATTACGATCTCGACGTGCGGCCTCGTCCCCGCGATAAAAAAATTGCGCGACGAGAAAATTCCCGTCACGCTGTCGATTTCTCTGCACGCGCCCGACGATAAACTTCGCTGTGCGCTCATGCCGATAAATTCTGCTTTTGGTTTGAAAAGTTTGCTCGCGGCCGGCGACGATTACGCTCAATCGACGGGGCGGCGCGTCACGTACGAATATATTTTGATCGGCGGCGTCAACGACACGGAAGAACACGCCCGACGCCTCGCAAAAATTTTGAGCGGACAACTCGCCAACGTGAATCTGATTCCGTTCAATCCCGTCGACGAAAAAAATTTCCGCCCGCCCACGAACAACGCCGTAAAAAAATTTTTCCACTTCCTCAACACGCACGGTATCGGCGCGACGATTCGCAAGGAGATGGGAGCCGACGTCAACGCGGCCTGCGGACAACTTCGCGCAAAAATTTTAGTGTAAGCTGACGGCGGGAGCTTTCCAAAAATCATCATCGAACAAAATTTTTCCCGCGTCGACTTGGTGGCGCAAAAGTTCTTCGGCCTTGGCGAGCTGCGGATCATCTTCCGCGTCGAGATTGAGGTCGTACATCGGGTGCGGCACGGGCGGCGATACAATTTCCACGTCGGGCGTAATCCCCAAGCCGTCGATGCATTTGCCGCTCGGCGTGTAATATTTTGCAATCGTGAGTTTCAAGCCGTCGTCGTGCGCCATGGGGATGAGCGTTTGCACGGAGCCTTTGCCGTAGCTCGTTTCGCCCACGATGATTGCGGCTTTCGTGTCTTGCAACGCCCCGCTCAAAAGTTCGGCGGCAGACGCGCTTCCGTGGTCAATCAAAACGACAATCGGAAATTTCGCGGCCGCAAGGTTCGAGGTGTAAACTTCTTTCGAGCCGTCGCGGCGAATCACGGAGGTAATCGTTCCGGCCGGCACAATTTCTTGCGCAATTTCAATGCAGCCGTCAACGACTCCGCCGGGGTTTTGGCGCATGTCGAGGACGAAACCTTTCATGCCCGCGCGTTCGAGTTCGCCGAACACGGATTTAAATTCGTCGCCGGTGCTCTCGCTGAAGCTGGCAATTTTTATGTAACCGAGTCGGTCATCAATCATCTTGCCCGCCACGCTCTTGTCCTTGATAATTTCGCGCGTCAAATTGTAAACCGTGTCTTCGAAGCCTTCGCGGTGAATCAAAAGTTCGACGGGCGTCCCGATTTCCCCGCGGATTTTCAAAGCGACTTCGCTCGGAGAAATTTCTTCGACGGGTTTGCCGTCCACCGCCAAAATTTCGTCGCCCGCCTGAAGTCCCGCGCGCTGTCCGGGGCTGTCGGGTATGACGCTCATGACTCGCACGCCGCCGTCCTTGAAGCCCATGTACACTCCTATTCCGCCGAATGCCCCGCTGGTCACGGCGCGCAGTTGGCTGTAAAGTTGCGGCGCGAGATAAACCGAATGCGGGTCGCCGAGGGAATTTACCATGCCGCTTATCGCTCCGTCAATCAGTTGGCGACGTTCAACCTGCTGAACGTAATTTCCCTCGATGAATCTGAGCGCGACAAAAAATCTTCCCAGGTCGAACGCATTGCTTGAGTTGAGGCCGAGCAAAAAACAAACCAGCCCCAAAGTCAACGCCGAACTTATGAGTGCCACCAAGATTGCTCCGCCAAAAATTTTTTTCTTCAAGGTGAAACCTCCTTTCGCCGGAGTTTTTGCAACTATAGCAGTTTTTTCTGAAAAAAATATTAAAAGGAGTTTGCCGCACCCTGCCGATTGTGTTAAGATTAGAGCGTGTTGGTAAACTCTAAAGTTGAATCAAAAGAGCAGATAGAATAACA
>CAMNFC010000055.1 GCA_946536925.1 uncultured Selenomonadales bacterium | reverse complement strand
ACCGAATTTTTGCATCGCCTCTTGCATGGATAACACCTCCAAAAAAACTTTTGTTCATCCTTATCAAAGTTTAATCGTTCAAATTTCTCTTGGCAAGCAAAACAACTTTTGCGCCGTCCGTTGTGTCTGCAGACAAAATTTTACAGCTTGCCGCAACTTTGTCCGCAACAAAAATTTTTTTGCAAGAATCTGCGCTGTAGGGTAAAATATTCGCACAGGTGATGTGATGAAAAAAATAATTATCAGCTGCAAGCTCGGCGAGACGTGCGCGGTCGTGGTTGAGGACGATCAAGTCAGCGCGATTCGTTTTGAAAGAAATGATGAGCCAAAACTTGTCGGCAACATTTATAAAGGTCGCGTGAAAAATTTTTTGCCGGGAATGCAGGCGGCGTTCGTGGACATCGGCCGCGACAAAAACGCTTTCCTCCAATTCAACGGCGCGAAAAAATTTTCCGTCGGGCAAAACGTCTTGATTCAAATCGACAAAGACGAAACCGAAACCAAAGGCGCGCGAGCCACTCTCAACCTCAGCTTGGCGGGGCGGCTCCTCATCTTTTTGCCGACGCTGAATTATGTCGGCGTGTCGGGAAAAATTCGCGGTGCGGAACGTGAGCGGCTCCACCATCTGGCGAAAAAAATTCGTCCGACGGACGCGGGCTTGATCGTTCGCACGGCCGCCGAAAATTGCGACGAAGAAATTTTATTAAACGAACTGGCCGGTCTCATGGAACTTTGGGCGAAGATTCGCGAAAGAAATTCCAAACGCAAACCGCCCGCGCTGCTTTACAACGACAACGATTTGCTCGAAAAAATTTTGCGCGACGAGTTCACGGACGACACCGAGTTTGTCGTCGACAACCTGAAAATTTTTCGGCGGCTGACAAATTTTGTGCCCGAAGAAAAAATTTTTTTCTACGACGGCTCCGCGAAAATTTTCGACGCGTTCGGCGTGGCGGAGGAAATTTCCAAAATTCATCAGCGCGAACTTTTTTTGCCGAGCGGCGGACGAATCGTCATCGACAAGACCGAAGCCCTCACCGCCATCGACGTGAACACCGCAAAATTTATCGGCGACAAAAATTTTGACGAGACGGTTTTGACGACGAATTTGGAAGCGGCCGAATTGATTTTAAAACAGTTGCGGCTGCGCGACGTGGGCGGGATAATTATCGTGGACTTCATCGACATGAACGGCGAGGCGCACAAAAAATTTTTGATGAACTTCCTGCGCGAGAGAGCCGCCCTCGACCGAAACAAGACAAAAATCGTGGACATGACGCCGCTGGGTTTGATTGAAATCACGCGGCACAGTTCACGGCGATAAATTTTTTTTGGAGGGATTTTTTTATGCACACGCTTCAAAATGATGTCCTCAAGATCACGGTGGCCGACCGCGGCGCGGAGCTCAAATCGATCACCGAAATTTCCGACGGCACCGAATATCTTTTCGACGGCGACCCGATCTGGTGGAAATTTTCTTCGCCCGTGCTCTTCCCAATCGTCGGCAAGCTCGTCGACAACAAGTACCGCGCCGAAGGAAAAATTTTTGAGCTGCCCGGCCACGGTTTCGCCCGCACGAGTGATTTTTGGCTCGTGGACGCGACGGACAACACTCTGACTTTCGCGCTCGAATCGAACGCCGCCACGTTCAAAGTTTATCCGTACAAATTCCGCCTGGAAATTTCGTTCGAGCTCATTGGCCGCGAAGTCAAAGTTCGCTGGAAAGTTTCAAACGTCGACGACAAAGAAATTTATTTTTCTATCGGCGCGCACCCCGCGATTTGCTGCCCGATTGCCTACAGAGAAAATTTTGACGACTGCTATCTGAAATTCAATCGCGCGGAAAAATCTTCGTGCATTCGCCTCAACGCCGACGGGACTCTCGGCCGCGAAAAAGTTCCGATGCTCGACGGCGACGAACTTCCTTTGAGCTACGAACTTTTCAAGGGCGACGCTCTCGTTTTCGACGATTTAAAATCCGACGAAGTTTCCGTGCGTTCGCGCAAAAGTTCAAAGTCGATCACCGTCCGCGCGAAAGGTTTTCCGTATTGGGGCTTTTGGACTCCTTCGCAAGGCGGCGCACCCTTCGTTTGCATTGAGCCTTGGCACGGTCACGCCGATTACGAAAATTTTGCCGGCGAACTCAAAGACAAGGAAGGCATCATCGCGCTTCCCGCCGGAGAAAAATTTAAAACGGAGATGAGCTTTATCGTCGGTGAATAATTTGATGACTTTGACGGTTTTGATCGAGAACAACGCGCCCGAAGGTTCAAAACTTTTCGCGGAGCACGGTCTGAGTTTTTTTGTCGAGACGGGACGCACGAAATTTATTTTTGATTGCGGGCACACGGGCGCGGCCGTCGACAACGCAAAAATTTTGGGCGTCAACCTGTCGGAAATAAAAATCGTCGCGCTGAGCCATTCGCACTACGACCACGCGGCCGGCTTCAAAAAATTTTTGTCCGTCGCGCCGATTGAAAAAGTTTTCACGGGCGAAAATTTTTGGGAGGAAAAATTTTCCGACGAAAAGTATCGCGGCTGCGGCTTCGACGAAAAATTTTTGGCGAAAAAAAATATCGCGCAGATCGTTTGCCGAGACGTGACTCCGCTTGATGAAAATTCTTGGCTTGTCGGAAATTTCAAACGCCGCTACGACTTCGAGACCATTCCGAAAAAATTTCTCCGCGCCCGCTTTAAAAGCGGGGGAACAGCGGGTATGCTTTCAACGTCAAAAAATTTTTCAGGCAGTCACACACTCGAACGGCATTTTGTTCCCGATGATTTTTCCGACGAGATCGTTTTGGTTTTGCGCGGGCAAGACGGCTTGATGATTGTGGTGGCGTGTGCTCACCGCGGCATTTTGAATATCGTTGCCTCCGTGAGCGAAAAATTTTCCGCGCCGATTGTCAGCGTGATTGGCGGGCTGCACCTGGCGGGCGCGACAGACGAAAGAATTTCTCTTACACTCGGCGGGCTGAAAAATTTTGGCGTAAAAAAAATTCTCCCGTGTCATTGTTCGGGAGAAAATTTTGTGAACCGTTGCGACGAAAAAATTTTGGCGGGCTCCGTGATAAAAATTAAATGAATTCTTCGGGCGTTTCGGGCGTTTGAGTTTTTTTCTTGCGGCCGCGTTTTTTCGGCTCGGGTTTGGACAATTCGACCATGAGGTTCGCCATCTCCATTGCGGAAACGGCCGCGTCGAAACCTTTGTTGCCCGACTTCGTGCCGGCGCGTTCGATGGCCTGCTGAAGGTTTTCCGTGGTGACAATTCCAAAAATCGTCGGGACGCCGCTTTGCAAACCGACCTGCGCGATGCCTTTGGAAACTTCGTTGCAGACGTAATCGTAGTGGGTGGTTGCGCCGCGAATGACCGCGCCCAGACAAATTATCGCGTCGAAATTTTTTGTCGACGCAATTTTTTTTGCCACGAGCGGAATTTCAAACGCGCCGGGCACCCACACGACAGAAATATTTTCTTCGGGCGTCTCGTGACGTTTGAGCGCGTCGAGTGCTCCGTCCAAAAGTTTGCTCGTGATGAATTCGTTGAAGCGCGCCACGACGATTGCGAACCTCAATTTTTTCCCGCTGATGTTTCCTTCAAAAGTTTTCATTTCAATACCTCCAAAAATTTATTTCGGGCAACGAAAAATTTCGCGGTGAGTCAGATAATATTCTTTCATTGCCTCCGTTTGAACATGGAAAGAAAAATGCCCGACGACAGAATTTTCCGCCACGACCATGGCAAAATGGTTTTCCATACAAAATCTACAAATTTGGAGCTCGTCAAGTGCCCCGCCATAACTTCCCGGCGACGGCAACTGCCAACCGCCCATTGCCTTCCAGAAATTTCGATGAAACAAGATGCACCCGATGTTAAACCTGATGGAACAGATGCCGTAAGAAATTTTTTGAGTTTGAAAGGCGGCGTTCATCTTGTCGATTGAGGGGACGAAACCGCCTTCGCCCCAAAAAAATTTTGCGACATCAAGACTGTCATAAATCATTCTATAAAGGGCGTACAATACTTTTTCAAACATTTTCTCGTAAGTTTCAATCAAGCCGAGCTTTTCCAGAATCCGAACATGGCCGTAGCTGTTAATCGGGATGAGCGGCGCGACGAAACCGACGTTAAAATGCCGTGCTGTTGAACGTAATAGGCCGTTTTGAGCAAAGTATCGAAGACGCCTTCCGTGATAAAAATATCTTCGTCAATTTTGAAAAGAAGTTCAGCTTGCTCGTGGAGCATTATCGCCAAATTTTGGATGAGCAGGATATTGTTTTGCGCCGTGCTCAGATAAGACCAATCGTTTTGCGCCGCAAGTTCGTTCAGCCTGTCGTCGAACAAGCCCGAAGAAATTATGCACACGTCATAATGTTTTGAAGTGAAAGCTTTGACGCGGGCAAAAACATCTTCGTACAGGAACGGCTTGTAGCCCGCCAGAATCATCAGCAAATGCTTGGAATTTTTTTGCGGTCAACGAAAATGTTTTTGTCGGGTTGAGGAGAAAAATTTTTGTTGCCGTTGACGCGAACAATTTCAACGTTCATTTTGTTGCCTCCTCAAAGACGTGACCCATTTTGATTTTTTTTACGGCGAGATATTTTTTGTCGAACTTGGTCGGGGCAATGACGATAGGGACGCGTTCGGTTATCGTCAAGCCGTGACCTTCGAGGCCTGCGCGTTTGGCGGGGTTGTTCGTCAAAAGTTTAATCGTCGTGAGCCCCAAGTCGGAAAGAATTTGCGCGCCGATTCCGTAGTCGCGAAGGTCGGGTTTGAATCCGAGAAGGACGTTTGCCTCGACGGTGTCCTTGCCCGCGTCTTGCAGAGCGTAAGCCCGCATCTTGTTTGCCAAGCCGATTCCTCGACCTTCCTGGCGCATGTAAAGCAAAACTCCTTCGCCGGCCGCGTCAATTTTTTTCAAGGCCGTGGCAAGTTGATCGCCGCAATCGCAACGCAAAGAGCCCAAGGCGTCACCCGTCAAACATTCGGAATGGACGCGAACCAAAACATTTTCTTTGCCGGCAACGTCGCCTTTGACCAGCGCGAGATGACATTTCCCGTCGAGCGTGCTCTCATAGGCTTTCAATCTGAAGCGGCCGTACTTGCTGGGGAAGTCCACGTCGGCGATTTGGCGGACGAATTTTTCCGTGCGTTTGCGATACTCAATCAATGCGCGGACGGTGATGATGTTTAGCCCGTGTTTGGCCGCGAACTTTTTCAAATTTTCCGTGCGCATCATGTGGCCATCGTCGTCCATGATCTCGCAGCAAAGACCCGCGGGATAAAATCCTGCCAGCCGCGCAAGATCGGTTGTCGTCTCCGTGTGTCCTGCTCGACGCAAAACTCCGCCCTCAACCGAACGCAGAGGAAAGACGTGGCCGGGTTTGCGGAAGCTCGAAGGTTTGGCCGCCGGGTCGAGGAGCAACTTAATCGTGCGGCAGCGTTCGTAAGCCGAAATGCCCGTGTCCGTGTCGAAGCCGTCAATCGAAACCGTGAAGGCCGTCTCGTGATTGTCCGTGTTGTTTTGAACCATCTGCCCGATTTCCAGCTCGTCCAATCTTTTTCCGTCGATGGGCGTGCAAATCAAACCTTTGGCGTGCGTGGCCATGAAATTTATATCGGCGGGCGTGACGGTTTCGGCCGCGACGATCAAATCGCCTTCGTTCTCGCGGTCTTCGTCGTCGATGACCACAATCATTTTCCCGCGCCTTATGTCGTCAATCGCCTGCTCAATCGTCGCAAAGTCCATAAAAATTTTCCTCCGTTCATCTGCTGAAATCAATCGTCTGCTTATATTTTTTTGAAGAGTCCGCCAGATGATTCAAAATTTGTTCGGCCTCGGCACCTTCGGCGGGCGTCGGGCGAAAATCATTGTAAGAGTCCGTCGAAGAAATTTTGCAGGGGATGACGTGCGGCGTTATGGAAATTTTTTCGCCGTCACGAGTCAGTGTCGTCTGCAGAATAAAAGTTTCTTTGTCGCCGGGATTGAGATTCGCGCTGAAGCAAAAATTCCCCAGGCTGTAGGCGATGATTTTTCCTTTGTAAAGTTCGATGCCCTGCATGACGTGAGGATGAGCCCCGACGATTATATCCGCGCCGCTGTCCACGGTGAAGTGAGCGATTGCGTCTTGGTACGGGTCGCTGACGTAGGCTTTCTCGTCGCCCCAATGAAATTCGACGATGACGACCTCCGCGCCGGCCTCCTCGCGAATTTTTTTTATGTCGGAAGAAATTTTCCCGCGCAACTCGTCCGTGTCGTACCAGGCCTGATAGCCGAGGAAACCGATTTTCATTCCGCGCACGTCAAAAATCCCGCTGTAACCTTCGCCGCAAAATTTCATGCCGTTCGTTCGCAAAACATTCACCGTGTCGCGGAAGCCGACCTCGCCGCAATCGTAAATGTGATTGTTCGCCAGGTTGCAAATTTCCACGGAGGCCGAAGTCAAAATCTCGACGTATTTGGGCTCGCCGCGCATGGGGAATTGTTTTTCGGCCGTCTGAGGATGAGAAGTCAGCGGGCCTTCCAAGTTCACGAAAGTTATATCGTCCGCCGCGAAAATTTTTTTGACGTTGCCAAGGTAATAGTCCGCGCCGTTCGACCAATAATTTTCAAAGTCTTCGTAGCCGCTGTAAGTTCCGAGCGTGCAATCACCGGCAAAAGAAATCACGACGGGCGAAAAATTTTTTTCGGGCGCAGATTTTTTTTCGGGCTCGGAATTTTTGTTGTTGAGCTTGTCGACGGTGCTTTTGTCTTTCATGTCTGCGGTGAGCGGCTCTTTATTTTCCGATTCTCCGCAGCTTGCAACCGACAAAATCATCAGCGCGAGCAAAAAAATTTTCAAAAACTTTTTCATTCGGCGAGCCTCCTAAAATCCGTTCTCCAACAAAAATTCTTTCGTCAAAGTTGGCGCGGCTTTGAAAGTCATCAGGCGTTCGACGTATTTGGCCAAAACGTCAGTCTCGATGTTGACGGGCGAGCCGGCGCGTTTGAATTGAAAATTTGTGACGGCGCGCGTGTGCGGAATCATCGACACGGAAAAATTTTCGTCGCCCGCGTCCGTGACCGTCAAACTTATCCCGTCGAGCGCGACAGAACCTTTGGCTGCGATCTGTTTGAGCAAAAAATTTTCGGCCGCCACGTCAATCATCAGCGCGTTGCCTTCGGGGCGGATGCTCAAAATTTTTCCGACGCCGTCGATGTGGCCGCTTACGATGTGCCCGCCGAATCTTTCGCCGACTTTGAGGGCGCGTTCCAGATTAAAATTTTTGTCGACGAGCGAACTTTTTCTGAACGTTTCGGGCATGACGTCCGCCGCAAAAAAATTTTCGCCGAAGTCGACGACCGTCAAGCAAATTCCGTTGGCACAAACGCTGTCGCCGATTTTCACGTCCTCCAAAATTTTTGAGCAAAAAATTTCTATTCGCCCGTCGTCCAAATTTTTCAGCCGCCCGACTTCCTCGATTATTCCCGTAAACATTTTTTCCTCCGCAAAAAAAACAATGATCAACAGTTAGTGTTCAGCGATTAATTTTTCTAACCGCTAACCGCTAACCGCTAACCACTAAAAAACGTCCCAAGTTTCACGCGATAAAGATAACACGATTAATCTTGCCTGTCAATTTTTTTGAGTCGGGCGCAGGCGTCGCGATTGATCTCGTAAAATTTTTCGCGGCTGATTTCTTCCGACAAAAATTTTTCCCAATAAGCGTCGACGTTGCAGAAGATCGGGCGCGCGGAATAAATTTCGCAAAGATTTTCCGCCGTCAAATGTTTGCAGACGCCGTCGCCGCGGTCGAGCTCCTCGGTATAAAAAATTGACCGCCGAATATTTTTGCAGCACGCGCCGCACCTGTCGCAATCAAATTTCAAAGGGAATCAATCCTCCGTGACGCGCCCGCTGAGCAAAAAATCTTCGCCGATTTTTTCCGCCGAAAAATTTTTCAGATTGACCGCGTCGGAAAGTTTTTCAAAGCCCGCGCCTTCGACGGCCGTCAGAGAATTTTTTCCGCCGATGATTTTTGGCGCGACGAACGCAAAAATTTTATCGACGAGTTTTTCTTTCAGCATGGAAAAATGAACCGTGCCGCCGCCTTCGACCAAGACGGAAGTTATCTCGCGTCGAGCAAGTTCGCGCATCAAAATTTTCAAGTCAACGGATTTTTTATCGCCCGCGAAAATTATTTCGACGCCCAAATTTTTCAGCGCGGAAATTTTTTCGGGCGGAGCGTTGGTCGTCGTCGCGATGATTGTCTGCGAAAATTTTTCCGTCACGACTTTTGAATCGAGCGGAGTTTTCGCCGAGCTGTCAACGACAATTCGCACGGGATTTTTTCCGTCGACCAGGCGCGTCGTCAAGGACGGATCGTCCGCAAGAACAGTTCCGACGCCGACCAAAATTGCGTCGTTTAGGTCGCGCAGCCGATGAGAAAATTTTCTGGACTCAAGGCAGCTGATCCATTGAGATTCGCCGCCGGCCGTAGAAATTTTTCCGTCGAGCGAGCAGGCGAACTTGAGCGTGACGAACGGCAAATTTTTCGTGACCCATTTAATAAAAATTTCGTTGAGCGCGCGAGCCTCCGCTTCGAGCAGACCAACTTCGACTTCGACGCCCGCCGATTTTAAAATTTCAAAGCCGCGACCCGCAACTTTCGGATTCGGATCGCTCATCGCCGCGAAAACTTTTTTTATCCCCGCGTCGACGATTGCATTTGCGCAAGGCGGCGTTCGACCGAAATGCGAGCACGGCTCCAGCGTCACGTAGAGCGTTGAATTTTTCGCGAGGTCGCCGGCCATGTTCAGCGCGTGAATTTCGGCGTGAGGACTTCCGGCCTGACGATGCCAACCTTCCGCGATAATTTTTCCGTCGCGGACGATGACAGCCCCGACCAACGGATTTGGCGACGTTCGGCCTTGAGCGTTTCGTGCAATCCTCAAAGCCTCGCGCATAAAAATTTCGTCTGTCAAAAAATTTCACCTCGAAAAGATTTTACACTTCAAAAAATTTTAGCGCAAGAAAAATCCCCCGTTCAAGTCGAGCGGGAGATTTTTTTATGAGTGCTCAATGATTATGTTTCATGCGCACGACGGTGATTCGCGGGTCGGAGCCTCTTTCCAATTCCATGACCATGAACGAGCCGCGGGTGTCGTCGCGCGGGCGGGACGCGCTGCCGGGATTCAAAATGACGGGCGGGCCGATTAAATATTCGACGATGTGAGTGTGCCCATAGACGGCAATGTCGGCGTTTTGGGATTCGGCCGCCTCCATGATATATTCTTGCGTGTAGCGCACGCCGTAGTTGTGTCCGTGAGTTATAAAAATTCTGTGGTCTGCCACGTCGATAATTCTTTCGTATAAAATGTTGGGCGTCGGCCAATCGCAATTGCCGGCCACGCCGTAAACGGGAACGTCTAGCAATGATTGCAAATATTCCGCGTCGGGCGTGCAGTCGCCCATGTGCAGCCACATGTCCATGTTTTGCGCGATGCTCACCGCCTGATCAATCGACGACCAATTCCCGTGAGTGTCGCTTATAAGTCCAATCTTCACGGCAGGTGCCGCGCAGGTTTTGCGCGACTTTCCTCCTTTCGAACTTTCGTTGCGCTCAAGAAAATTTTCCTCTCAACTTCAAAATCATCTCCTTCAAAGCCGCGCCGCGGTGGCTGATCAAATTTTTCTCGTCGACGGAAAGCTGAGCCATGGTTCGTCCGTCATCGAGATAAAAATACGGGTCATAGCCGAAGCCGCCGGTGCCTCGCGCGACGATTTTTATCTTGCCGCAAATTTTTCCTTCCGTCAAAAATTTTGTGCCGTCGGTGTCGACGAAAGCCAACGCACATCGATAGGCCGCCGCGGATTCTTCGACGCCGATTTTTTTCAGCTCGTCGAGAAGTTTTTGATTGTTCGTCTTGTCGTCGGCGTGATATCCCGCAAAACGTGCGGAGTGAACGCCGGGCTTCCCGCCGAGCGCGTCGACTTCCAAACCCGAATCGTCCGCCAAGGTGGCCAGCCCGGTTTTCTCGCGGAAAAAATTTGCTTTGATGAGCGCGTTCTCCTCGAAGGTTGCGCCGTCTTCCACCGCGTCGGGGAAATTTTCAAAATCCGCGAGTGACAAAATTTCAATCGGCAAACTTTTGAGGACAAGGCGCATTTCTTTGACTTTATCCAAATTCTTCGACGCGAGCACAATTTTTTTCATCTTACCTTCTCCTCGTTTATCGTTTAAAAAAATTTGGCGGGTATTAAAAATTTTTCAGCCGACACGACCGACGCGCCAAGCCAAATTTCCGAGCGCATCCTTTTGCAGGGAAATCAATTCGGCGATTCCAACTTGAGCCAAATCCAAAAGTTCGTTGAGTTCGGCGCGCGTGAAAGATTTTTTTTCCGCAGTGATTTGAACTTCGACAAGTTCGCCCGCGCCCGTCATCACAACGTTGCAATCGGCCGCAGCCTGAGAATCTTCCGCGTAACACAAGTCCAAAATTTTTTCGCCGTCGGAGGAAATGCCCGCCGAGATAGCCGCGACGAAATCTTTGACGGGGAAGACGCCGCCGACTTTGTAAATCGTCTCGCAGGCTTCGACCAACGCAACGAACGCTCCAGTTATCGAGGCCGTGCGCGTGCCGCCGTCCGCCTGCAAAACGTCGCAGTCAATGATTATCGAACGTTCGCCCAGAGCAGTCAAATCCGTCACAGCTCTCAAAGCTCGACCGATGAGCCGCTGAATTTCCGCCGTGCGCCCGCCGATTTTTGATCGCTCACGAGAAATTCTTTCCGCCGAAGAGCCGGGCAACATGGAATATTCCGCGTTGAGCCAGCCGCTGCCCGTGCCTTTTAAAAAAGACGGAACGTGTTCTTCGATCGTCGCCGCGCACAAAACTTTCGTGTTGCCCACTTCAATGAGAGCCGAGCCCGCAGGAAATTTTTGTGCCCGCCGTTCCAAAAAAACTTCGCGCATTTCGTCCGCCCGTCGCCTGTCGATTCGCAAAACTTCACCTCCCGTCCGCCGCTGTCGAATAAGCTTGTACATTTTACACAAAAAATTTTTCTGCCGCAATGTTTTTGGAAAATTTATTTCAATCGAGGCCGGCGATTTCGTCGGCCGCTTCGATGACTTTCAATCGGTGCGTGGCGATGATTATCGTCGAGCGAGAAAAATTTTTTATCAGCTCCAAAACTTTTTTTTCCGTTGCCTCGTCCAATCCTGCCGTCGGTTCGTCGAGCAAAATTATCGGTGCGTCTTTTAGTAGCGCACGAATCACACCCAGCCGTTGGAGTTGTCCGCGGCTCAATTTTTGTTGCGAATTTAATTCGAGCGTCGACAAATTCAGCGCGGCCAAAAATTTTTTCAGCTTTGCGTCGTCGAGCGTGTCGAACATCGTGAAATTTTTTTTCAGCGTCGCGTCGAAGAGGTGCGGGGCTTGCGGCGCGTAAGAAATTTTTGACAGCCGCGAATTTTTTTCCATGCGCGAGGTCGGCAATTCGTTCCAAAAAATTTCTCCGCTCGACGGATTTAAAATTCCCGCCAAAATTTTTAGCAGCGTCGATTTGCCCGCGCCCGAAGACCCGACCAGTGCCGTGATCTTTCCCGCGGAAAATTTCAGGCTCACGTGGCTCAAGACGGGCGAAAATTTTTTCGGGTAGGTGAAGCTCACATCGTCGAGCAAAATTTCAGGCGGCATCAAAATTTTTTCTGTCGTGCCCGAAAATTTTTCCGCGTCCGACAAAAAATTTTTCAGCCTCTCCAAAGACGCGCGCGCCGAAATCATCACGTGGAACGCCACGCCAAATTTTCTTATCGGCAAAAAAAATTCGGGCGCAATCAACAGCAAAAACAACGCCGCTTGAAATTCCACGCCGCCGGAAATTAATCGCAAGCCCAAAGTCACGGCGACCAGCGCGATTGAAAGCGTGGTCATAAGCTCCAGCGCGAACGACGACACGAACGCCAACTTGAGCACCTCCAGCGTCGCGGCCGAAGATTTTTCCGAAGCCGCACGAATTTTTTTTGCGCCCGCCTCGATTCGCCCGAACATTTTCAAAGTTGTTATCGCCGCCAAAATTTCTCGGAAGTCGCCGTTCAATTTTTGGAGTTCAGCCCACGCGCGAGAATTTTTTTCGGCCGTCGCCTTGCCAATCAGCCACAACAACAGCGGCGCGACCGGCAACGTCACGAGCAAGATTGCCGCCGTCAAAAAATCCGTGAACGCCGCGCAGATTAAAAATATCGGCAAAAAAATTATCGCGGAGAAAATTTGCGGCGCGACCTTCAAAAAAAATTCGTCCAAACTTTGAACCGTGTCGAAGATCAACGTCAAGAGTTCGCCGCCGGAAATTTCTTGTCGGAAAATTTCTTCGTGGATTTTTTTTCGGAAAAAGTTTTGGACGAGTGACGAGAGCCGCGCGAAAAATTTTTCTGCCGCGCCCGACAAAAAAAATCTGCCCGCGAAAAAAACGAACGCCGCCGCCAAAAATTTTCCGTCCGCCGCCGCCAAAAATTTTCCGTCCGCCGCCGCCAAAAATTTTCCGTCCGCCGCGTCGACGAACTTCACCAAAAAACTCGTGCTCAACAAAATTGAAAAGGCCTCGAGGATTTTGCACGCGAAAATTTTTCCGAAAAGTTTTTTGTTCGCCGCGAAAAGCTCCGTGAATTTTAAAATCGTCATCACTCCCAAACGTCAAACTTGATAAACGGCGGGCGGAAAGTTATAATGCTGTGGAAATTTTTTTGATGGAGGAGATTTTATGGGCAGAATTGCCGTCGAAATTATTCCGCGCGACGCGGCGAGTTTGCGGGCGGACGTCGACGTTATAAAAAAATATCCGCAGGTCGATTGCGTGAATATTCCCGACCTGATGAGTTTCGCGCTTCGTCCGTGGCAGGCCACCGAATTCACACAAGCCGCGCTGCCGACGATTCCGCACGTGCGAGCAATGGATATCGACCTCAAGAAGCCGCTGCCCATGCGCGACGACTTTATAAAATTCGGAATCAAAGAAGTTTTGATCATCGCGGGCGACCCGCCCAAAGATTTGACGCGCACGGTCTATCCGACGGAGACAATCGACGTGATCAGAAAATTTCGCGAGGAGTTGCCCGACGTAAAAATTTTTGCGGGGCTCGATCAATATCGCGAAGGAATCCGCGACGAACTTTATCGCGTCGAACGCAAAGCTCAGGCGGGCGCGTCGGGATTTTTCACGCAACCGTTCTTCGACTTGAGATTTTTGGAGATGTACGCCGATCTTCTCGACGGGCACGAAATTTATTGGGGAGTGTCGCCGGTTTTGAGCAATCGCAGCCGCGGCTATTGGGAGCGCAAAGACAAAGCCGTCTTCCCGAAAAATTTTCAGCCGACGATGGATTGGAATATCGACTTCGCGAAAAAAGTTATCGACTTTATCAAAACTTCGAGCGGCGGGCTCTACTTCATGCCGATAACGATTGACATCGCCGAACTGCTCCCGAAAGTTTTTGATTAAAAAATTGCACAGGCGAAAACCAAAAATAAAATCGTGGCGGTGTACATCATGCGAATCGCGCCGAGAATGTGC
>CAMNFC010000054.1 GCA_946536925.1 uncultured Selenomonadales bacterium | reverse complement strand
TGACGCACCCCAAGCTTGAGGAGTTGCCCGACGACGAAATCCGCAGCGAACTTTTAAATTCAAAATCACTGCTCGAAGAAAATTTGGGGCACCCCGTCGAATTCCTGGCCTATCCCACGGGCACCTACAACTTGCACATCGCGGGCATCGCGCAGGACGCCGGCTACAAAGGCGCGTTCACGATTAAATACGGCGTCGTCGACCGCGGCTCAAATTTTTTCGCTCTCGAACGAGTTCCGATCTTCAACACCGCGCAGGCCACCATGAAAAATTTTTATGAACGTATCGCTTGGCGTCAGAGCTTTGAAGAATTCGGCTGGACAAAAAAATAAGGCTCAAGAGAGCCGACCGAGACGATATCCGAAAAATTTTGCGGCATCCCGAAAGACAGCACCAACGCAGTCGACGGGATTTTTTTTTGCCAAGGCGGAAAGTTTCATCAGGACGAATTTTTTCCCCGCGCCCTCCGCCGAGCCGAAAGTTTCACGAATCCAACTTTCTTGCGCGTGAAATTTTCCGATTTGAACGTAGCGACGAAATTCCTGCGCGGCGGTGTAGTTGTGGCTGTGAAAAACTTGAGCGTCCGCGGCGTAAAAAATTTTCAGACCGCTCATCAACATTTTGGCGGCAACAAACATATCCTCGCATAGCGGCACGTTGCTTGGAAAACCGCCGACGCTTTGCAAAGATTCGACGCGATAGGCCGCAAAAGAATTCGACGCGAAAGCCGTCTTGAGCCCGAAAATTTTTTTGTCGTCGAAGGAGCGCAGTTGACTTTCGGGCGGATAATTGAACGCGCGCAAAAATTTTGCTTCGGCCGTGGCGTTCGCGTGGGGCAGTTGGCGGCCGTAGCTCAAGCCGACGGTTTTGTCCTCCGAAAAAATTTTCACGAGCTTGGCAAGCGAATCCTCGTCGCGGAGCAACACGTCCTGCGTCAAAAAAATTATCACGTCGAGCGGAAATTTTTCCAGCAGATGATTGAGCGCAAATTGCCGCGTCGCCCCGTGATTAAAATTTTTCCGCGGGATAGTCAAAACTTCGAACCCGAAATTTTTTGCGAGTTGAGCCGTGCCGTCCGTCGATTCCGAATCCACGATTAAATTTTTCGTCGGGAGAGTTTGCGCGGCCAGTTGCGCCAAAAGTTTTTTGAATTGGTCGCCCGCGTCGAGCGTGGGGATAATCAGCCCGCAATTCATTGAAGTTTTTCCAAAGCCGCGTGCAGTCGTTCGAGCGAAATTTTTTTGCCGAGCAGATACAAAATTTCCGTGACGCCGCCGGGCGTGACTTTTTGCCCGGACAAAGCGATTCGCAACGGCCACATGACCGCGCCGATTTTCAAGCCCGATTGAGCCGTGAACGCCGAAATTTTTTCGTTTAGGACTTCGAACGACCAATCGTCGACCTGCTCCAAAATTTTTATCGCGGGCGTCAGAATCTCGACGGATTTTTGCGGCGTGACTTTGTTGCGTTTGTTGAAGAAAAGTTCCGCGTCGAACGGCGGCAGATTTTTGAGGAAGGCAATCATCGCGGGAATGTCGGAGAGTTTGGCCACGCGGGTTTTGAGCAGGCCGGCCAAAAAAATTTTCCTCGGCGCGTCGAAGTCAGCAAAATATTTTTCAGCGACGGCGGCAAAATTTTCGTCGGTCATCGCCTTGAAATATTCGCCGTTCATCCAATCGAGTTTGGCGTAATCGAAAACGGCGGGCGACTTGCTCAAACCGTCGAGCGAAAAATTTTTAATCAGCTCGTCCATGGAAAAAATTTCTTGGCAAGAATTTTTCGGGCTCCAGCCGAGCAGCGCGACGTAATTTGTAATCGCTTCGGGCAGATATCCCGCGTCAATCAAATCGTTGAAGCCGGTTGCTCCGTGGCGTTTGCTGAGCTTGGAAATCGTGCCGTCGTCAGCTTTTCCCATGACGGGCGCAAGATGAATGAATGTCGGCAGCTCCCAGCCGAAAAATTCGTAAAGCAGGACATGTTTGGGCGTGGAGGTGATAAATTCCGTGCCGCGGATTATGTGCGAAATTTCCATCAAATGATCGTCGATGACGTTCGCGAAATTGTACGTGGGCATGCCGTCGCTTTTGAGGAGAACCTGATCTTCAAGCTCGCTGTTGGCGATTGTGATGTTGCCGTGGAGCACGTCGAAAAAAGTTGTCTCCCCGACGCGCGGCATTTTTTGACGAATCGCTCCGTCTTCCCAATAGGCGTGACCTTCGGCAACGAGTTGTTCCGCGAATTTTTTATAAATGTCCATGCGTTCGCTCTGAACGTACGGCGCGAAATTTCCTCCGTGGTGGGGGCCTTCGTCGGGAATAATTTTTGCGGCGGAAAGTGTGCGCTCGATGAACTCGACGGCGTCGGGGACGTAGCGTGCTCTGTCGGTGTCTTCAATCCTCAAAATGAAATCGCCGCCCTGTGACTTGGCAAAAAGATAAGCGTAAAGAGCCGTCCGCAAATTGCCGATGTGCATGTAACCCGTCGGGCTGGGCGCAAAACGTGTGCGAATTTTTTTCAAGATATCTCCTCCGAATGTTGTATAAATTTTTTGCCGAGATTATATCACGTTGCCTTCGATTGTGCTATAATGTTTGCAAGTTTTGAATTGTCTGCAGTAAAAAAAATTTTATGGAGATGATTTAACGAATGGCACAAGGCATCGGAATTAAAGACATGCGCGCGTTTTTCGCCATCGTCGAGGAGGGGAACATCAGCCACGCCGCACAACGATTGGGTATCGCTCAACCTGCGCTGAGCCGACAGATGAAGCACCTGGAAGAAAATTTGCACGTGAAACTTTTTGAGCGCGGTTCGCGGCGAATTCGTCTGACGGAAGCGGGGCAAGTCCTTTACAATCGCGTCGAAAATATTTTGGGGCTCGTCGACGGCACCGTCCGCGAAATCACCGAGATTGGCTCCGGCACGAAAGGCACCGTCCGAATCGGAACGATCACAACTTCGGGCGCGATGATTTTGCCGGACTTAATCGCCGAGTTCAGAAAAATTTATCCCGACGTCACGTTTGAAATTTGGGAAGCGGAAGGTGCGCGAATCATCGAACTCCTCGACAGCCGCATGATTGAAATCGCAATCACCCGCACGCAGGTCGACAACTCGAATTACGAGCTGCTCGTCCTGCCCAACGAACCACTCGTTATGGTCATGAATTCCAAAAGCGTTTGCGGCAAAGATCCCGAAACGATCCGCCTCAAAGAACTCAAAAATCAGCCGCTGATAATTCCTCTGCGCTGGAAATCAAATTTTATCGCGGCGTGCAAAAAATTGGACTTCGACCCGCAAATAATTTGCGTCTCGGACAGCATCGTCCAAGATTTGCTTATGGTCAAGATGAATTTGGGCGCGGCGATGATTCCAGTCTCAAGCAAGCGGCTCCTCACCGACGGCGACCTGGTCTACAAAAAAATTATCGCGCCGGAGATGACGACGCACACGGTTGTGGCCTGGCGGAAAAATCAAACGCTCTCGACCGCCTGCAAAAATTTCATCGACCTGTTCAAAAAACTTTTCGTCAGAGAAAAAATCGTTCTGTAAAAATTTTTCGCAACAAAAAATCCCGACGCTTTGTCGGGAAATTTTTTTTAAACGATTTTGAATCCGCCGTCGATTTTTTCGATTCGCCGCTGACGATAAAGATGACCGACCGCGCGTTTGAAGGCTGCCTTGCTGAGGCGGAACGCGGCAAAAATTTTTTCGGGCGAAGTTTTGTCGTTGAAGTTCATCGAGCCGCCGTTCGCGTTCATGAAGTCAAAAATTTTTTCGGCGTCGCGGTCAAGGGCACTTTCTTTTTGTTCGAGCATGGACGCGTTGAGCCGGCCGTCGTCGCGCAAAAAAGTCACGCGGGCTTCGACGACCTGACCGATCCTCAATTCGCGGGGAATTTCTTTGGACGGAATGAAAACGATATTTCGCTGCTCGCTGAAAACGAACGCGCCCGAAGGAATTATGTTGAAGACCGCGCCCGTGATTTTGTCGCCGCGTTTGATATTTTCGGCGGGCTTGGAGGCTCGGCGGATTTCGTCGGAAACTTTCATGGAGACAGCCAGCCGCCCGGATTTGTCGACGTAAAGTTTCGCCCAAACAATTTCGTCAACTTTTGGACGGCCGCGCATTTCGGCGAAGGGCATAAAAATTCCGCGCTCGGCTCCCACGTCCACGAAAGCTCCGTTGCCCGTCACGTTGATGATTTTCAGGCGGGCGATTTGTCCCACGCGCATCTTGGGAATTTTCATGCTGGCGGTCAATCTTTTTTTCGGGTCGAGGTAGAGAAAAACTTTCACGACATCGCCGACGGAAACTTCAGAGGTTTGCTGTCCCTTGTGAAGTAAAATATCGTCGGAAGTTTTGCCCGTGCCCGCGTCGAGAAACGCTCCGAATTCATTTTGGCGGACGACCTTGAGCGCGGCGACCGTCATGGGCTTTAGTTCAGTCTTCATAGAGTTTTATTTTTGCCTCGCTCCAAAGTTGCTCCAGCGAATAATATTGGCGGTTTTCCTCCTTGAAGATGTGAGCCACGACGTCGCCGTAATCGAGCAGAATCCATTCGCCCTCGTGATAGCCTTCGCGGTGGCTGAAATGAATTCCGTCCTTGTCGAGCTCCTCTTCGATGTTGTCGGCAATCGCGCGGACTTGGGTTGCGGTTTGGGCGGAGCACACGACAAAAAAATCCGTGGAGAAGATGAGCCCGCGCATGTCCATGGTTATAACTTCTTCGGCCTTTTTGTCTGCGGCCGCCTTGCAAATTTTTTTCGCCAAGTCAAAAGGTTTCAAAATGTCATTCCTCCCAAAAATTTATTCTGTGATTTGTTCGTCGCCCGCTTCGGTTTGCGGAACGATTTCTTGCATGGGGAAAAGTTCACTCATTCGCGATTCGATCTCCGCGACGTTCGGAACCCACGCGCCGTCCACGTTTTCCGAGCCGGGCAAAAGCAACGTCGTCGGCGGGTCGGAGCTCATCTTTCGCAGGACGTTCGCCAGGTGCGCCGAGTCAAAAATTTCCGCGCTGGTCTCCATTCGGTTGCGGAAAATGTCGGCGATGGACGGCAACTTGGGGATCGTGTCGAGCTGCAAAACTTTTGCGTAGAGAGCCTTGATAAATTTTTGTTGGCGTTGGACGCGCCCGACGTCGCCGAGTTTTTCGCCCTTGTAGCGCAAATATTTTTGAACTTCTTCGCCGGAAAGATGTTGATAGCCCTGGGGGATGTGAATCGACAGGCCGGCCACCTCGTCGTCGTAATCCATGTTTTCTTCGACGTAAATATCGAGGCCGCCGAGCACGTCAATCAAATCCGCGAAAGTTTTCATATCGATGATTATGTACTGATGAATCGGGACGCCCAAAATTTTTGAAACTTCGCGGACGAGAATATTTACTCCGCCGCGGCCGTAAAGCTCGCCGATTTTGCCGGAGCTTGTGCGCGAAGCAATCCACGTGTCGCGTGGGATTCCGATGATTCGACTTTTGCCGGTGTCGTTGGAAAAACTCAAAACCAAAATCGTGTCGGCCTCTTGTTGTTCGCTGTCGTCCACGCCCAAAATTAAAATATTTGTGTAGCCCGCGAATTTCGGGTCGGCCGAACCCGTGCGCGCCGTGCGTCTGTCGTTGTAGCCTTGATACAAATCCACAAACTCATTATAAACGCGAACGCCCGCGTTGTATATGCTGTAGCCGACGAACAGGAACGCGGAACCGATCAGGCACAAAATCACCAACGCAAAAATCAGGCGGAAGGCTTTTATCCTGCGCCTGCGTCTTATCTTTTTGCGTTTCTTTTCGATGTTGTCCTTGGTTTCGTTAGCCATGGTTCCGCTCGCTTTTTATTTTTTAAGCAGTAAATAATTTCTGGCGGCGACGGTGGCGGGGTGCACGAGAGAATTTTTTTGCACGACGAAAATAATTGATTCGCCCAAAGCCGTCAGCAAAATTTCGTCCAGGTCTTCGGTCTCGCTCAAGGCGCGAAGTTTTTCCACGCCGGGATAATTTCTGTTCGGCTCAATCATGTCTGCGAAATAAATTATTTTGTCCAGGGCGGTCATGTTCTCCGCGCCGACCGTGTGCCGATAAATCGCTTGAGAAATTTGATCGTCGTCCACGCCGTAAATTTCTTTGATCATTTTCGCGCCGATGTATGCGTGCAGGAGGAGAGGCGTGGCGCGTTCGACGTCACCGATTTTTATTCCGCGAGCTTCGGCCTGCGCGGGCAGCTCGTCGTTCTCGAATTCTCTGGCGCAATCGTGAAGGAGCCCCGCGACGTAAGCTTTGTTCTCGTCGACGCCGAATTTTTTTGCAAGTTTGAGCGCGGTGTTGGCCACGCCGATTGAATGCGCGAATCTGCTTTTCTTTAGCCGCCGCTGAAGTTCGCGCCGCATTTCGTCAACAGTCATAAATTTTTTCCCTCAAAATATATTCTTCGACGGCTTCGGGCACGAGATATTTTATCGAGCGTCCGAGCCGAATTTTTTCGCGGATATCGGTTGAAGAAATTTCCAAGCCGGGAGTCGTCACTCGGTGGATGTGTTTGGTCGCGGCCTCGCCAAAAAATTTTTTCACGGCGGAAAAATTTGCGTCTGCGCCCGGCCGAGTCGTCGCGATGAAGTGACATTTTTCGACGAGCTCTTTTGCCGCGTGCCACTTATTCAAGTCAGCCAGAGAGTCCGCGCCGATGATGAAAAACAATTCCGCCGAAGCCCCGAAATTTTTTTGCAACTCGTTCATCGTGTCGAGCGTGTATGAAAGCCCCGTGCGTTTGAGTTCCATGTCCGACACGCGAAAAAATTTATTTGATTGCGTGGCCAAAATCGTCATAGCCAGGCGGTGTTTTTCGTCCGAAACTTTTTTTCCGAGCTTGTGCGGCGGGCGGGCTGCGGGGATAAATAAAATTTCGTCGAGAGAAAAATTTTCGCGGACAGCTTCGGCCGTCGCCAAATGCCCCAGGTGAATCGGGTCGAAGGTGCCGCCCATTATTCCGATTTTCACGCCGCCCACCTCCGAATGATAAAAAAAATTATGAGTGCCGTGGAAAAAATTATTACGGCCGCGCGCGCGAAATCTTTTAAATCGTGGCGGGCTTTTTCCGTTTGAAAATAATTTTTGAGCGTGCGATGATATCCCATCAGCGGATCTGCCCGTCGCCTTCGATCAAATATTTCATCGTGGTCAGAGCCTCCAAACCCATGGGGCCGCGGGCGTGAAGTTTTTGCGTGCTGATTCCGATTTCCGCGCCGAAGCCGAACTCGAAGCCGTCGGTGAATCTTGTGGAGGCGTTAACGTAGACGTCGGCCGAATCGACCATCTGCTCAAAAATTTTTGCGTTGTCTTTGTCGCGCGTGATGATTGCGTCGGAGTGTGCGCTGGAGTATCGGTTGATGTGTTCAATGGCCGCGTGCACGTCGTCAACAATTTTCACGGAGAGAATCAAATCGTTGTATTCGGTCGACCAATCTTCTTCGACGGCCTCTTTCATTTCGGGGAAAATTTTTCGGCTTGCCTCGTCGCCGCGCAATTCAACTTTTGCTTCGACGAGAGCCGCCGCGATTTCGGGCAAAAATTTTTCGGCAACGTCCTTGTGAATCAAAAGAGTCTCCATTGCGTTGCAAACGGAAGGCCGAGAAGTTTTTGCGTTCATACAAATTTTAATCGCCATGTCAAGGTCAGCGGTCTTGTCGATGAAGGTGTGACAGACGCCGGTTCCGGTCTCGATGACGGGGACGGTGCTATGTTCGACGATTCGCTGAATCAAACCTGCTCCGCCGCGCGGGATAATCACGTCGACGAGTTTTCTCAAGCGGCACATGACGACGACAACATCGCGGTCGAGAATTCCGATGAATTCAATCGCCGTGGAAGGAATTCCGTTGGCAGCCGCCGCCTCTTTGAGGATGTCGGAAATTTTTTTGTTCGTGCGAATCGCCTCGGAACCGCCGCGCAGCAAACACGCGTTGCCGGATTTGATGCACAGGGCGATTGCGTCGGCCGTGACGTTCGGGCGGGCCTCATAAACAATTCCCACGACGCCGAACGGAACGCGCACACGACGAATTTTTAAACCGTTCGGGCGCACGACTTCAAAGTCAATTTTTTCGAGCGGGTCGGGCAGCTTGACTACCTGACGAATTCCTTCAGCCATGTCATGAATTCTTTTGGGCGTCAAAATCAAACGGTCGATCATGTTCAGGCGCGTGGCTTTCTCTTTTGCCGCGGCGACTTCTTTTGCGTTTGCCTCCAAAATTTCATCTTGCCGGGCTTCCAAATCCCACGCCATTGCCAAAAGTGCCGTGTTGCGAACTTCCACGGGAATGCACGCCAATTTCCGCGACGCTTCTTTTGCTCGACGCGCTTGCTTGGTCACGTGGTCTTTCATGAACATATCAATCCTTCCTCTCTCAAATTTTTATAATCAAGTTGTTCAGCTTAAGGACGTTTACGTAATCGAATTCGGTTGAAATTTCTTTGACGAGGCGAATTCCGATGTGAGCCGCGGGATCTTCGGGGTGATGAATCTCCGCCCATTTTTTCGGGTCGAAGGAGCGGCAGTCGTCGCGAATTCGGATGATGACCCGTTCGCCCTTGACGATGACTCGAACGTCGACGAAATGTTTTTTGCCGTCGTTGAAGCCGTAATCGACGATGTTGCCGGCCATCTCCTCGATACAAATTCCCGCGAACATGCTGCGCCGATTATCAATGCCGTTCTCTTCACAAAAAGTTTGTGCGCGCTCCGAAAGCCCCAAAACCTCGGCTTTGTTCGTGACGGTTATGTTGAGCTGCTTGTCGTTGGAAACGTCGAAGCCTTTGGGCAAGAGCAGATAATCTTCCAGCCGAAAAGTTATTCGCCCGCAATGCCGACACGTTATGAAAAATATCAAGAGCATCAAAGCGACGTATCGCAACGCCAAAGCCGCCCAAAGACCTGTCATTTCCAGCCACGGCGTCAAGATTACGGCAAACGGCACGACGAATCCGATGTTGTTCAAAATCGAAAAGAGATTGGACAGGTTATGTTTTCCGCAGTCATTGTAGTAGTAATTGAACGTCATGGAGATTGCGCAGGGGATCATGACTAACGATACACAGTGAAGGCCTTCGAGCGTCATTTGATAAGTCGCCAGGTCGTCTTGTATGTAAAGGTCTGCGATTGTCGGTGCCGCCAAAAATATTGCCGCCGACAAGACGGAAAGAATTGCCAGCGAATATTTCAGCGAAATTTTCATCAGACGCAGGATTGAATTTTTGTCTTGTTCGCCAAGAAGAATTCCGACAATCATTTGCGTGGTCGCGCTCAACGCAATCGGGACTCTTTCCATAAAAAACATAAAAACCCAGACCGCCGTGAGTGCCGCAACGCCCGCGCCGCCCGCCAACGCCAAGGCTATTCTCGTGAGGATGGTTATACACAAAGTCGACGCGCCGCGACCCAAAATCATTGGAGAGCCTGTCAAAATCATTTCGCGCAAATTTTTGAGGCGCACGGCTTCGGGCAGGAAAATGAAATTTGAATTCGGCTTGACGAAGTGCAAGAGCAAGACGCCCGCCGCCGCCCAATAACTCACAACCGTGGCGATACCCATTCCCCACAGCCCGCCGTCGAGGACAAAGACGTTTATCAAGTCGCACACGATGTCACAGACGCTGAGGACAACCACCGCAAATACCGCGCGCCGTCTGTCGTTGTCGAGCTGCATTATCGGCGTTAAAATCGTCACCAATGCAAGTGCCGGCAAACTCAACGAGAAAGCTTCCAGATAATCGATTGTCAAAGAACGAATGACGCCGAGATCTTTTTCCGCGCCGAGGATGTCTGCGATTTGCCCCGCGAACAAAAACGTTGCGCTCGTCAAAAAAATCATGAGCGCGAGAGCCGTCGCCACTGCCAGCGAAAAAAATCCGTTTACTTCGCGCAACTCTCCTCTGCCCAAAGCTTTGCTGCAAAGAATTTGCATGCCGAGCGCGAGCACCGCCGGGAAAATCGTCGTGAAGCGTTGATAAGGAGCCGTGAAGCCGAAAGCCGCCAGTGAGTCCGTGCCGAGAAAATTTCCCGTGATGATTCCGTCAATGGTGTTGCCGATTACCGAGGCGAACATTGACAGCAGAAAAATTATCAGCGTGTCGCGGAAAAGTTGCGAGATTAATTTGTCCTGCTTGCCGTCCATTTCAGAAGTTGCCGACGCTCGTCAACCTGTCAATCATTTCAACTTTGTCTTTGCTCATCAAATGTAAATCGGTGACCAAAATTTTTCTGACGTAATGTTTGGCGGTTTGGCCGTTGTCAAAGGTGTAGTAGCTGCTCAGCGCGTGAATGATGAGGGGCTCGCCGTTTTCGTCGGTGCCCAAATACATCATAACATGCCCGGGCGCGAACAGCAAAGAACCGGCTTTGGACTTCTTCAAAATCTCCAGGCGTTGCTCGCGTGTCATGTTCTTTAAAGAAATTGAACGAGCCATTGCTTTTTCCTGCTTGTTGGCGTCGCGGGGAAGTTCAATGCCCACGGAGCGATAGATATCTTGCACGAAGGCCGAGCAGTCGACGTTATTTTCCAGGCCGCCCCAGCCGTAACCTTCGCCCAAAAATCTGAAGGCCTGACGAATCAAATTGTTTTCGGAGCAAGCCAGCGCACCTTTGACGACGAATTTATCGTTGGGAATGTTCATGCCTTGTTCAATCAAAATTCCGTTGGCGTCTGCTTCGGGCACGTTTATTGCCCACGAGCCGTCCTTTTGAAGTTCGGGCGCGCGCATCAAAACTCGTCCGCCCATTTGATAGAAAGCTTTGCCTTGAGGAATCGTTTTGCGGCTGGCGATGACCGTAAGATAATTTTGCGGCGCGGCGTATTTGAGCCAAGTCGCTCTGTCGGTGAAGGCAAGTGCGGAAGGTTTGACCCAGCCGGCGTAAGCTCTCGATTCGACGAAAACGAATTCTTTGTCTTGGCTGTCAATCAAAACGATGACGGGCTCGCTCGGGTCAAGGACGGTCGCTTGAAGTTCGTCGTAGTGCGTGTCGTTTTCGCTCCCGAACCAGCCGGCGTCTTCGGGCAAAAGTCTGACGTTCGTGCGGTCAGTTGTCAAAGCGTAACGGATGGCGCAAACCGACGGAAGAGATTCGAGCCCGCAATTTTTTTTCGCCTGCGTGTAACTGAATTCCGTTAAGGCCGTGCCGTTGCGGAAAAGTTTTGGAGTTTCCGCCGCGTCGAACTTCCCAATCTTCATCGTCGCGGTGATTTTGTTCGTCATCCACTGCGTATAAACTTTTTCGGGATAATTCACCAGGTCGACGATTGTGTTGGAGCTCTTCTGGCGAATCTGCAAGTTTAGCATTTCCAAATCCGCCGTCGCCACGAAGACCGCCTCGCCCGATTTATTTTTTCCCGTCCAATAATCTGCAGTCGCGCGGTTGTCTTGAATCGCAACGGCCGCCTCTGTCGCCGCCGAAAAAATCATGAGGATCACTCCAAGCAAGATAAAAAATTTTTTGTTCATGAAAGTTTCCTCCTCGGGAAAATCGTGCCGACGTTTTCGCCGTTGAGAGCCCGCCGCAAATTTCCGTTCGTCGAGCCGTTGACGATCAACATTGTCACGTCGTTTGCAGTCGCCAGCTTTGCCGCCTGAATTTTCGTGAACATGCCGCCGATTCCAAGCTTTGTGCCCGCGCCGCCCGCCATTTTTTCCACGTCCGAATTAATTTCCGCCACGGAGTCGATGAGCCGCGCGTTTTTGTCGAGTTTGGGGTTTCCGTCGTAAAGGCCGTCAATGTCGCTCAAGATAATCAAAACTTCGGCGTCAATCATCGCCGCGACGATTGCGGATAAATTATCGTTGTCGCCGATTCGGATTTCGTCGACGCCCACGGCATCATTTTCGTTGACGACGGGAATCGCGCCCATTGCCAGGAGTGCTTGAAAGGAGTTGCGGGAATTTTGGCGAGCGTGTTCGTCCGCGGCGTTTTCTTTCGTCAGGAGAATTTGCCCAATTGTCTGGCCGTATTCCGCGAAAAATTTTTCGTAGATGTGCATGAGGACGCCTTGACCGACCGCCGCCAACGCTTGATTTTCCGGAATGGTTTGCGGCTTGATTTTTATTCCGAGTTTGTTCATGCCCGCCGCAATCGCTCCCGAGCTGACGAAAATTATTTCTTTGCCCGCGTTGTGCAGGTCGGCTATCTCACGAATCAGATGTTCGATTCTGTACAAATTCAATTTGCCCGTGTCCGAATGTGCCAGCGTGCTCGTCCCGACCTTGATGACGATTCGCCGCGCAGACTTCAAACTTTCTCTGGCCGTGCCCAAGATAATCACTTCCTTTTTATTTTTCATTATAAATTCATTTAGCGATTTGTGCAAGCCGCTTTATTTATTTTTAATCGCGTTGTATCATTTGAAAAAAATTTTTTGAGGGGGAAAAAATTTTGGAAAGACGCGGACTGACAATCGTGCACACGGGCGACGGCAAAGGCAAAACGACTGCGGCACTCGGGCTGGCTCTTCGGGCGGTTGGTGCCGGGCTGAAAGTTTTGATTCTGCAGTTCATCAAAGGAAAAAAATTTTCGGGCGAGTTGGAAGCTTTAAAAATTTTGGGCGTGGAAGTTCGCAGGCTCGGTCTCGGTTTCATCACCGACGAAAATTTTTCCGAACAAAAAAAATCCGCGCGGGCTGCTCTCGACGTGACGCTCAAAGAAATTTCTTCGGGCGCGTGGGATTTAATCGTCCTGGACGAAATAAATTACGCGGTGAAGTTCGGGTTGCTCTCCGTGGAAGAAATTTTGCAGCCGATAAAAATTCGTCCGCCGCAAATGCATTTGGTCTTCACGGGAAGAAATGCTCCGCCGGAACTGATTGAGGCTGCCGACCTCGTCACGGAAATGAAATTGATCAAGCACCCGTTCCAAAAAGGAATCGCCGCGCAACCGGGCATCGAATTTTAAATCGACAATTAAAATTTGCTGTGCTAAAATTGGCGCGCAAAAAATTTTGGGAGGCAGATAATTTGAAGTACATGACAGGCAAAGAAGTCGCCGAAGCGTTTTTGAAATTTTTCGAGGGCAAAGGACATTTGGTCATGCCGAGCTTTTCTTTGATCCCCGAAAACGACCCGACGCTTTTGATGATCGGCGCGGGGATGGCTCCGCTCAAACCGTTTTTCACGGGCAAACTCAAGCCGCCTTGTCCGCGAGTGACGACCAATCAACGGTGCGTGCGCACGGGCGACATCGAAAACGTCGGACGAACGGCCAGGCACCACACGGCGTTCATGATGCTGGGAAATTTTTCTTTCGGCGATTATTTCAAAGCGGAGGCGATTCCTTGGGCGTGGGAATTTTTGACGGAAGTTTGCGGCCTGCCGAAGGAAAAACTTTGGGTCTCGATTTATCCCGACGACGACGAAGCAGAAAAAATTTGGCTCACTCAACCCGGACTCAATCCAAAACACATCGTGCGCCTCGAAGATAATTTTTGGGAGATAGGCCCCGGCCCGTGCGGCCCCGACAGCGAAATTTATATCGACTTGGGCGAAGAGCGCGGTTGTGGAAAAGAAACTTGCGCGCCCGGCTGCGATTGCGACAGATTTTTGGAAATTTGGAACCTCGTCTTTACGCAATTCGACAAAACCGAGGACGGCGAATATAAACCGCTTGA
>CAMNFC010000053.1 GCA_946536925.1 uncultured Selenomonadales bacterium | reverse complement strand
CGCGCCTTTGAAAATAATCGCACGATAAAAGAATCCGTCGCCGAACGCGAAGGAGCTTTCTGGTCTTTGAGCGAGGCTCGTCGTCAAACAAATCCGCGGGTGACGTGGGATTGGAGCGGCGCACGTGTCGGCGGCATGACTTACGACGGCACGAACACCAAGCATTCCTTCTCGAACACGGGCTCAATTTCCATACCGATTTATCAAGGCGGACGTCTGAGAGAAAGCCGCAAGTCCGCGCGTTACGCTTTGAGCTCGGCTGATCTCTCGCTGGAAAACACAATGCAAACCGTTCGCTTGCAATCGACGATTTACTACTTCAACGTCCTTCAATACAGAAATTTGATCGAAGTTTATGAGGAAGAAGTTTTGACTTTGCAGGAGCATTTGCGAAATGTCAACGCTCAATTCCGCGTGGGCACCGTGGCCAAAGTTGACGTGCTGGAGTCTCAAGTCGAGCTGGCAAACGCCATGCAAAATCTCGTGAACATTCAAAACAATTATGATGTCGCGGTCGCCACGCTGAACAATTACATCGGCTTGCCCGCCGACACGGTCATCCGCCCGCAAGACGCGCTCACTTACAGGAAATATGATTTGAAGTTGAGCGATTGCACCAAGTACGCCCTGGAAAACCGCGCGGACGTCGCTATGGCCGATTATTCCGTCAAGCAGGCCGAATCTTCCAAACGTTCCGCAAAAAGTGGCTGGTATCCCACCGTCAGTGCCGGCATTTCAAAAGAACTCGATACGAAAAATATGTTCGGCCACAAAGTCAACGATCAATGGTCTGTCGGCGTCAGCGCGAGCTGGGATGTTTTTGACGGCGGAATAACTCGTGCGCAAGTCAATCAGGCGGACGCAGCCCTCATTCGTGCTCAAGAAGTAGCAGCCCAAACCCGCGAGCAAGTTCAGCTTGACGTTCAATCTGCTTTCCTCGACCTGCACGCGGCTGAAAGAAATATCGCAACGACTCAAGCGGCCGTCGTCCTCGGCGAAGAAAACTACAAGATCGCTCAAGTTCGTTACGCTGCCGGCGTTGGCACAAACCTCGACGTCATGGACGCTTCACGCAAATTGACGGAGGCTCGCTCAAATTATTTCACCGCACTTTATAATTACAATACCTCCAAAGCTTCTCTCGACAGATACATGGGCGTGCCCGTCGAAATCGATGTCGTGCGCTACGTCGAATCCGAAGGCGAAGGCAAAACCGCCGCGCAGTCCCGCGAAGACGCCGCCTTGACCAGCGAAGCCGCAGAAGTCCCGAAGACGGGTGAAGTCGCGCCGGTCGTCTTGATCGATTTCGAAAACGAATCGCCTCTGCCGTCCCAATCAGTCGACCAAGAGCTGACCCAAGACAAAGCCTTTCAATAATCTTGAAAAATAATTTGACAAAGGAGAGTTGCTCGCCGTGTTCAAGTTCCTGAAAATTTTCGGCGGCGCACTGTGCATTCTCGCGCTGGGCGGCGGGCTTTACATAAATTCGCAACGGGCAGCAATCATCGAGAAGGCTTTGGCGGCGGCGGAAGAAACTGCCTCCAAAACTTTGGGCGTGCCCGTCAAAATCGGCAGCGTCGATTTCGACCTCGATAAAATAAATTTTTTTGACCGCGACAAGGACAGCGACATCACCGTCCGCGATTTGGAAATTTTCGACAAGAAGAACGAACTCATCGCCCGCGTCGACACGGCCAAGATCACGTTCAAACTTTTTACTTTGCGCGACGACCCCGCGGCTGCTGTCGACGAAATTAAAATCGACGGCGCGACGGTCAACCTCACTCAACGCGACGAAAAATCTTGGAACGTCAACGACATCAAAATCGAATCCGAGGGCGAGTCAACTTTCGGCGCGAAAATTTTTTTGACGCGCGGCACCCTCAACGCTCAATTCGACGGGAAAAAAATTTCGGTCGAAGAAATTTCCGCCGAGGCCGACTGCGCGGACATGAACGCCATCCCCGCCAAAGTCAGCGCGAAAACTCTCGGCGCGAACGTCAAAGCTTCGGGCACGGTCAGCAAGTCTCAACAGGCCGTCACCGCCGAAGTCGACGCGATTAATTTTGATAAAGTTCTTCCGTTCTTGCCGGCCGAAAAAATTCCTGAAGGCGTTGAAATTTTGGCGGGCGCGGCGGAAAAAATTTCTGTCCACGTCCTCCACAATGAAGATACGCTCACTTATCTGGGCTCCGCGAATTTCAAAAATGCCGCCGTCAAAGTCGAGCAAACGAACGTGGAAAATATTAACGGTCGCGTCGACTTCAACGAGTGCGAAATTTTTTTTGACGCCACGGCCGCCGCCAACGGTCAAGTTGCCTCCGCCAGCGGAAAAATTCGGCTCGACACCGACGAAATTTTTTTTGACGTCTACGGGGAAAGTGACAGCTTTGCGCCCGCCGCAATCATCAGCGATATCGGAATCGACGGCGCGGCTTCCGTTCGCGCACATCTGGTCGGCACGGCCAAAAATCCTCAAGTCGACGCAGAAATTTTTTCCGACTATCTGGCCTACGAAAATCTTTCCGCGCAAAATATTTCCACCAAACTCCGTTACGTCGGCGAAATGGTTTACCTCACGGACACGAGCGCGGACGTTTTCGGCGGACACGTCACGGGCACGGCGGAAATAAAAACGGACGATTTTTCTTTTAACGCGCACGTCAAAGCTGACGGCCTGGACGCGGCGGCCCTTTGTGACTTGAGCGGCTCGGAAAAAATTCTTCACGGAAAAATTTTCGCGGACGTCGGAATCAACGGAAAAAAATCCGACACCTCGTCGATAAAAGTTTACGGCAACGCTCAAGGTCGCGCGCTCGAATTCGAGGGCTTCCAAGTCAGCGACGCGAACGCTTCTTTTTATTTTGTCGACAACGATTTGACGATTGATTATCTCAGCGCGAAACTCCCCAACAACGGCACGCTCGGCGCGGAAGGAACCGTCACGGCTCTTTCAAACTTGAATCTGAATTTTTACGGCGCGCACGTCGACTTGGCCTTGCTGAAAAATTTTAACGCGCAACTGGAGATGAGCGGGCTGGCAGATTTCAAAGGGACGATTCAAGGCGACTCGAACAATCCGGCCGTGACGTTGGAACTTTCCGCCGTCGACAACTCCAAACGCGAAGGCTCTCACTTCGTCGGAAAACTTTTCAAGCAGCCGTTCGATTCGATTCAGCTGGCCGTGGCCGGAAATCTCGACGAGATCAACATAACAAAATTTAATCTGGAAAAGGACGGCAAAATTAAATGGACGATTGTCGAAGGCACCGTGGGCTTGACGGGCGAGAAAAAAATTAATCTGCAGATCGAAACGGATCAGGCTCGCGCGGAAGACATCGCCGCTCTCGTCGCGCCCGACCAACCGATAACCGGCAACGTCACAAACACAGTAAAAGTCAACGGCACGCTGGAAAATCCTCAAGTCACCGGCAACATAAAATTCAAACGCGGCTCCTATCGCGGAATTCTTTTGAGCGGAATGACAGGCGATTATTTTTTGGAGGGCGACATCCTCCGTCTGCAAAATTTTGAAATCACCTCGCCGATGATCGACATGGTTTTGAACGGCTCAATCAACAAGACAACTCGCGTCATGGATTTTGTCGTCACGGGCAAGGATATCAACCTCGAACGTTTCAAAGGGAAGCTGCCCGAAAATTACGTCGCCGAAGGCCACACGACTTTTGAAGGAACAATCCGCGGCACGCCCGACGTCCCGATTTTTGACGGCGAACTCAAGGCGGACGAAATCACTTTGAACGGCGTGGCTCTCACGGACGTTTACGGGCACTTGTCATCAAGCGGCGCGAACGTTTATCTGGACGATTTTCATTTCCGCGACGGCGACGCCTCCTGCCAAATGCAAGTCTCTTTGAACTTGGACAGCCAAAACATCAGCGGCGAAGTCGACGTGACGGCAGCCAACATCGGGCGCATGTCAAAAATCCTCGCGGTGAAAAATGATCTCCTCGACGGAACCTTGAACAGCAAAATTTTGCTCGGCGGCTCGTTGAACAAATTGAGCGGCTCGGTCGACGGCGATATTTCTTCGGGAACTCTGGCCGGCCACGACATCCACGCCGTCAAAGTCAACGCCAGGCTCCTCAACAATATAATTTTCTTCAATCAGTTCGAAGGCAAGCAGGGCGACGCAGGCTCGTTCAATCTGCACGGCTCGGCGGACACGGGCGGCGAACTCAATTTGAATTTTATCGCAAAGGAAATTGAGCTGGGACTTTTGAGCAACGCGGCCGGCTACAACTTCGACATGGTCGGCACCTCCAACATCGCCGCAAAAGTTTCCGGCACAGTCTTAAATCCCTCAGCTGAAGTCGTCGTGACTGCAACGGGCGGGATTCGCGGCTCGACGTTCGATCTTTTGCGCGGACATTTTCTTTTGAACGATTGGCGCGTCAACGTCGAAGAGCTCGTCGTCCAACGCGAACTCGGCGGAAAAGTTTACGGCGCAAGCGTCAACGGTTTCGTCCCGCTTAGAGCTTTGACGGCCGAGAGCATAGAAAATCTTCCCGCCGACGAACAGCTCAACTTGACGCTTTCACTCGACGGCGCGGA
Organism: uncultured Selenomonadales bacterium; assembly: GCA_946536925.1. Lineage (GTDB taxonomy): Bacteria > Bacillota > Negativicutes > Selenomonadales > Selenomonadaceae > Quinella. Next base: position 9,945 of record CAMNFC010000053.1, on the reverse strand, counting down.
TTTAAGTTTGTTGCCGGTTTTGAGCAAGCAAGTTGCCTGGGGCGTCGGCAATCTCGACGGCTCGTTGAAGATCACGGGCACGGCGGGCTCACCTCAAGTCAACGGAAAAATTTCTCTCCTCGACGGCTCCGTAAAAATCAAAGGCATGAAAACTTTGATCGAGCACATAAATATTTCCACGGCTTTCACGGGCGAACGCTTCGACATAGAAAAATTTTCGGGCAACATCGGCGGCGGCACGTTCACTTTGACGGGCGGCTTCAGCTTCCACAACTTGACGCCCGCAAATTATAATTTCGATTTCGCGGCGGTTGACTGGGATATCGACAGCGAAGTTTTCGACGGAATTTTCAACGCGAACTTCAATTTCACCGAGCACCACTTTGAACATTGGAAGCGGCCGAAACTCACGGGGCAAATCAATCTGGACAAGTGCACGTTCAAAATTCCCGACATCCCCGACGACGATTCCCCGCTGCCAAATATTTTGCTCGACGTGTCGTTGAACTTGGGCGACAAGGTTCATTTCTATCGCTCGCACTTGTATGACATGTATTTTACGGGCGGCGCACACTTCGGCGGCTCGACCAACCGCGTGCAACCTTCGGGCACCATAACCGTCAAGCGCGGCGGCACCTTGACTTATTTGGAATCAGTGTTTAATATTCGGGAAGGCGAAGCAACTTTCAATCAAGTCGGTTCTTTCGTGCCGACGGTTCGTTTTGCGGCGGACACAAAAATTGCCAACACAAAAATTTTCTTGAGTGCACACGGCCAGCCAAACAACATGGACTTCAAGCTGACCTCAAGCCCGGAAATGTCTCACGAAGAAATTATCATGCTGCTCACTCTTCGCGACTCTTACAATCGCGGCGGCGACATAAACTTCACAACGGCCGACGCTTTGGCAATCGGCTTGCAAATGACGGTTCTTTCCGAAATTGAAAACGCTTTGAAACGCACGCTCGGCATCGATCAGTTCACAGTCTCCAGAGGTTCGGGTTCCATGTTCGAACAGCACCGCGCAGGCGACCAAGGCGCGAACGCTCGCGACGACAACAAAGACTACAATGTAAAAATCGGCAAGTACATCGGCGACAAATTCTTGATTCGCTACACGCACGGCTTCGGCAGCCACAAAGTTCATCGCTATGGTATCCAATACGACTTCAACGACAACATGGGCATAACGATTGAAAAGGAAGGCAAAGAGTATATCTTCAGCCTTGAGGCGCGATACAAATTTTAGCTTTGAGCTCTGAGCTTTGAGCTTTTTGGGAGGAGATTTATTTTTGAGAGCTAAAAAATTTTTGCGAAAAAAACCAGCCGCGCTCTTGGCGGCGTTGATGCTTTTGTCCACAACGGGCGAGGCAGCCCCCGACATCGTCGACGAACCGTTTGGGACAAATCCCGGCACGCCCAAATTTGACAAACCAATCGTTGAAGACAAAATTCCGCTCGAAGGAAAATCCGATCAACCTAAATCGACGGAAGAAAATCAGCCTGCGGAAGAATCTAAGCCGGCGGAAGAAAATCAGCCGACGAAAGAAAACGAAATGCCGGAAAAAATTCAACAGACGCCGGAAACTCAACCGCTCGACAAGCCCGCGGACGATTCCAAAATTGACACGTCCGACATCAACACGAAGCCGCCCGAAACCCCGACGGTCGAGACGAATCAGCCCGTGCCCGAACCTTATCGCTCTCAAGTCGACGCAACGATTTTGGATTACATGAAGCAGTTCGACGGAAAAACTATCGTCGATATCGTTTTCGAGGGCGCGAGCGAGACGACTCTCCCGACGGTAAAAGTTGCGGTGACCGAACACGTCGGCGACACCTTCAACGCGGCGGCGGCTCTTCGTGACAGGAACGCCCTCATCAACACGGGCTACTTCTACGAGGCTTATCAAACTTTTGAGGAAATCCCCGAAGGCATCGTGATGACTTTCCACGTGCTGGAAAATCCGATCCTCAAAGACGTCGTTTACACGGGCAACACCCTTTACACCAAAGAGGAGCTCGACCACATCATCACCTTAAAGAAAGGCGAAATTTTAAACAGCAACACCCTGCACGATTCAATCGCGGCCATTCAGGAAGATTATCGCGGCGAAGGCTTCATCCTCATGAAAGTCACGGACATGAACATCGATAAGGAAGGCGTCCTTACTCTGCGAATCAACGAAGGAATTTTGGAAGGCTACTCCGTCAAAGGTTTGAAGAAGACAAAAGAAAAAGTCGTCCTTCGCGAGATGCGCCAGGAAGTCGGCACGCCGTTTAATGCAAAACTTGCGCGGCGTTCCATGCAAAGAGTTTACAACCTCGGATTTTTTGAAGACGTCAACATCAAGATGAATCCGGGCGTGGCACCCAACGCGGTCATCATGGAGATCAACGTCAAAGAAAAACGCACGGGCACCTTCGGCATCGGCGCGGGCTACTCCACCTCCGACGGAATCATCGGCATGATCAGCTTGAGCGACACGAACTTCCGCGGCGTGGGCGACACGATAGCTATCATGTACGAAAAGAGCGGCGACGAGACCGACGCTCACGGCTACAATTTTACTTATCGTCACCCGTGGATGGATCGACACGAAACCGCCTTCAGATTTCAAATTTACAATCGAACTTACGCTTACAACGATTACGACACGAGGGGACATTTCAAAGAAGAATACATGCGCAAATATTCCGGCGGCGAATTCACTTTCAGCCGACCCGTCAGCGAATATTCCACGAACTTTATCACCTTCCGCAACCGCAAAGATAAATACGTCCGCCACGTCTCCAGCGGCAACGCCGGCAATCGTTCCACTCCCGAATATCGCGACTGGCGCAGAAAAAATTTCGGCACGACACGCTCCATCACGCTCGAACACGTAACCGACACCCGCGACAATATTTATTCCCCCACCACCGGCAACAAAGTCAATCTTTCGCTGGAAGTGGGCGGTCTCGGCGGCGATTTCGATTTCCAAAAAGTTTCGATTGATCATCAGAACTACAGACCGGCCGGCGACCACGATCAAGTTTGGGCGTTGAGAATGATGTACGGCTACGGGCGCGGCGACTTGACAGAATTCAACCAATTCCGTCTGGGCGGCCAAGGATCTCTGCGCGGCTACCGCGACGACCAGTTCCGCGGCGACAGAATGATTCTCGGCTCGTTGGAATATCGTTTCCCGCTGGCGAAAAAAATTCAAGGCGCACTCTTCACGGACTTTGGCGGCGTGTGGGACACGGGCTTGCGTCCGCGAAACTTGAAAGGCTCGTTCGGCTTCGGCGTCGCGCTCAACACCCCGATGGGTCCTTTGCGTTTGGATTACGGTCGCGGCTCCCAAGGCGGCAGATTCCATTTTTCCGTCGGCACATCCTTCTGAATCGTCAACAAAAATCAAAAGCCCCCGATTGTTCGGAGGCTTTTTTTGTGCAAGAAAAAATTTGTCGTCGAAAATTATTTGATGCCTGCGCCGTCGAGAGCGGAGCGAACGGATTTTGCCGCCGCATACATCTTTTCCTGTTCTTCGTCGGTGAGAGCGATTTCAAAGACGCGCATGAGACCGTCGGCGCAAACCATGCGGGGCATCGACAGCGCAACGTCGGTGATGCCGTATTCGCCGTTCATGAGAGCAGAGCAGGGCAGAATCGTGTGCTCGTCGTAAAGGACGGATTTGACGAAACGAACAGCCGCCATGGCCACGCCCGTGTTGGTGAAGCCTTTGCGATTGATAACGTCGTAAGCAACCTGAATGAGTTCTTGCTCGACAGCTTTTTTATCGAGGGGCTCGGTGTGACGGAAATATTCGTCGAGTTTTTCAAGCGGGAAGCCCGCGCAGCCGGTTGTCGACCAGGCCACGAAAGCAGCGTTGCCGTGTTCGCCCAGGACGTAGCCGTTGATGTTTTTCGGGTCGACTTCGTATTTGTTGGCGAGAATGCGGCGGAAGCGATAGGTTTCCAGCATGGTGCCCGTACCCATGATCAAGTTGGTCGGATAGCCGACTTCCTGCGCGATTTTGGTCACGACATAAGTTGCAACGTCGAGCGGGTTGGTGATGAGAATGATGACGGCTTCTTTTGTATGCTCGGCGATTGCGCGGAAGACCGAGTTCATTATCTTTGCGTTGGTGCCCGCGAGTTTCAAACGGTCGGGAGTTTCGCCCGGGCGAATGGAAGGACCCGCGCAGATGATGACGATGTTGGCACCCTTGCAGACGCTGTAGTCCGAGGTCGCGCGGAATTTGATATTCGTGCTGTAGACGCAAGCGGTCGCGTGGCTGGAATCGGTGGCCTCGCCCCATGCCTTGTCTTGGTTGAGATCGATCAAACAAATTTCAGATGCGAGCTGGAAATCGGCCAGCTTGTTGACGACTGCCGAGCCGACGTTGGAAGTTCCGACGACAACGATTTTCCTGCGGTTACCCATTTGGCATTCCTCCCTTTAATTGAAAAAAACCTTCGCGGAGCATGTGCTCTGTTTGCAAAAAAGTTTACAACTTTTGCCGCCTTCCGTCAAGCGCGGCGCGTGAAAAATTCTGAAAACTGTGCGGACTCTGTGAAAAAAAAAAATCGACGGAAAAATTTTTTCGTCGGTCAAAAATTTTTTACAGCGTCAAATTTTTTAATCGGGCAAAACGCAATTCGTGCAGGGCAATCGGCGCGGAGACAAAATTTTCCGTTCCGTAAAGCTCAAAATATTTTTCGCGGCAATGGAGGACGCGCTTGACGTAATCGCGGGTTTCGGGGTACGGAATTTTGTCGGCGTCAGAAAAATTTTCGCTCCAATTATTTTTTTCAATCCACTCGTGAACGTTGCCGCGCCCGGCGTTGTAGGCCGCCAAAGCCAAAACGTCGTTGCCTTTGAATTCGTCTTTGAGCTCGGCCAGATACCACGTGCCGTAGCGAATATTTTTTTCGGGGTCGTGAAGATTTTCTATGTCGTCGGCGACTTCTTCGGGCGTCTCGCCCAGTTGATAAGCGATCCACGCGGCGGTCTCCGGCATGATTTGCATTAAACCGATCGCTCCGCTGCAAGAGTGCGCTTCCTCGGAAAAATTGCTCTCGACTTTCATCACGGCGATTGCCAAAAATTTATCGACCTTCCAGCGCGACGAATAATTTTCCACCGTCGAGCGATAGGGGAACGGATATAAAAATTTCTTTTGAACTGCCGGCACGCTCACAAAAAAATAAATCATCGTGAGAGCCGCGCAGAGTGCCAAAAATTTTTTTAGCATCGATTCACCTCCGCGACGTTTTCTATGAATTTTAAATGATTATTCCGTTGCTGTCAAATCATATTGCTCAAAAGAAAGTTAGCTGATAAAATGGCGCGAAGTTGAAAGTTTGAAGTGATTGACATGAACAAAAGAATCGTGGCGGGCTTGCTCGGCTATCTGACATTGTTTTGCGGCGTAGCCATGGTGCCCCCGTTCATCTTGGCGGCCACGTCCGAAGAATTCAACGGGGCGGCGGCTTTCCTGCTGTCGATCTTCCTTTGCTTGGCGGCGACGTTTGAGCTGGAACGTTTCGGCGGGTTGAGCGACAAAGACAATCTCGGAATCCGTGAAGGCATCGCGATAACCGGCTTGGGTTGGTTTTTGATTTCAATCCTTGGGCTCGTGCCGTATTTCGCGGGCGGCTATTTAAATTTGCTCGACAGCCTCGTCGAATCTTTTTCGGGCTTCAGCGGGACGGGCGCGACCGTCATCGAAGACGTTGAAATTTTGCCGCGAAGTATTTTGCTCTGGCGTTCAATGTCAAATTGGTTCGGCGGCCTGGGTATCATCGTGATTTTTATGGCTATCCTTCCGCAGTTCGGGCGCGGCGCAATGTTCATCCTAAAAGCGGAGACGACCGGCCCGACAAAAGATCGACAAATGCCACGAATCCGCGACAACGCCAAAGCTCTCTTCTCGATTTACGTTTTGCTCACGGTTCTTTGTGCCGGCGGATATTTTTTGTGCGGACTGAATCCTTTTGCCGCGATCAATCACGCGATGACCACAATTGCCACGGGCGGCTACGGAATTTACAACGGCACCGTCTCCGAATACGGCAACGCTTATCTTGAATATTGCATGGCGTTTTTCATGGTCGTTTCCGGCGGAAGTTTCGCGATGTACGTCGTGGCCTTCAAAAAAGGAATCGGCGTCATCTTCCGCAACACCGAGTTCAAAATTTATTTGATGATAATTTTCGTGGCGACGCTGGCGGTGGCGGCCGACTTGACGATTGAAATGTTTGCTTCGCCCGAAGTTGCATTGCGCGCGGCTATTTTCCACGTGACCAGTTTGTCTTCGACGACGGGCTTTGTGGCTCACGATTTCGACGCATATCCGCCGCTGAGCAAAGCCTTCCTGATGATGACGATGTTTTTGGGCGGTTGCGCGGGCTCCACGGCCGGCGGTTTGAAGGTCGCCAGAATCATTTTGCTTTTTAAATTCGTCGCGCTCATCGTCCGCCAAAAACTTCATCCAAACGTCGTGAGCCAAGTCAAGTTGAGCGGGCGACCGATTGACGAGGACGTCGTTTACGGCGCGGCAAAATTTTTCTTCGCGGTCGTGGTGCTCGATATTTTGTTCGCGGCGGTGATGATGTTCGACGGAATCGATTTCGTCAACGCAATCAGCGTGAGCGTCTCGACGATGGCCAGCGTCGGTCAAGGTTTCGGGCTCGACGGCGCGACGAGCTCCTACACTCTTTTGCCGAGCCTGAGTAAATTTTGCGTGTGCGGATTTATGTTTTTGAGTCGCTTGGAAATTTTCACGGTGCTTGCTCTTTGCAGCCCAAACTTTTGGAACAGCTCAAAAAATTGGTGAAGAAAATTACGTTCAAAAAACCTCAAAGCAGGTTAATTGCCACAGACGCCGAATAAATTTGCGGCAAGGGAGGTGGGCGCAATGCTCTACGCGATGATTGACGTCGGCTCAAACACGATTCGCATGGCAGTTTACGACATTGACGGCGACCGCGTCGAAATGCTCATGAAAAGGAAACACACCGTCGGACTTGCCTCATACGTTCGCGACGGCGTGATGCAACGGCAGGGCATTGACAAAGTCGTGGAGATTATCGGCGAGTACCGGCACTTCCTCGACGACTTCGGGATAACGCAAGTCACGGCCTTCACGACCGCCGCCCTGCGCAACGCCGCAAACGGTTCGCAGGCCGTCGACGAAATTTCTTTCCGCACGGGGATAAATATTATTTTGATGAGCGGCGACGACGAGGCAACCTACGACTTCATCGGCGCGACCCACGACATCATCGACGAAAAAGGTTTGCTCATCGACATCGGCGGCGGCTCAACCGAAATCGTCTACTTCAAAGACCGCGAGATTCAAGTCAAGGCCAGCCTTCCAATCGGCTCCTTGAGTTTTCACACGCGCTACACGGGCGTCCACATCTTGCCAAGCGCCGTCGAGATCGCCGAAATGTACGCCGAGGCCGAAGCAACCGTCTCTGCCGTGCAAGAATTCCAGGCCGTAAGTCACGCGCAAATTTGCGGGATCGGCGGCACGTTCAAAGGCGCAATGGCTCTTTACAACGCGATGTACGGCATGACAAGAAAAAATATGCGCATGGAAGTTCGCAGGATTCAAGACATCCTCCACCGCTTCCGCCGCGACCACGAACTGATTGTCCCCGACAAAATTTTGCTGATGAAAACCGTGCCCGAAAGAATGCATACGTTCATGCCGGGATTAATTATCGCCGACGTGCTGGCCAAACGTTTCGGCAGCCTCAACATCCTCTACTCCGATTCGGGCGTGCGCGAAGGTTACATTTACGACAAAATTATCGACAAAGATTTTTTTTGAGCGATAAAAATTTTTCGAGGAGAGGATAAAGTGATTTTAGCTGATTCAAACACGAAAGTCATCGTCCAGGGCATAACCGGCAAGGCGGCGACTTTCCACACAAAACAAATGCTCGCGTACGGCACAAAAATCGTCGGCGGCGTGACACCCGGCAAGGCCGGCCAAATCGTCGAGGGTGTGCCCGTCTTTAACACGGTGGAGGACGCCGTCAAAGCTACGGGCGCGACTGCCTCCGTCATCTATGTTCCCGCACCTTTCGCCGCGGATTCTATTCTTGAGGCCGTCGACGCGGGATTGGAGCTCGTCGTTTGCATTACAGAACACATTCCCGTTTTGGACATGGTAAAAGTTCGCCGCTACATGGTCGGCAAAAAAACTCGGCTCATCGGCCCCAATTGCCCCGGAATCATGACGACGGGCGAAACCAAACTCGGAATCATTCCCGGCAACGTCCAAAAGAAAGGCCACGTCGGTTTGGTCTCGCGTTCGGGAACTTTGACTTACGAGGCGGCCTTCCAACTCATGAACGCGGGTATCGGAATCACAACTTCGGTCGGAATCGGCGGCGACCCCGTCAAAGGCTCCGACTTCATCGATATCCTCCAACTTTTCAAAGAAGACGACGAGACCAAAGCCGTCTTGCTCATCGGTGAAATCGGCGGCACGGCCGAAGAAGACGCAGCCCGTTGGATAGCCGAGAACATGCCCGAAAAACCCGTCACGGCTTTCATCGCCGGCCGTCAAGCTCCGCCCGGAAAACGCATGGGTCACGCGGGCGCAATCATCTCCGGCGGCAAAGGCACTGCGGCCGACAAAATCAAAGCTCTCAACGCCGTGGGAATCGAAGTGGCCGACACCGTCGCGCACATCGGAGACACCGTCGTCGACACGCTCAAACGCGCCGGCATCTACGAAATCTGTCACACCTGCTGAAAAATTTTTCGCAACAAAAAATCTCCTCGCAACTTCACGGGGAGAATTTTTTTCAGGATAAAATTTCTTCGTGCGCGGCAAAGGCGTTGTGGTTGTGAATTGACTCGAAATTTTCGCACTCGACCGAGAAGGCCGCCAAATTTTTTTCTCGTCGCAGGGCAAGAACCACGTCGCGCAAAATGTCTTCCACGAACTTTGGATTTTGCCAGGCCGCCTCCGTCACAAATTTTTCGTCCTCGCGCTTTAGGATCGGGAAAACTTGAGCCGAACCTTGAGATTCGATGAGCCGAACAAATTTTTCAATCGACACGTCGTCAAGATTTTTGAAAGTCAACTTGACGCGGCAAACCGAGCGTTGGTTGTGCGCGCCGAAGTCCGAAATTTCTTTGCTGCACGGGCACAGCGACATGAACGGGACGCTTAAGCTCAAAGAAAAATTCATGCGGCCGCCGCGAACGAGCTCGCCGATAAATTCGCAATCAACCGAGCTGAACGAAACCTTCTGCGTCACGGGCGAAATTTTTTCAAAAAAATATTTGAACGCAATCGAGATGGCTGCCTCGTCCGTCGAAAGTTTTTTCAGCGCGTCGAGCAAAATTTTTTCCACGTCGGGAATTTTTATCGGGATCTTCGTCCGGCTCGTCAAAATTTCTGTCAGGCGGCTCATGTGCGTCCCGCGAAGATTTTCGGCCAGCGCAACCGTGAATCGGATTTGCGCCGCGACCTGTTGAACGTTCGCTCCGTCAGAAATAAAAAACGGCAGGCGCACGCCCGTCACTCCCGTCCTTTTTATTTTTATGCCGCGCGTGTCAGGTTGATTTTGTACGTCCGTCATGAGTTTTTCTCGTCCTCAACTTTTGCGAAATTTTTTCAAGGTTAATGCAAACGACGCGCAAAGTCAAGCCGCAAAATTTTCAGCGGAGCAGGTTTGCGTTCGGCTCGTTGCGCGAAAATTTTTTGTTCGCCGAGTTGAAAAATTATGTCGCCGAAATTTTCGGGGTTGGTCACGACGACGGGCGTTGCCGTCTCGAATACTGCGCGAATCATTTCTTGCGGGTCGAACGTCAACAAAATTTGCCCGCGCCTGAACGTGTCGCCCGCCGCCACTCGCGGTTGAAAAGTTTCGCCGAAAAGTTTGCAAGTGTTGAGCCCGACGTGAATCAAAAGTTCGACGCCGCCGAAAGAT
>CAMNFC010000052.1 GCA_946536925.1 uncultured Selenomonadales bacterium | reverse complement strand
AGCCAAGCCTCGCTGGCTTCTTCTTCGTGTTTCTTCGCGTGTTTTTTTCTCGCCAACTAAATCACCTCACTTGCTGCTTATGCCTTCGCGTTCGCCCTGCGGAATGTAAATCATAAGTTTGGATTCAATCTGCGTGGGAGAGTCGCCCGCCTGCAGAGAAAGAATTCCTTCCATGATCATGCGCTTGTGGCTGACTTCGTTTTCCGATTTGATTTTGAGTTTGTTGGCAAAGGGAAGCCAAAGGACGTAGCCGGTGAAGATGCCCAGGATTGTTGCGACAAACGCCGCCGCGATTGAATGACCGAGCTTGTCGATGTCGTTCAAATTTCCCAGAGCCGCAATCAGACCGACGACCGCGCCCAAAACGCCCAGCGTCGGAGCGTACGTTCCGGCCTGAGAAAAAATCGAGCGCATTTCGGCGTGGCGTTGTTCCATGATCGTAAGTTCCGCGTCGAGCACGTCGCCGACGAATTCGGGATCCATGCCGTCGATTACCATGCTCAAGCCGTTGCGGAAAAAAGGATCTTGAATTTCTTCCACGCGACTTTCCAAAGCCAAGATACCTTCGCGGCGAGCCAACTGACTGAGCTCGACAAAAGTTTGGACGAGTTCGCCTTTGCTTTGTTCTTCGTTGCCCTGAATCAAAAGTTTGAAAAGAGTCGGCACCTTCGAGATTTGCTCCATCGTGAAGGCGTTGAATATGCAAGCGACCGTTCCGCCGATGATTATCAAAAACGCGGCGGGGTTGTTCAAAGCGGTGAGCGGCGCGCCTTTCAAAATCATTCCGACGAAGACGGAAATTATTCCGCCGACCAGCCCTATTACCGTAGATTTTTCCAAAACAGGAAGCCTCCTCTTCAAGCTGAAAAAAATATCTCTGTCATTTAGAATCGTTACGTTCCTGTTCAATGCGCAAAAAAAAAATCCTGCCGCCGCGAAAAAATTTACGGCACAGAAAAATTTTTCGTCACGTGAAAAAGAAAGCGACTTCCTCAACCGAGAAGGCCGCACAAAATTTTTTTATCTTCTGCCGCGCTTGGGCGAAACGATGATATAACGGTAAGGTTCTTCGCCCGCGCTGTGAGTTTCGACTCGTTCGTTTTCCTGCAGGACGGTGTGAATAATTTTTCGCTCGTGACGGTTCATCGGCTCAAGTTTGACGTCGCGGCGGGTTTTAATCGCGCGTTCGGCGACACCCTTGGCCAATTTTATCAGAGCTTCTTCGCGGCGGCGACGATAGCCTTCCGCGTCGAGGATGAAGTGAACTTTTCCTTCCGCGTTCTTGCGATTGACCGCCAAATTCAAAATGTATTGCAGGGCGTCGAGAGCTTGACCGCGCCGGCCGATGAGCACGCCCAAACCTTTTCCGCTCAGCTCGATCAAACAATTTTCTTCGCCGTCGTCAATCTTCATGATGACTTCTAAATTCATTGCCGCGAAAACTTCCCGCAAAAAATCTTCCGCCGCGTCGATAACTTTGTCGCGATCAAAAATTTCTTCTTCGACAGGCGAGGGCTCCAACACCGGCTCGAATTTTTCTTCGGGCTCGGAAATTTTTTCGGGCTCTGAAAATTTTTCTTCTACGACGGGCGGCTCGATGATCACGGGTTTTTCTTTGACGGAGGCGCGAATTTTTGCGGGCGTTTCGCCGAAGAGCCCGAACAATCTTTTCGTCGGCAACTCCAAAACTTCCACGTCCAAATCGTCAACTTCAACGCCGAGTTCTTCGGCCGCAGCAGCCGTCGCCTCGTCGACAGTCTTTCCAGTTTTCTCAATCACTTTCGACATTTAAGCCGCCTCCTTGTTATCGTCGGTTCGGTTCGTCCACCACTGTTGAATAATTTGCACGACGTTCATCGTCACCCAATAGAGCACCAGCCCCGCCGGGAAATTCAAACTTATCCAGCCGATGAACAGCGGCATAACGATCATCATGATTTTCATCTGTTGATTGGCTTCGCTCGTGTTGGACATCATTTTTTGTTGCAGGAAAGTTGTCGCCGCGCTCAAAAACGGCAGAGCATAAGTCGGATCCGTTTCTGATAAAGACGGCAGCCAAAGGAAAGACGGAGCCGCCCCGCCGTAATCAAAGCTGTAGAGCGTGTAATACATTCCCATGAGTATCGGCATTTGAATCAGCATGGGCAGGCAACCCGACATGGGGTTTGCGCCTTCTTTTTGATACAGCTCCATTAATTTTTGTTGCATGACTTGCGGATTGTTTTTGTACTTCTCTTGCAACTTTTTCATCTGCGGCTGAATTCTTTGCATGGCCTTCATCGATTGGAGCTGCTTTTTTGTCAGCGGGTAGACCAAAATTTTTATCAGGATCGTCAGCAAAATTATCGCCAGACCGTAGCTGGGCACGCCGATCATTTCCGTCAACGAATACAGCGCGGTCAGGACGGCGGTCATCAATTTTTCTATCGGCTCGAATATTCCGCCGAAAAGTCCGGGTTCTTCCAAAAAATCACATCCTTTGGGGTTAGGGCACGGGATCGAAGCCGCCCTTGCTGAACGGATTGCAACGCAAAATTCTTTTGAACGCGAGCCACCCGCCGCGAAGTGCCCCGTATTTTTTCAGCGCGTCGACGGCGTAACTCGAACACGACGGAACGAATCGACAGCACGCGGGCTTGAGCGGCGACAACCACCGTTGATAAAATTTTATGAGAGCTATTAAAAATCTTGTCATGACTCAAAAAGTTTTGCGCGGCGACAAAGATCCAGGAAAGCTTTTTCGGCGTCCTTGAACTTTGCGTCGACGAGAAATTTTCGCCCGACAAGAATCATTCCACAGTCGCGGCGGAGAGAATTTTTGTTCAGCCGATAAGCCTCGCGCATCAAACGTTTGACGCGGTTGCGAACGACCGCCCCGCCGAGTTTTTTCCCGGCCGCGAAACCGACTTTTCCGTTGTAATTTTCGTGGCGGACGACGAGCAAAATCAGCGCGTGATTGACGAAAGATTTCCCGCGCGAATGAGCCGCGTTGAAGTCGCGCTTGCCGCGAAAAATTTCACTTTTCTTAAGACAAAACACTTTCAAACCTCCGCTCGCCGATAAGCTAAAAAAAAGGCCACTCCGATTAGTGACCTGACGCACCTCAAGCTGTAAGCACTTTCCTGCCACGAGCGCGGCGTCTTTTGATGACGAGCCGCCCGCCTTTTGTCTTCATGCGCTCACGAAAGCCGTGCGTTTTTTTGCGCCAATGCGTGTTGGGTTGAAACGTTCTCTTCAAATTTTTTCGCCTCCTTCAAAAGTTTTGCATAACACCGCCGATTATAGACGAGCCTTTTTTTTGTGTCAAGTTATTTAAAATACTTTCTTGCGCGGGCTTCGGGCGAAAAAAAATCTCCGACGATTGATCGGAGAAAATTTTTTGCGGGGGAAAATTTTACGCTCGATACGATTGATTTTTTGTCAGCTGCTTGTAAATGTAATCGGCCAGACCGATTCCGCCGCCCTCGGCCGCCTTGCGCGTGAGTTCTTCGTTGTACATGTCGCGGTAGATGTCCATGGCGTTGCTGTCGCCGAAAAGTTCGTTCTTGGGGACGGTCTTCCACATTTCGGTGTACATCATCTTGAGCAGGAGGGCTTCGAGCTGGACGCTGGCGTCTTTGATTTCTTGGTTGCGTTGGGCGACTTCCTCGTTGGTCATCGTTTTAATTTTTGTTGAGGAGGCGTCGAGTTTATCTTTTGCCGCTTGGAGCTGTTCTTCAAAAGTTGCCTGGTCGCTTATCATTTGCGCGCCGGTTGCGCCAGTGTTCGTCGCGGCCATCTGCGGGAGCAAATACGAATTGTCAATCCTCATGGCTCTCACCTCTTAAATAATTTCCAACGTCGCGTGAATTGCGCCGGCCGCTTTCATCGCCTGCAAAATTGAAATGCAATCGCGGGGCGAGGCACCCACAGCGTTTAGTGCGCCGATGACATCGCTGACGCTGGTTGTGGCGGGCATGACGACGGAGCTGGATCTTTCTTCGCGGGCGTTAATTTCTGTGTTCTCGACGATCATCGACGTGCCGTAGGAGAACGGGCCGGGTTGCGACATGCTCTCCTCGCGATTGATCCGAATCGACAAGCCGCCTTGAGTTATCGCGCACTCGTCGACGGTGACATTGCCGCCCATGACGATTGTTCCCGTGCGCTCGTTGATGACGACTTTGGCGATGACGTCGGGCATAACGGGCAGCTCTTCAATCGAGGCGACGAACTGAACGATATCGTTGCGGAAGTAGCCGGGGACGTTGATATCGACGCGCCCGGGGTTGGCCGCGTGTGCGACGTTGCCGTAAGCTGCGTTGATTGAATTTGTGATTCGTGCGGCCGTGGTGAAGTCGGAACTTGCCAGGCTCAAAGAAATTTGTCCGTTCTTGCCAAGGTCATCTTCGAGCGTCTTTTCAACGATTGCTCCGTTTGGAATGGAGCCGGCCGTCGGGAAATTTCTTTGCGCACGATTGTTTCCTCTGCCCGCGACGAAACCGCCCGTCGAGATCGAACCTTGAGCCACAGCGTAGACGTCGCCGTTAGCCGCACGAAGAGGAGTTTGCAGGAGGACGCCGCCTTGAATGCTGTCCGCGTCGCCCATGGAGCTGACGACAACATCAATCGTGTCACCTTCGCGGACGAAAGGCGGGAGAGTTGCCGTGACCATGACCGCCGCCACGTTGTCCGAATCCAAATCCGCGGGGTTGACGGTTATCCCGAAATTTCTCAGCAGCGAAACCGTCGATTGAATCATCTGCCACGTATCGTCGGAATCGCCTGTGCCCGGCAAACCCACGACGAGACCGTAGCCCATGAGTTGGTTGCTGCGCACGCCTTGAACTTTGGCGATATCTTTTATCCTCGTGACGGACGCGTCAGCAAAAACCGTCGAAGTCATCAGCACGAGGCACAGCGCGAGCGTCGCCAATGTAAAAATTTTTTTCATAGCCTCACCTCGTCAAAAAATTTCAGAAGAGGAAGTTAAACAGTTGCGTCAAAATTCCCTGGCGTTGTTTGGCGTTGAGCGGGCCTTTGCCGTCGAATTTTATGGAGGCGTCGGCGACTTTGTTTGAAGGAACGGTGTTGTTCATCGTCACGTCGTCGCGGCGGATTATCCCGCGCAAAGTGATTTTGTGTTCGTCGCGGTTCTGCCAGATGGATTGAGTGCCCTCAACGATCATGTTGTCGTTGGGCAGGACTTCGACGACGGTCACGGTAATTTGCGCGTTGAATCTGTTCGTGTCGACCGCGGAGCCGTCCGCCTGAAAACTGTCACCGCCGCTGGCCGAAAACGCCCGAATGAAATCGAAAATGCCTGTGCCCGTGCTCACGTTTATCGAGCCGGATTTGGAATTCCTGCGAGCCTTCGTGGCGGTCTGGGTCGTCGTCTCGTTTATGACAATCGTCAAGATGTCGCCGACGTTGCGAGCTTTTTTGTCCGCGTACAAGCTCATGGCTCCGTTGTCCACCCAAAGAGATTTTGCTTCGAGAGTGCCGCCGCCGAGGACGAACGCCGCAATCAACATCGCCGCAAAAAATTTTTTTGTCATTTACATTGTCACCTCCACCGTGTGAGAATCGATAACTTTTGCCGTCAAAATTTTTTCGGAAGTTTCATTCTTGACTTTGACCAGGGAGCCGATTCGCCCGCGCGACATGACGATCCCTTTGGCCGAAGCTTTTATCCCGCGATAATTCAAGATGATGTTGACGCGCTGGCCGGTGTTGACGGCGACGGGCTGCTGGAAGTAACTTTTGGTGACGGGTGAGCCGGCGCGAATAAATCTGTGCGGAACGAGCCCTTCGACCTCGGCGATGTCCTTGACGTATTCGTTGCGTCCGTCGATTGCAATTTCAGCCGTACGAAAATCCGCGGCAGTCACGGGCGTTTCAATCCGCAAATCGTGATTGGCCACGAGCACGTTGTCATAAACTTTTATCGTCGCCGTGAAACTTACCGTTCGTTGCGCACGGCCGTTGACGTAAACAATCGCTCTCACGGGCGTCAAGCTGATGTAACTTATCTGCGCGGGAATGTGGGCTTTGATGTCAACGACGCCTTCGGGCAATTTCAAATCGGGGGCTCTTTGCGTGAAAAAAATTTCGTGGCGACGAGTCTCGCCGCGTTCTTCCAAAGTTTTTTCCACGGCTTGAAGGGCGATTGCCTCGATGTCCGCGCCGCTTATCGTAAATGCAAAAGTTCGCGGCATTAAACTCATCATCAAGATTAACGCCGCGACGAAGAAAAATTTTTTCATGTTAAATTATCGTTTCAACTGGTTGGCAGTTTCGAGCATGGAGTCGGAAGTCGTGACTGCCTTTGCGTTCGATTCGTAGGCGCGCTGGGAAACGATCATGTTGACCATTTCCTCGACGATCTGCACGCCGGACATTTCCAAAGTGTTTTGTGCCAGGACGCCCGCGCCGTCAGCTCCCGGTTCGCTTTCAATCGGTGCGCCCGAAGCCGTCGTTTCCAAGAAAAGATTTTTTCCGTAAGCAAAAAGTCCTTCGGGATTGACGAAACGCACGAGAGTTATCTGGCCGATTTCAGTTTGCTCGCCACCGGCAGGAGTATCTGATACGCGACCGTCCGAACTTATGACCAAGCTGCTGAGCGGAGCGTTTTCGTCAAGCGTTATGTTCGGGATGAGCAGATAACCGTCGCTTGTCACCAGGCGGCGTTCCGAATCCAATTTAAAAGATCCGTCGCGCGTGTAAGCCGTCGAGCCGTCGGGCATTTGAACTTGGAAGAAGCCGTCGCCCTGAATGCCAACGTCGCTGGGATTGTCCGTCGTCTGCAGTGGGCCTTGCGTGAAAACTCTGTGGGTCGCCGCAACTTTGACTCCCAAACCGATTTGCAAACCTTGAGGATATTGGGTGCCGTTGCCGCTCGTTCCGCCCGCGTCTCGCAAAGTTTGATAGAGCAAGTCTTGGAATTCGGCGCGAACTTTTTTGTTGCCGTAGGTGTCGACGTTGGCAATGTTGTGCGCGACGATATCCATGTTCGTCTGCTGAGCCTTCATGCCCGAGGCCGCCGACCACAACGCTCTCATCATGATTAAACATCTCCTTTTATCTTTCTAACGTCCCTGTTCGATCTTTTCCACATTTATATATCGTCAAGATTTTATCCTGCGTTAAAAATTTTTGCAAGCGGTAAAAAAATTCTTATTTGCCATAAGTTTTTCAGCAAGGGCTGATATAATCGCCGCAACTCAAAAAAAGATTTAAACGAGGTGGAGGAAATGAAGTTGAGGCGAATCCTTTCCGCGCTGATTCTGATTTCCGCCGTGAGTCTTGCAAGTCTCTGTTCGGCGGCAACCTTGAAGTACGGCGACAGAGGCGACGACGTAAAAGAAATTCAAGAGTATCTCATAGCCCAAAATCTTTTGCACGTTTCGGCCGACGGCGTTTACAATCAAGCGACGGTCAAAGCGATCAAAACTTTTCAAAGCGCGCTCGGCCTGGCAGCGGACGGCGTGTGCGGCGCACAAACTTATAAACTTTTGTGGGCGGCGGCCTATGACAAAATCGACGTGACGACTTACAAGCCCGGCGATTACGTCCCCGAACCTCCGAAGAAAACTTCCGAAACGATCAATGCGGCTCTCAACATTGCAAAAGATATCGGCGAAGTTGCCGTGAAATATGCGGGTGTTGGCGACGTAATCAAGCTCGGCATGAAAGGCGACGGCGTCGTTCATCTCCAGAAAAAATTGACCAAGCACGGATTTTATAACGGCGAAGCAAACGGTGTGGCCGACGCCATGACGATTGACGCGCTGAAAAAATTTCAAAAAGATCGCGGCATGGCAGCCGACGGAATTTGTGGAAGAAAAACTTACGCCGCGCTCGACAAAGAAGAAAAACCCGCCGACCTCAACGAGTCCGAATTTTCTTCCGAGCCGCCCGATTACAGCCGCGTGGTTCGTGTCGAGGCAACGGCCTATTCCGCCGCACAGCCCGGCTTGAGCGCGTACACTGCTTCGGGAACTCTTTGCCGCCGCGGAGTCATCGCAACCGATCCTTCCGTCATTCCGCTCGGCACAAAAGTTTTTATCCCCGGCTACGGTTACGCCGTCGCCGAAGACACGGGCGGAGCGATTCGCGGCCACAAAATCGACGTGGCCTTCGACACCGTCGCCGAGTGCTACGAGTTCGGTCGCAAATTCATCGAAATTTATATTCTCGATTGACGCATACAAAAAATCGGGCAGCCTTAAACGGGTTGTCCGAATTTTTTTTGAGGTGATTGACATGTTGAAAAAATTTTTGGCGGGAATTTTTTTGCTGATGATGATTTCCGCGCAAGCCTCCGCCATGAGGCTCGAACTTTATCCTCAACCTATCGGAAAAATTTTCTTCGACGGAAAAACTTTTCAAATCGACGGCGCGACAAAAATTAAAGGCGACTCCTCAAAAGGCCACGCGCTCTTCGGCGACAAAATTTTTCTCCAAAAAGATTTCGGCACGCCAAAACACAGCACTTCGGAAGGCGATGAAATTTACAGCGGAAAAATTTTTTTCCACTTCGACGCCGCGAAAAAAATTTGCAGCTTCGGCGACAGCGACAAAAAAAATTCCGTCAACGTCGACATTCAAGGCGAGGCGGAAATTTTTTTCATTCGCAACACAGCGGGCAACGATTTATTTTTGATCAGGCAGGCGAGCGGCACGGGCGACGCGGTTAAAGTTCTCGGTTCGCGCGGCGGCAAATGGATTGTCCAACTGGACGCGCTCTCTCTTCGGGAAAAGTACGACATCGGTTGGAATTTTCACATGTCGAAATTTTTCACCGAGGACAACAAAATTATTTTCCGCTACACGCTGCGAGATCATTTCATCGACGTGATTTGTCATTACCACGCGGTCAATGAAAAATTTTATACGGAAGTTCACGAGCAATGAAATTTTCTTGAAAAAAATTTTGAACGTGTGATATATTGGCAACAAGCTTGCGGTGTCACGGACGACGGCAGCGGATTAAATCCAAGCCTCCGCGAGGAGGTGATGCGATGCGCGTGATTAAGTTCATCATCCGCGTAACGATTATCTCGGGAGCAATCCTGCTGATACTCAGCAAAACAGCCGCTTAAGCCCATCCACGGCTAAGCGACTGCCCCACTGATTTATCTGCTATATACAACGGAGGATAATCCGTCAAGGTAAGCCTTCTTTGAAACAATTCGGCGTCTTCGGACGCTTTTTTCTTTTGGGAAAAATCTATCACACGCGCCGCGAAATGTCAATAAATTTTTTCCGCGCTAACCTCCGCCAGCAAAGTCAGATAGGATTCGTAACGTTCGCGCAAAATTTCTCCGCGGGCGACGGCGGCTTTGACGGCGCAATCGGGCTCGTGGCTGTGGGAGCACCCGTTCAAAAATTTGCAACCGCTTGCAAACGTCGCGAACTCTTTAAAATTGTGCCAAAGATTTTTTTTGTCCAAGCCGGCCTCGACCAAATCAACCGCGCTGAAGCCGGGCGTGTCGACCAAAAAACCGCCGCCGAATTCAAGCAGCTCGGAAACTCTCGTCGTGTGCTTGCCGCGCAAAATTTTTTCGCTGACTTTCCCGACCTTGAGCTTCAAATTTTTGTCGACGGCATTAAGCAGAGAAGATTTTCCCGCGCCGCTCGGCCCGGCCAAAACCGTCACGCCAGACGACAAAATTTTTTTCAGCTCGTCGAGACCCGCGCCCGTCACCGTCGACGTCCGCAAAATTTTGTAGAGCGGCTCGTATTCCGACAAAAAATTTTTTTCCGCCGCCAAATCGATTTTGTTCACGCAGATGATGATTTCGTTGAGCGCGGATTTTTCTGCCAGAACCAAAAATCTGTTGAGCAGGAGCAGATGAAGTTTGGGCGCGTCGACGGCGAAAGTCAAAAGAACTCTGTCGACGTTGGCTATCGGCGGGCGAATCAAAATATTTCGGCGCGACTGAACTTTTTCAATCACGCCGCTTTTGTCTTTGAGTTTGGAAATTTCCACGAAGTCGCCGACGCAAACCGTGCCGCCGATTTTTTTGTCGCGTTTGAGCAGGCCGCGCAACTTGCAGGGGATAATTTTTTCGCCGACCTTCACGAAAAAAAAGCTGTTATAAAATTTTATGACGCGCCCGATTTCTTTCATGTCAACGTCTCTTTTCTTGTTCGTCTTCGCGGCTCGGCACGTCACTTTGAGTCGGGATTTCGGGGAAGTTTGATTCTCTTGTCGTCGGCTCGTTTGAACGTTGCGGATCGTCGGAAGGTGTCGAAGTCGACGGAACGGGTCGGCGGGCTACAACCAAATCGACGCTCGAACCAAGCTCGACTTCCGAATCGGGCGAAGGATATTGCGAGATGATCGTGCCTTCTGTCTGAGTGCTGTCTTCGTAGGTGACGGAGCCGACGTGCAGACCGCGACCTTCGATTCCGGATTCGGCTGTCGAAAGTCCGGCGTTGACGACGTTCGGGACGCGCGTGACTTTTTTGGTGACTTTGACTTCCTCAACTTTTTTTTCGGGCTCGCCGCGCGAAACGATCAAGTCGACAACTTGCCCGCGAATAATTTTTGTGCCGGTCGTCGGGTCGTGGGAAAGGACGGTGCCGGGCTCGCTGGAGGATTCTTTTTCGTAGACGGAGCCGAGATTCAGTCCGAGCTTTTGAAGACGTTCGACCGCCGCAGATTTTGTCAGGCCGGCAAGATCGGGCATGTCGATTGATTCGCCGCCCTTGCTGACGTAAATCGTGACGAGGCGATCGCTCTTGACGGTTTTACCGACTTCGGGGTCTTGCGAGACGACTTGGCCGGCGGGGACGTTCGCGTCGTAAGTTTCGGCCACGTTCACGCGCAACTTGTTGTCTTCCAAAATTTGTCGCGCAAGTGCCAGCTGCTTGCCTTTGACTTCGGGGACGGTGACGGTTTCTTCCGTCGACCAAACTTTTCCGAACGCGCCGAAAATTCCGACGCCGAAGCCCACCATCAAAACCAAAGCCATCAGCGCGATGAAAGCTTTCGACTTGTAAAAAGGTTTCGTGTCGACGGGCTCTTCAGAAACTTTTACTTCTTCTTCCGGCGGAGTTTGAGCTCCCATGCCTTGACGAACGACTCGGCGCGAAGGAATTTCTTGTCGCGGCAAAACCTGCGTGGCGTCGGGGTCGCTCTTTATCGCCATGCTCAAGGCCGCCTCGACGTTCGAAAGTTCCTGGACGAGTTCAAAGCTCGACGGACGAATTTCGGGGCTCTTGCTCATCGCGCGGCAAACGATCGCTTCCAACATCGGCGGGATTTGCGGACGATAACGGCTCGGCGAGATCGGCTCCTCCTCAATGTGCTTCATGGCGATTGCAACGGGATTGTCGCCCGTGAACGGCAGCCGATTCGTCAGCATCTCATAAAGCACAATCCCCAAAGAGTAAACGTCCGACTTGGGAGTTATCGCGCCGCCGCGTGCCTGTTCGGGAGAAAAATAATGAACGGAGCCGATGACGCTGCCGCCGTAAGTCAACGTCGATTCGGTGACTGCGCGGGCGATTCCAAAGTCCGTGATTTTTGCGCGGCCGTCGTCCGTCATCAAAATATTATGCGGTTTGATGTCGCAGTGGACGATGTTGTTTGCGTGCGCGTGTGTCAAACCGTTGGCAATGTCTTTGGCAATTTGCGTGGCCGTCAAAATATCGAGCGGCCCCTCGTCCTGAATTTTTTTCTTTAGCGTGCTGCTCTGCACGTATTCCATGACGATGTAATGGTCGACACCCGAAACGCCCACGTCGTAAATGCTCACGATATTTGGGTGCGACAAACGCGCCGCCGATTTTGCTTCGCGGTGAAAACGCTCGATGAACTCCCTGTCCGAGCGATAGGCCTCGTGGAGAATTTTTATCGCGACGGGACGAGCAAGAAGTCGGTCGTGGGCTCTGTAAACTTCAGCCATGCCGCCGCTTCCGATTTTCTCTTCGAGCTCATATCGTCCGCTCAAGACTCGCTGAATCATTTTTCCCGCCCCTCAAATTAATGCGTCGTGGGCAATGCGGCAGGCACAGTCAATCGCGCCCCGCATCGCCTGATAAAAATTCAACGCGCAATAAAGAATTTCGCGGATCATGGCTAATCAACTCCTGCGACAATAACAGAAACATTATCCCTGCCGCCCGCCTCAAGAGCGGCCTCAATGAGCGCGTCGGCAGGATTTTCGGCGGTCTGCAAAATTTTTGCAATGCGCTCATCATCGACCATGTTTGTCAAACCGTCCGTGCAAAGCAAAAAAATATCGCCATGCTCGACGGGAAAACTTGCCCTGTCGATTGAAAGATTCGTCATCGCGCCGACCGCCTGCGTCAAAACATTTTTCATCGGGTGGAAACGCGCTTCTTCCTGCTTGAGTTCGCCGCGCCTTATCAAAGTTTCAACATAGGAATGATCCTGCGTCAGTTGCCGAAAAAAATTTTCTCGCAGACGATAGAGCCGGCTGTCGCCCACGTGCGCGAAGAAAGCTTGCGAGCCGTCCATCGACAAAATCGTGGCGGTCGTGCCCATGCCCTGATATTCTTTGTGGCGGCGTGCCGTGTTTAAAATTTTGTCGTTCGCCAAAAGAATCGCTTGCGCCAAAATATTTTCATTCCACGGCCGCGGCGTCTTGGACAAAAAATTTTTCACTGTCTCGACGAGCATTCGGCTTGCGATTTCGCCCGCTTGAGCACCGCCCATGCCGTCGGCCACGGCGTATGTTTTCGGCTCTATGACTGTCAGCGAATCTTCGTTGTTGTAGCGCACCTTGCCGACGTGCGTTGCCTGAAATACCTTCGCCAAAATTTTTCACCTCTTCATATTGCCGAGTGAATCCTTGTCGTTGATTGTAACAAAACATTTTCTTTCAGTCAATATTCAGATTACATTCGGCACAAAAAAAGTGATTAGGATTTTCCCTAACCACCAACTACCAACCACTAAAATCAGTCAATCCATTTCGCGCGCGTCGTCGTGAAGAACATGTCTTTGACGTCCCATTCGTTGTCTTTGGCAGGTTCGCCGTCGACAGTGTGGTTCAGCTCGTCGACGTTCAGATAGCGGTAGTTGACGCGCTTCAGATCGGAGATTTGGAAATAACTGTAACGAGAATCCGAGTCGAGATTAAACGTCGTGTTTAGATAGACGCGCTCCAAGGCGGGAATGCGATAATCTTCATACTTGCGATATTCGCTCGAGCCGACGTATTGACCGTCTTCGGTAGTGCCGCCTTTGTCGCCGGGGATTTCTCTTGGGGTGACGTCGGCGTTGGTTGTGCCGGGCGTGCCGTTGGGGTAGCGGGTATATGTGTTCCAATAATCCGTCAAGGTTTTGTTGTCGTCGTTTTCCGCTTCCGCTTGCTCTTTCAAGTCGTCGTTCTCGTCCTTGGTTTTGGCTGTAAAAACATCGGGGGAAGTGACGGGCTTTGTCAGGATGGTACCGGTCTTGTCGACGATGATGTAATTGATAACGTTGCCTTCTTCGTCAACGTTTTTGTCGATTTTCGTGTAATACTCAATATCGGCGTCTTCTCTGATATACTTGACCACTTCGTTGCCTTCGTCGTCTTTAAGCACTTCGCCGTCTTCGTCGAGCATGACAATCTTTTTGTACTTGCCGACGATTTCAGGATCCGTTTTTATATCTGCTTTGAGCATGAAAAAATTTATGCCACTATCGTTCTTATTTTCGACGAATTCTAGCTTGTTGGCAATGTAATTCACGTCATAATTTTTGTCTAGCAGCTGGTATTCAATAACCCAAACGTCGCCCCATTGGTTGCCGCCATCTGCTCTAACTTTAGAATTAGTGAAGACGATTGCCGAATCGGCGGTTGAAGTGGAATTGTCCATAGGCTTCACGCACAAAAATGGCGACTCCATTCCCCAACCCAAGCCCGTCTTGAGGTCGTAAATGCAGACGTAAGGATAATTGGCGTTCCATTTAACTCTCATATGAGGTAGCTTTGATTTGGCGATATATTTTTCTTCGTCGCCGAGCATGACTTTGACGTACTTGTTGTCCTTGGTCAAAGCGTCGGGGTCGGGGTCTTTGTCCAAAAGGTCGGCGGTGGCGACGGGAATTGTTATCGTCGTGAAGTTGCCGTAAGTGAGACCGGCAGTATTGGGATTAGGAATTATTCCGCTGGCATTGCGGAGGACTTCATCATCGGGGAATCTAATCATCGAAACTTCGTTCTCGCTAAGCTCCGTGGCTTGCATGTATTTTTCTTTGGTGTAGGTGCTGTTGATGTAATTTGCGGTAATGGTAAAATAATCGGCGAGAGTTTTACAATCCGTGTAAAGGTCTTTGGTGAAACTGATGATTGGGTATTCCGGAGCTTGAATCAATTCTGTGACGACAAGGTTGCCCGTCGTGGAGCCGATGTCAATTCCGACTTTCATAAAAAAATCACCTTGCCGCCTGCAATTTTATAATTCAAGCGTCAAGGTGTCAACGAAAAAAGTTTGAACGAATCATTTGCCGCTCAAGAGCATATTGTCTGCCGATTCTTTTGCGACTTTGTAATTTTCCGTGGTGAAGTCTGTCCTACCGAAGTTATCATATTCGCCGCATTTCCAAGTCGTCGGGTTGTCCACGTCTTTAAACTGAATTTCGCCGTATTCGTCGGTGTAAAGCACAAGCTCGTTGCCTGTTGGCTTTTCCACG
>CAMNFC010000051.1 GCA_946536925.1 uncultured Selenomonadales bacterium | reverse complement strand
GTCGAAAAGTCAGCGCGCCGCCGTAAGTCAAAATCCTCAGCTTGTTGTTGCGGACGAATTTTTCGCAGCGCATGAGTTGGCCGGGCTTGCTCATCTCCGCGCCGAGTTTGTTATAATCGTCGACGAAATTGAGCCACGGTTCTTGCGGTGCCAACGGGGAAATTTTTGACGTGAGCGGCTCGGACAAATCCAAACCGAACGGCTCGATCTGCGCGACTTCCGAGACGACTTTGGGCTCTCGGAACTGGTTGACTTTTTCCTGCACTTTGTCCAATTTTTTTTTCATGCGTCGAACGTCCGCTTTGAGATTTTCCAGCTCGGCGGTTTTGTTTGTGTTGCTCGACCAAAGATAGGCCACCGCGAACAAAAGCACGACGCTCAAGCCCAGCGACAAAAAATTCAACGCTTCCGTGAACGCCGGCGACAATGCTGCTTCTTCCATACCTCACGACCTCCCGCTTAGAATCGAATAAAGCCCGCGCCGTCAAGACGCAGGCTTGAAATTTCTTGATTGGCAGGGGTAGCTGGACTCGAACCAACGCATACCGGATTCAGAGTCCGGTGCCTTACCAACTTGGCTATACCCCTTTGATTAAACCGTTGTCATTTATACCACACGGCGTTTGCTTTGTCAAATTATTTCTTGTCCTTCTTTTTGTCTTTCTTATCTTTTTTGTCTTTCTTCTTGTCTTTGTCTTTCTTGGATTTTTTGTCTTTGATGTTGTCTTTGAAGCTGGCCACGGAGCCGCGATAGACGTCGACGAAAGTTTTTTCCAGGCTCGCGCTCACGAGTTGAATGCTGATGCAGCGGCCTTCGGGCGTGCGAAAAAAGGTGTAGACGTATTGTTTGTCCGCGACGAATTCGCCTTCGACTTCGCCCGTGTCGGGATCAATGACGTCGATTTTTTCGGCGGTGATGGTAGAGACGCCTTTGTTTTTCTTGGTGATTTGGACGAGGCGCGCGTCGGCAAATCCGCCTTTTTCTTTAAGATCTTTCAGGTAGTCGCCGATGGCCGCAACCGAGCCTTTGTTGAAGTCGGGAACGTCTTCCGTCTTGAAGGCGTCGACTTGGATGATGTAGCCGTAAGTAACGTCGATTCCCTCGTTTGCGAAGACGAGCATCTCGCCGTGTTTGTCCGTCTCTTGCCAAGGATTTTGGACGACCGCAATCGGCTTGAACGGGCAAGTGATCGTGAATTTGAAATCCTCGCTCGTGTACTCGAAAGGCTCGTCATTTGTTTGTTCGGCTTCTGCGGCGGGATTTTCTGCGGCGGGTTCTTCTGCGGCGGGTTCTTCTGCGGCAAAAGCCGTGGCCGCCAAAATTATCATCAGCAGCGTGGTAAGAAAAAATATTTTGCGCAAACCGATTCACCTCGTTTGAGTTTTTCGGACGTATTTTAACTTACCTGAAAAAAATATGCAAGTTTTTCGGAGCGTCGCAGAAATTTTTATGAAAGTTTAACGGCCGCGCGAATTGTCCAGGGCGTCATACATCGAGTCGGAAAAAGTTTTGCCGGTGGAAGACTCTTTTGCTTGGCGGCGTTTGGAGTTCATGGCGGCGGCGAACTTTTGCGCGTTCTGTTTGAGTTTGTCCATGCATTCGGAGCAATACGTCCCGCGCGTGATAATTTTTCCGCAGTTGGCACAGGGATATTTTGCGTCCTTCAAGCCCGAATTTTCGAATTGCCCCTGTTGAATCATGCGCCAGACCAAAGCGCGCGGCGCGCCCGAACCTTCGATGAGTTGGTTGACCGTGATGCCCGGATGGTCGCGGACGTAGGCTTTAACGCGCTCTTCAAGCTCAAGGTCGGCGGCGCGGCAGTCGGGGCAAATTTTTTCTCGGCCAACCGGAATGAAAATCCTTTTACAACGAGCACAATTCCTTATGTTGAGCTTTGTCACGATAATCACCTCCGCGATTTTACTTTGATAAGTTTTTCTACAGCTTCCATGAAAAATCCTTCAAAGTCACGCCTCGAACAAGTCAACTTTCTTTTTGGCCGCGCGGGTTATGTCGAACATTTTGACGAGCTCGGCCACGGCCTGCGTCGGGGAAATTATTCCGTTCAAGACGGCTTGGCGGATTTCGGGCATGCGGCCGGTTATCACAGCGTCGCCGAAAAATAAATTGTGCAGGTGCTCGTCGATCATCGCGTGCATCCAATCGAGAAGTTGAGAATCTCTCCGCCGATGAAAGACGCCGCTTTTGGTCGTGGTTTCTTTGAACAGGCGAATCACTTCCCAAAGTTCGGGCAAGCCCATTTTCGTGACGGCACTGGCCAGGTACGCGTGAGTCGGCCAGCCTTCGGTCGCGGGGCGGATAAATTCTGTCATGCGCTCGTATTCGCCGCGAGTGACTTTGGCGCGAACAAGATTATCGCCGTCAGCTTTGTTCACGACGATTGCGTCCGCCAGCTCCATGATTCCTTTTTTGATTCCTTGCAAATCATCGCCGGCACCCGTCAACACGACGAGCATAAAAAAATCCACCATGGAGCGCACGGTCGTTTCGGATTGCCCGACGCCGACGGTCTCAATCAAAATCACGTCATAGCCGGCTGCCTCGCACATGAGCATCGTCTCGCGACTTTTTCTGGCCACGCCACCCAAAGTTCCGCCCGCGGGAGAAGGA
This sequence comes from uncultured Selenomonadales bacterium, assembly GCA_946536925.1. Classification (GTDB taxonomy): domain Bacteria; phylum Bacillota; class Negativicutes; order Selenomonadales; family Selenomonadaceae; genus Quinella. The sequence goes on along the minus strand of CAMNFC010000051.1, from coordinate 12,067 downwards.
CGAATGAAAGCTTCACTTCGGCGGCTCAAAGTTCCCATGCGCGTTTTGTCACCGAGGATCGAGCCTTTGGTTATGGAGCTTGTCGGGTCGATTGAAAGAACCGCGACTTTGTGGCCGTCGTCACAGAGCATGTTCCCGAAAGCTTCAATCAAAGTTGACTTGCCCGCGCCCGGCACACCCGTTATTCCGATCCTCAAAGCTTTGCCCGTGCGTGGAAGAAGTCTTTGCAAAACCCGTTGCGCCTTCGCGAAATGTTTTGGGCTGTTGCTCTCGATTAAAGTTATCGCGCGGGATAAAATCATTCGGTCGCCGCGAGCCACGCCGTCAACCAGTTCGTCTTCCGTCAAAGTCATGCGACGTTTTGGTTTGAAGGCACCCGACGCGAACGCGGGATTGATGTTGCCGACCGTCGTGTCCTTTATGCCTTCTATGCCGCTCATCACCGCCGATTGATTTGAAACCGCCCAATCGGGGGTCGTCGTCGTGTAATTTGCCATTCGCTCAACTCCTTGTTTTGTCTTCAAAAATTATTGCCAAACCGAAAGTTTTTCCTTGCTTGTCGACGAAAGTTTTTGAAAGTTCCAGCTCGACTTCCCAAGGCTCGTTTGCGGGCGGGAAGTTCAATTCGATCAGACCGTTTTTTTCTACGGGCAATGTCGCCGAACCCGCGCCCGAAGCCTTGACCATCAGAAAAAGATTTTGAGCCTCGACGTACGGCAGGAAGTAGGGCAAAATAATTTTTTCTTTGTTGCGGGCGACAATCAGCGCGTTTTTCCCCGACATCACGTTGAACTTTGAACCGTTGTCCAAAATTTCTTCGTCATAAAAACCTGTCAGAGGAACCGCGTCGCATTTGAGCTTGTAATCGAGCAGCCCGAAGTTTTCATGTTGCACGGCCAGACAATATCGCGCGGGGTGCCCGTTCATGTAGCGAAGATGTGGATAACGCGCGGGGTTGTAAAGATTTTCTGCGGTCGCAGGTTCGATGAAAAGATCTTTTGCCAAGTCTTTCCGAACGAAAAAAGCGTTAACGCCGTTTAAATTTGTGCCGACGAGTTGGTATCCGAGTTTTCTACCCAAAAGTTCAAGAGCTTTTAATGACGCCCCCTGCCAATCGGAATAGTCCCACATGTGGCGTTTGTTGTAGGCCTGCTTCCATTCCAGATTCGGCGGAAATTTCGCGTTGTATTCGATGACGACGACGCGCGGGCGCACAACGTTAATTGCTTGCCAAATGTGATAATCATTGCCGTCAATGTCAATGCTCAACAAGTCAATTTCGCCCTCGAAACCGCATTTGATAAAAAGTTCGTTGATGTTTTCGCGGGTGATGAACGCTTGCAAAAATTTCAGTTGACCGTTGGCGATGACGGGCGCAAATCGTTCGTGAATTTCTTCCTCGTGTCCGCCGTCAATCCACAGCCCGCGCCAGCCTTTAAACAGGAGATAATGGCTGTTGCATTCCAAACCGTTTTCCACGCCGAACTCGATAAAAATTTTGTTGGTCGTGCCGACGCGATTAAAAATTTCTTCGATGATTCCGTCCTCTTCGCCTTGCGAATAAACTTTGAAGCCGTAATACTCCAAACATTTTTTGTTTTTGAGCCGAGAGCGCGTCGCGTCCTCGAACTTCATGCACGAGCCTAAATAAGTTTGGTCAAGCCGCAAATATTCGTTCAATGAAATCGCCTCGTTTTTATCAAATTATAAATTACGTTGATTAGAAAAGCAATGTGGAATAACTATGGAAAAATTTTTTATTGAAAAAATTTTTTGGCTGTGCTATAGTTTTTGCGGCTCAAAGAAACGGGCGGAGAAGTCGGAGGCTTTGAGGAAACACGGCCACTCAAAATTGAAAGCTCCTCCAAACGAAACGGCGAGCCGCAAAGTTCAAATCTGTTAAAGTTTTTGGAGGTCTTACAAGATGAAGAAAACAGTAGCAGCAGCATTGGCGGCGGCCTTCGTCGTCGGAGCAAGTTCAACAACTTTTGCAGCGGCCAATCCCTTCAGCGACGTTCCTGCGGGTCACTGGGCTTACAACTCGGTTGCAAAGCTCGCGGCGGAAGGCGTCATCGAAGGTTACGGCGACGGAACCTATCGCGGCGACCGCAACATCACCCGTTACGAAATGGCTCAGATGATTGCAAAGGCTATGGCCAAAAATCCTTCCGGCGCGAACAAAGCCGAACTCGACAGACTGGCAGCCGAATTCCGCGATGAACTCGATGCATTGGGCGTTCGCGTTGCCGAGCTCGAAAAGTATGCAGACAAAGTCGTTTGGACGGGCGAACTCCGTTACCGCTATTGGAACGACAGCGAAAAGCTTCGCGAGGGCGGCAAAATCAAACGCACGAACAACCAGCTCCAACTCCGTCTCTTCCCGACCGCGACCGTCAACGACCACTGGAAAATTAAAGCTCGTATGACGGCGACTTCAAACATGCGCGAAGACACGACCGGCAACTTCAAATTGACTTATGCTTTCGCCGAAGGAAAATATTTCGACGACAAACTCACGCTGTGCGTCGGCAGAATGCCCTTCTACACCAACGTCGACGACGGCCTGGTGATGGATGATTTCTTCAGCGGCTTTGCGGCGACTTACGGCGACAAATTCAAAATCGCGCTCATGGCCGGTCGTTGGAATCTTGAAAACGCAAACCTCAACGCCGACGTAACTTTGGCTGACTCGGCCTCGAGCTATCAAGGCGCGGAACTTTCTTACGACACCGGCAAATTCTACATCGGCGCGGGCTATCATCACTTCCGCAGCGACGACTTTAAATATCTGCCCGGCTACAAGAAGAAAGAAAAGAATGCAAACGTTTGGGCGGTCGGCGCACGCTACACCTTCGACTTCGGCCTGAAAGTTCGCGGCGCATACGCTTCCAACACCAAGGCTGACGATTATAAACGCGCTTGGACGGCCGGCCTCGCTTACAAAGGCGCAGATCGCAAAAAGCCCGGCAGCTGGGGCGTCAGCGTGGATTATCGTTATGTCGGACAAAACGCAAGCTTGGCTCCCACTTACGATACCTTCGCGCTCAGAACAAACAAAAAAGGCATCGAGTTCAACGTTAATTGGGCTCCGCTCTACAACACTTACGTTAATATCGGTTACTTCACCGGCAAGACGCTGGAAACCAACAAGCGCGACAACACCTTCTTCGGTCGTGCCAGCTGGTTCTTCTGAGAAATTTTGAACATCCACGGCTCCTCTGCAAATCGCGGAGGAGTTTTAAATTTCAAAGGAGGTTTTACGTGTGAAAAAAATTTTTGCGCTGCTGTTGGCTGCGATGATTTTTTCGGGCGGAAACGTCGAGGCAAAAAAAATTGAGCCGCCAAATTTAACCGCGGAATTCGATCAGATGGACTTCATGCAACTTTATCCGACGTACTCTTGGTTGCCGTTGCCGATGACGGAATTTTATGAGATACGCGTCGTGAAAGTTTCGACCAACACAATCGTGAGCCAACTTTTCAACGACGAGGGACTCGACCGCATGACGGACACGACGCCGTTCACCGAGGCGGGCGAATATTATTGGCAGGTGCGCGTCGTCGACAAAAAACACAAAGCCTTGAGCGATTGGTCGGAGAAAAAATTTTTCAGCGTGACTTCGCCCGTCAAGTTCGCGGTTTTGGGCGACAGCATTTCTCACGGCGGAGCGGCTTACATTCCGGCCGGCCAAATTTCTTGCCAGTGGGAAACTTTTTCCGAAGTGCCGATAAAAAATCTTGCGAAAAGCGGAGACACGACAAAGCACATGATTGAACGCTTCGACAGAGACGTCCTGCCTTTCAAGCCGCAAGTTTTGATTATCATGGCCGGCGTCAACGATATCCGCGGGGGCGACAGTGCCGAGGCCGTCATAAAAAATTTGGAGGCTCTGCGCGGCAAATGCCTGGCCAACGACATCACGCCCGTTTTCTGCACGATAACTTCCATGAATCCCGAAAAGATGAGCAGCCTGGGAATTTTTTTGACGGACGGAGACTGGCGCGCGGCTCGCGAACAAATCAACCTTTGGATAAAGTCGACGCCGTATTTTATTGACGTTGCGGAAAATTTGACGGACGAGTTCGGATATCTTCGCGCGGAACTGACGCCCGACGGTTTGCATCCGGCTCTGCGCGGCAAAAAAATTATCGGCGAGACAATCGGCCGATACCTCAAGAAAAATTTTTAACGGTTGCCGTACATTTTGGCGTAATAATTTTTGTATTCGCCGCTGATGATTTTTTCCCACCAGGCGCGATTTTCCAAATACCACGCGACAGTTTTTTTGATTCCGTCGTTGAATTTCGTTTGCGGCGTCCAACCGAGTTCGTTTGAAATTTTCGTCGGGTCGATGGCGTAGCGTTGGTCGTGGCCTTTGCGGTCGGTGACGAATTCAATCAAGTCTTCGCTCTTGCCCAAAATTTTTAAAATCGTTTTGACCACGTCCAAGTTCGTGCGCTCGTTGTGCCCGCCGATGTTGTAGACCTCGCCGACGGTGCCGCGCCGAATTATCAAATCAATCGCCGCGCAGTGATCCTCCACGTAGAGCCAATCGCGCACGTTGACACCTTTGCCGTAAACCGGCAATTTTTTTTCGTGCAGCGCGTTGATGATCATCAGCGGAATTAATTTTTCGGGGAAATGGAACGGGCCGTAGTTGTTCGAGCAGCGGGAAATCGTCGCGGGAATTTTGTAAGTTCTTTGATAAGCTTGAACCAAAAGATCTGCGGCGGCTTTGCTGGCCGAATACGGGCTGGACGTGTGCAAATTTGTCTTCTCCGTGAAAAATAAATCGGGGCGGTCGAGCGGCAAGTCTCCGTAAACTTCGTCTGTAGAAACCTGATGAAAGCGTTCAATCCCAAATTTTCTGCAGGCGTCAAGCAAAACACTCGTGCCGAGGATGTTCGTGCGCAAAAAAAGTTCGGGGTCTTCAATCGAGCGGTCGACGTGACTTTCCGCCGCAAAATTTACGACGACGTCAGGCTTGAGCCGCTCAAAAAGTTTGTAAACATTTTCTCGGTCGGCGATGTCCCCGCGAACGAATTCAAAATTTTTTTCGGTCTGCGCGGCCGCCAAAGTCTCAAGATTCCCGGCGTAGGTGAGCTTGTCGAGGCAAACGATTTTGTCGGCGTGATTTTTCAGCTCGAAATAAATGAAGTTGGAGCCGATGAAACCCGCGCCGCCCGTCACGATGATTGTCATAAAAATTTTCCCTCCAAAATTTTTTTTGATTGTAGCAGAAAAATTTTTCGGCGGCAAAAAAATTTTACGCCCGCGATTTTTTTTGTTATGATGTAAAAAAATTTGGGAGCGTGATTATTTTGTTGAGCGACGTTGAAATTGCGCAGGGCGCGAAGATCGAAAAAATTTCTGCGGCGGCCGCAAAGCTCGGCTTGAGCGAAGACGACTTGGAATTTTACGGGAAGTTCAAGGCGAAAATTTCCCCCGACGTTTGGAAAAAAATTTCGGGCAACCCCGACGGCAAATTAATTTTGGTCACGGCCATCACTCCGACTCCGGCCGGCGAAGGCAAAACGACAACTTCAATCGGTTTGGCTGACGCGTTCGCTCGTCTCGGGAAAAAAATTTGCGTGGCCTTGCGCGAACCGAGCTTGGGTCCTTGCTTCGGGATAAAAGGCGGTGCGGCCGGCGGCGGTTACGCTCAAGTCGTGCCGATGGAAGACATCAACCTGCACTTCACGGGCGACTTCCACGCGATAACCACGGCGCACAATCTTCTGGCGGCCGTCGTCGACAATCACTTGCACCAGGGCAACGAGCTGAAAATTGATTCTCGCCGCGTCGTGTGGAAGAGAGTTTTGGATTTGAATGACCGCGCCTTGAGAAATGTCATCGTCGGCTTGGGCGGAAAAATTAACGGCGTCCCGCGCGAAACGGGCTTCGATATAACGGTTGCCTCGGAGATGATGGCGATTCTCTGCCTGGCGAAAGATTTTTCTGACTTAAAAGAACGCCTCGGAAAAATCATCGCGGCTTACACTTTCGACGGCGCACCCGTCACGGCTGACGATTTAAAAGTCACGGGCTCGCTCGCGCTGCTTTTGAAGGACGCAATCAAACCAAACCTCGTGCAAACTTTGGAGGGGACGCCCGCGCTGATTCATGGTGGCCCGTTTGCAAACATCGCGCACGGCTGCAACTCCGTCACGGCCACGAAATACGCGCTCAAACTTGCGGACGTCGTCGTCACGGAAGCCGGCTTCGGTGCGGACTTGGGTGCGGAAAAATTTTTGGATATCAAATGTCGGATGAGCGGCTTGAGACCCGACGCGGTCGTCATCGTCGCCACAATTCGCGCGCTGAAAATGCACGGCGGCGTGAACAAAAAAAATCTTTCCGAGCCGAACGTCGCGGCTGTCATTCGCGGCCTGGAAAATTTGGAAAAGCACATCGAGAACGTCCAAGGCTTCGGACTGCCCGCGATTGTCGCGCTCAATGATTTTCCCACCGACACCGCCGAAGAAATTTCTGCCGTTGAAAAAATTTGCGCGGAAAAAAATGTTCGGTTCGCTCGCTCGAAAGTTTTTGCTCAAGGCGGCGCGGGCGGAATCGATTTGGCCAAAGCCGTCGAAGAAAGTTTCGGTGACGAAAAAAATTTCAAATTCACTTACGCGGACGATTTGACCATCGCCGAAAAAATTTCTGCCGTCGCGAAAAAAATTTATGGCGCGGACTCCGTGACGTTTGCTCCCGCCGCCAAAAAACAGCTCGCGGAAATCGAACGGCTCGGCTTCGGCAAACTTCCAATCTGCGTCGCCAAAACCCAATACTCGCTCTCCGATGACGCCACGAAACTCGGCCGCCCGAAAAATTTTGTCGTGACTGTCCGCGAAGTTAAAATTTCTGCGGGCGCGGGCTTCGTCGTCGTGCTCAGCGGAAATATCATGACGATGCCGGGTCTTCCGAAACGCCCCGCCGCCGAACAAATCGACATCACGCCCGAAGGAATCATCAGCGGGCTGTTCTGAAAAAATTTTGCGCGCGGTGAACTCTTACATAAAATTCGTTCGCTTTGAAGAAATCGACCGCCCCGACGACGTCGGAGAAAATCGGCGGCTGAAGAATGAATTTTATCTGCACTTGAACGCGAGAAAATATCGCGGCATGAAAAATTTTTATGCGGGCGCGTCGAAAATTTTTACGCTCACTTTGAACTTGTCGAAAATGTTTTGGTCGTGCGGGCGAACAAAAATTTGATTGAGCATTGCCGAAAAATTTTGAATATGTTTGAAAACGTTCGTGAGGAATAAAAAAATCCCGTCGAAAAAATCGGCGGGAAATTTTTTTGCGATGAGCCGCGTTCAGTTGTCGAAAATATTTTTCAAAGCTTGAATGTTCACGTCGCGGTTGAGTTGCGCCAGATACGTCGTGAGCTTGATTGACTTTGGACAAACTTCCACGCAGTTTTGGCTGTTGCCGCAGGAGGTGATGCCGCCCTTTTCCATGAGGACGTTGAGACGTTTGGGCGCGTCGAATTTTCCGAGCGGGTGCAAATTGAACAGGTAAGCTTGCACGGTCGGCGCGGGTCCGATGAAGTCCGATTGAGGACCGACGTTCGGGCAAGCCTCCAAGCAACAACCGCACGTCATGCAACGCGAAATTTCGTAAGCGGTGCGGGCGGTGTAGGGATTTTGAATCGGCGCGTCTTTGACTTCCCACGAGCCGTCCAGTTCAACCCAACCTTGAATGCGTTTGAGAGCCTCGAACATGCGCGAACGGTCAATCAGCAGGTCGCGAATGACGGGGAACGTCCGCGCGGGCTGAAGCTTAATCGGCTGCTTGAGATTGTCGATAAGCGCGCAACAAGCTTGCTGGGCGCGACCGTTGATGACCATCATGCACGCGCCGCAAACTTTTTCCAAACAGTTGCACTCCCACACGACGGGCGGAACTTTTTTGCCGTCGACCGTGACGGGATTTTTTTGAATTTCCATGAGCGAGGCAACGACGTTTAAGCCGGGGCGATAGTCCACGTCAAATTCTTGCGTGTAAGGCTTTTCGTTCGGGCCGTCTTGCCGCTCTATTACAAATCTGACTTTTTCAGCCATAACTAACGCTCCTTTACTCTTTCTTCGCGACGGCGTAGTTGCGGGCGCGCGGCTTAATCAGCGAGTGGTCGAATTCGCGGTAGCTGACAAGCGGCTCTTCGGTTTTCGGGTCGTAGTTGATAATCGTGGTGAACATGAAGTTTTTGTCGTCGCGTCCCATGAAGACCAAGTCGCCGTTCTCGTCGTGTTTGCGCTGACCGTTTTCGAGGACGATTTTTGCGTGAGCACCGCGAGACTCGTCACGGCAGCGGGCACCCTTCGTGATTGCCATGGCGTAGAGAATCATGTTGCGCAGCTGGCGAACGAACATTGCCTCCTGATTGGCGACGTTTCCGCGGTCGGTTATGCCGATGTCGTCCCAACGCTTGAGCAATTTTTTCAGCTCGCCGAGGCAAATATCCAAGCCGATGTTGTCGCGTTCAATCGCCACGTATTTGTACATGAGGTCGCCCATCTCGTGGTGGAGTTTGTGCGCGTTCTCGGAGCCGTTCATCTGCAAAATTTTATCGTATTCGTTTTGAACTTCTTGCCGCGCAGATTCCATTTCGTCGTCGGTGAGTTCGGAGCCGTTCTTGCCGCTCTTCGCCCACTTCATCGCTTCGGGGCCGCTGACAGTTCCGGAATAGGCCGCGGACAAAAGTGAGTTCGCGCCCAGACGATTTGCGCCGTGATATTGATAGTCGCACTCGCCGCTGGCCATCAAGCCGGGAATGTTGGTGAAGTGGAAACGGTCAACCCAAATGCCGCCCATGGAATAGTGGACGCTGGGGAAAATTTCCATTGGAACTTTGCGCGGGTCTTGCCCGACGAATTCCGAATACATTTCCAAAATGCCGCCGAGTTTCCTAAGCAGATAGTCGCCGTCGATGTGGGACAAGTCGAGGTAAACGCGGTTTTCGCCGTTAATACCTAAGCCCATGTGCACGCAGACTTTGAAAATCGCGCGGCTGGCGACGTCACGCGGGACGAGGTTGCCGTAAGCGGGATACATTTCTTCGAGGAAGTACCAGGGCTTGCCGTCTTTATAAACCCAAACGCGTCCGCCTTCGCCGCGGCACGCCTCAGACATCAGACGGTTTTTGTCGGAGCCGGGGATTGCCGTCGGGTGAATCTGAATGAATTCGGGGTTGGCGATTTCCGCGCCCTGCTGATAGACAGCCGAGACCGCCGAGCCGTTGCAAATCGTCGAAGCCGTGCAGCGTCCGAACACCTGACCGGGGCCGCCCGTGGCAAGGATAACAGTGTCCGCGCGGAAGGATTTAATTTCCATGGTGTTCATGCTCTGCGCGACGATTCCGCGGCAAATGCCTTCCTTGTTCTTGATTATCTTGATGAATTCCCAGAACTCATATTTTTTGACGGAGCCTTTGACTTCCCAGCGGCGAACCTGTTCGTCGAGCGCGTAAAGAATTTGTTGGCCGGTGGTGGAGCCGGAAAAGCACGTGCGTTTATTTTTTTGTCCGCCGAAGTTGCGCAAGTCCAAATTGCCTTCGGGTGTGCGCGTGAACGTGACGCCCATTCTGTCGAGCATTTTAATCAGCTTCGGGGCAGCTTCGACCATGCCTTTGACAGCGAGTTGATCGGCCAGAAAGTCTCCGCCGTAAACCGTGTCGTCGAAGTGCTCGTAAATACTGTCGTGTTCGCCCTTGGTGTCCATGCAAGCGTTCATGCCGCCCTGGGCGCAAAGAGAGTGCGAGCGTTTGACGGGGCAGTAGGAGAAAAGCAAGACCTCGCCGCCAAGTTCGCAAACCTTAATCGTGGCCAGCAAACCCGAAATGCCGCCGCCCACGATTATAATTTGTTTCTTTTTCATATCCTTAGCCATAACAAAATCTCCCGATTCTTAGTAAACGTAATAGCTGCCCATGAAAACGAGCGTCATGACGCACATGGCCGCGCAAAGCAACATGCTGATGATACTGATGGCGTTTTGAGCGCGCGGGCCTTTGGTGATGCCCCAAGTCATGCAGAAAGTCGTAATGCCGTTACAAAAGTGGAAGATGGCCGCCCACATTCCGATGACGTAGAGCCCGGCGACGAGCGGATTTTGGAAGAAGTTTTGCAACAGTTCAAAGGAAATCGGGGTGCCCGTGACGCCCTTGACGTAGAAGCGAAGATAGCCGACGTGCCAGATCAAAAAGACGACGAGGAACCAGGCCGTCCAGCGTTGCAAAGCGAAATTGCGGTTGCGAGCGTAGGGATAATCGCCGGGATTGTTTTTGGCTTGCAGGGCAATGTAAATACCATAAATGCCGTGGAACAGAAGAGGAACTGCAATGCCGCCGATTTCCAACCCCATGAAGATCGGTTTTGGAATGAGCTCCATCATTTCGAGCGCGGTGTTAAGACCTTGCGGGCCGAGAATCGCCGTGGAGTTTGTGAACATGTGTTCGATGAGCACCATGCCCAAGACGAGCAAGCCGCAAAGTGAATGCAACCGCCGCAGATAAAAAGTTGTGTGGAACATTGTGGCCTCCTTGATTTAACGGGCGCGGGAGGCGTCGTAAAAATTTTGCGAGCCTCCCCGTTTCCCTAGATTTGACTCATGTCGAAGTGACGATAATCTTTTTGCCCGATCTCGTAGAAGTTGTTGCCTTCGCAGTCGATGACGACAATGGCCGGGAAATCGACGACTTCCAAAGCCGCCACAGCTTCGGGGCCCAGTTCGGGATAGGCAAGGACGGTGTAACTTTTGACGGACTTTGCAATCAGAGCAGCCGCGCCGCCGACCGCCGCAAAATAAGTCGCGCCGTTTTTCTTCATGGACTCGACGACTTCTTTTGTGCGCGAGCCTTTGCCGACCATGCCTTTGATTCCCTGGTCAAGCATCGTGGGTGTGTAAGCGTCCATTCTTCCCGAAGTCGTCGGGCCGCAAGAACCGATCGGGTCGCCGGGTTTGGCGGGCGTGGGGCCGAGATAGTAGACGATTTGGTTTGTCCAGTCGACGGGCAATTTTTCTCCGCGAGCCAGAGCCTCCGTCATGACTTTGTGAGCGGCGTCGCGTGCGCTGATGATTGTGCCGGTGATGAGGACGGAGTCGCCCGCTTTGAGTTTGCGCGACATCTCCTCGGTGAACGGCGTCGTTATTCTAATGCTTTCAGCCATTCTGTTAATCTCTCCTTTGCAAAAATTTTACAAGACGCGGTGAGCGTGGCGCATGGCGTGGCAACAAATGGTGACGGCGACGGGCAAGCCCGCAATGTGCGTGGGTGCCCACTCAATGTTGACGGCCAAGGCAGAAGTCGTTCCGCCCAGCTGCGGCCCGATACCCGTCGAGTTGATAAGGTCGAGGAGTTCCTGCTCAAGTTTGGCGTATTCGGGCATGGGGTTTCTCTCGTCGATTGAACGGGTCAAAGCTTTTTTCGACAGCAAAGCGGCTCTGTCCATCGTTCCGCCGATACCGACACCGACGACCATTGGCGGGCACGGGTTCATGCTCGCGTGAAGAATAATTTCCATGACGGCTTTTTTTACGCCGCGAACTCCGTCAGCCGGCACGAGCATTTTGATTCCCGATTTGTTCTCGGAGCCAAAACCTTTGGGCGCGATTGTGATGCTCAGCTTGTCGCCCGGAACGATCTTTGTGTAGATGACGCCCGGCGTGTTGTTCTTGGTGTTTACGCGATTGAACAGCGGCTCGCCCACGACAGATTTGCGCAGGTAGCCTTCGGTGTAACCTTTGGCGATTCCGGCGTTAACGGCTTCTTCCAAATCGCCGCCGACGAGGTGCAAGTCCTGCCCGACTTCCAAGAAAACAATCGTCATGCCCGTGTCCTGGCAATAGGGGCGGTCTTCGGCCTTGGCGATCTCTGCGTTCTTGATGATTTGGTCGAGAACGATTTGACCGACGGGAGATTTTTCTGTCTCGCGCCCGCGCTTTAGTGCACGATAGACATCGTCGGGAAGATAGTACGCCGCCTCCTTGCACATTTCGGCGACGTTTTCGGTGATGAGTTTAACGTCCAGCTCTCTCAAAGTAATCCCTCCTGAAATATAA
>CAMNFC010000050.1 GCA_946536925.1 uncultured Selenomonadales bacterium | reverse complement strand
CTTATGCTGACCGAGTTGTCGCCTTTCAAGCTTATAAAATTTTTTCCCGCGCCCGCCAGGATTGTTACCTTGTCGCCGCTGTTGGAAATTGAATCGGCTTTGGCGTCGGCCGTCGCGTTTATCGAAACGTTGGAGCCGGTGTTTTCGATTGTGTCTTTGCCCGTGCCCGTCTCGATTGTGACCTTATCGCCTCTGTTGGAAATGTAATCGGAGCCCGCGCCCGAAAAAATCGTGACGAGCGAGCCGTAATTTTCAATCATGTCGGAGCCGCCACCCGCCGCGATTTTAACTTTTTTGCCGTCGTTGAAAATGTAATCTGCTTTGCTGTCGGCCGTCGCGTTTATCGAGACATTGGAGCCGCTGTTGCCGATTGTATCTTTGCCCGTGCCCGCCTCGATTGTGGAATTGGAATTCTTGCCCCAGTTTTGAATTGTATCGTTGCCTGCGCCGCCGTTAATCGAACTGTAAGCACCGTCGTTTTGAATGGAATCGTTGCCTGCGCCGCCGTTAATCGAACTGTAAGCACCGTCGTTTTGAATGGAATCGTTGCCTGCGCCCGCGTTGATGTTAGCCTTATCGCCGCTGTTGGAAATTGTGTCTTTGCCCGCGCCCGTCTCGATTGTGACCTTGTCGCCGCTGTTGCCGTCGTAGTCGCCGTTGCGAATGTAATCGGCCTTGCCGGTGCCGGTGAGTTTTGCGCCGCTACCCGAAACCGTCGGGTGGTTGCCGTTGACGTAAATATATTCCCAATCCCAACCCTCGTCGCCGTCGCCGTAGTCGTAGTAAACTTTTTCCTTTGGATAATCCCAGTAGTAGTCATAGTATTTCTTGACGTAATTTGTTTCGCGGTTTGAAATGTATTTGCCGCCGCCGTCGAGAATACTCCAATAAAAATATTGCGGAGCAGTGTAGCCGTAAGGTTCCTTATTCGCCACGATAAATCACCTCCAAAAAATTTGAGCCGTCCGAAAATTCTTTTGTACATTATAGTAATTGTTTTTTTCTTTTGTCAATTGTCAGCTGAAAAAATTTTTCTGCGCGGCGAACTTCAAAAACTGCTTGAAGGAAAAAAAATTTGCGCGTCGAAATTTGCCGAAAAAGTTTTTGAGAAGGGACGAAAATTTATGGCTGCTGACGATATGGCTTTCAAGGAGGCGTTGAAAAAACTTCGCCTGAACAAAGATCGGCAAAAAGCTCAAGACGACGCGGCGATAAAAAAAGCCCTCGTCACGATAAAAGTTTTTGGCGTGGGCGGCGGCGGCAACAGCGTCCTCAAACGTCTGGCCGAGAGCGATTTTTTGGAAATTGAATTGGTGGCCGTCAACACCGACATGCACGCGCTGAGTTTTTCAAACACCGACAAGATTCGCATCGTCCCAATCGGCGAAAACATCACGAAAGGTCGCGGGACGGGCGGAAGTGTCGCACTGGGCGAACAGGCAGCCAAAAATGATTCCGAACGCCTAAAAGACATGATGACCGGCGCGGACATGATTTTTATCACGGCGGGCATGGGCGGCGGAACGGGAACGGGTGCGGCTCCCGTCGTGGCTCGTCTGGCAAAAGAATTGGGCATGTTGACCGTGGGCGTCGTCACTCTTCCGTTCAGCTTTGAAGGTCGCCGCAAACAACGCATCGCCAACGAGGGTGTCGTCAGAATGCAATCGTACATGGACGCGCTCATCGTCGTCAAAAACGATAACTTGATGAAGTTGCCCGAAAACAAAGGACTTTCCGTGGCCTCCGCCTTCGACGCGGCCGATTCTGTTTTGCGCCAGGCGATTCGTTGCGTGGCCGAGCTGATTTTGACGACGGGCGTGATTAACGTGGACTTCGCGGACATGACGACGATTTTCCGTCAAAGCGAATCTTCCGACGCGATTTTGGGTATCGGCCGCTCCAACATCAGCGCGGTGCAAGCCGTCAAAGAAGCGATTCAAAGCCCGCTCATCGACAAATCTTTGAAAGGCGCGCGTGGAATTATTTTGAACATCACGGGCGACGAGACGCTCCCCATCCACGACGTCAACGCCGCAGCCAGCTACATTTTCAGCCAGACAGAAGACGACGTGAATATAATTTTGGGCACGGTCATCGACAAGAGCATGAACGGCATGATTCAGGCGACGATCATCGCGACGGATTTTGCCGACAGCCTCGCGCTCAAATCCCCGACGATTGAAGTGCCGCAGTCGACAATCACCGTCTCGAAGGGGTTCAACTTTGACGCGCCCAAACCTCAGCCCGAAAATAAATTTCAGCTGCCGACGTTCACCTTCCGCCCGCGCGACAACAAATGAAATTTCAGCGGCTGAAAATTTTGATCGGCGAAGAAAATTTTTCCAAGCTTGCCTCGTCGACGGTTGCGGTCTTCGGAATCGGCGGCGTGGGTTCGTTCGCGGCGGAAGCTCTGGCTCGTTCGGGCGTCGGCCATCTGATTTTGATTGACAAGGACGATATCGACGAAACGAACATCAACCGCCAAATTCACGCTTTGAGCTCGACGGTCGGCCGCTCAAAAGTTTCTGTCATGCGCGAAAGAATTTTGGACATCAATCCCGCCGCGCAGATCGATACGATTCAAAAATTTTTCTTGCCCGATTCGACGAGCGAGGATTTTTTTATTTGCCGCTACGATTACGTCGTCGACGCGATTGACACTTTAACCGCAAAAATTTTTCTCGTGGAGGAATGCGTCCGCCGCGGGATAAAAATTATTTCGAGCATGGGCGCGGGCAACAAACTCGACGCGACAAAATTTAAAGTCTCGGATATTTTTCAAACGTCGGTCGATCCCGTCGCAAAAGTCATGCGGAAAAAATTAAAGGAGCGCGGCGTCAAAAATCTCAAAGTCGTTTGGTCTGATGAGGCACCGCGCCCCGTGAAAAATTTTATCGGCTCGACGGCTTTCGTGCCGTCCGTCGCGGGATTGATTTTGGCCGGCGAAGTCGTCAACGATTTAATCAGCTGTAAAAAAGATGAGCCGTGCTGTTCATGAGTTCGACCGTCATATCTCCGTCGTCCACGCGCAAAACATTCAGAGCCATGTTGAATTGAGCAATCGCCCACATTTTATGAATCGGCATATCCAACGCCGCGCCGAGAATCAATCGGATGACCGAGCCGTGAGTGACGACTGCGACGTTTTGGTTGTCGTGTTTGGAAATGATATCTCGAATGCCGATCATCGCGCGCGCTTGAGATTCCAAAAAAGTTTCGCCGTGCGGAGGATGGCATCTTTCCGGGTCGGTGAAAAATCTTCCGAACTCTTTGGGGAATTCGGCCGCCAACTCGCTGATGAATCGTCCTTCCCAATCGCCAAAATTTGTCTCGCGCAGTTCGGGCATTTGGTTCACTGTTAAATTAAATCGCTCGGCCAAAATTTCCGCCGTCGTCACAGCCCGCGTCAAATCGCTGGAATAAATTGCGTCGACGTGTTGGAAAGGCACGTAATCTGCCAGGGATTTCGCTTGCTGAAGACCTTCGGGCGAAAGGTGAATGTCGGAGTCGCCTTGAAGTCGGTTTTGTCTGTTCCATTCGGTTTCGCCATGGCGTATCAGGAAAATTCTCATCATAGAGATCGCCTCCTCCAAAAATCTTTTCATAAGATAGCAAAAAAATTTTGGGAATGCAACCCGAAATGCATAGTGAAAATAAATCGTGCTTGTGATATCATAGGCGCGATAATTTTTTTATGCAAAGGAGGAATTGAAATGGAAAATTTCCGACTCACGCCCGCCGAAAAAAATATTTTGGAGAGCGTCTACGGCAGGCAAACGGCGGACAGCTACAATCCGCGCAAACTCGAAGCCGTTAAAGATTTGGACGCGCACGAGAAAAAATTTTTCACGGAAAAAAATTTCGTGTCGCCAAATTTTTTCATGCAGACGCTTTACAAAGTTCAAGGTGTCGTCAGCCCGCTCAAATTTAACGTCGCAGTGAATAATTTGCTCAAAAACAACGAAAATCTCCGCGCAAACTTCTGCAACGTCGGTTCGCGCACGATTAAAGTCATTCGCCCCGAAATTTTCGTCAAACCCGAAATTATTTTCCGAAATTTTATTCATATCGAAGCAGAAAACCTCGATGACGAGTTCAGAAAGATTTTGGAGGCCGATATGCGCCGCGATTGCGACTTGCGACACGATTTGTTGGTCAGATTCGCCGTTTACAAGACAAATGACGCCGAATTCGCCGTTCTCGTGACGCTCGCGCAGGTTATCGCCGAAAATTTCGACGCAGAGAACTTTTTTGCAAAACTTTTCGATCTTCCCGCCGAAAATGCCAAAAAAATCGTTCCGGACGACCTTCCGCCTAAAAATCAGGACGCAATTCGCGATTATTGGGAAAAAATCCTGGATAAAACGCCTCCGCCCGATATTTTGCCCTTTGAACGCGAAAATTTCGGCGCATATCGCCAAAAATCGTTACGAACAAAGATTCCCGCCGATATTCTCTCCGATTTGCGCGGTTTTGCTCAATCAAACCGTATGATGCTCACCGCAATTCTGCAAAGCGCGTGGGGTTTCATGCTGCAGGCGACAAATAACCGCCAAGATTGCCTTTTTTGCCAAATTTTGTCGGCTGAAGGCTCTTCGCTCAACGTAATTCCCGTTCGAGTGACAAGCGACGACAATTTAACCGTCGAAAAGCTCGTTCGCGGGCAATTTCGCCGTTTAGTCGTCTCTCAACCCTACAGCTGCGTCGATTGGTCGACTTTGGAAAATTTTTCGAGCCGCAGAAAAAAATTGTTCGATCATTTCCTCAGTTTTAAGGAATTTCAATCAAACGAACTAAATTATCTCGAAACGCCCGCCGAACCGCTCGGAAAAATCATTTTTCGCAATTCTTGGGACGCTCGCGGCATGAAATTGGGCGTTTACTTCCATTATTCCGAAAAAAATCTGTCCATAACGTTTCTTTACGATTCAAATCGATTTGAAAGCCTCGGAATCGAAAATCTTTGCGCAAGATACGAAATTATCCTCAAACAAATGCTCGTCGATTGGAATTCAAGGTTTTTTGACTTCCGCGAACACCTCCAACGCCGTTTTGAAGCTC
Source organism: uncultured Selenomonadales bacterium (assembly GCA_946536925.1). Lineage (GTDB taxonomy): Bacteria > Bacillota > Negativicutes > Selenomonadales > Selenomonadaceae > Quinella. The sequence continues at coordinate 10,024 of CAMNFC010000050.1, read as the reverse complement.
AAAATCAAGTAGAAATCGTTTCTCGCGGCGATGAACGCAAAAAAATTCGCGATTTCCTCTCTCAACTGCCCGTTTTGCAGGGAAAATACGCGGGAACTATCAATTTGTTCGAAAATCATGCAAAAATCGTCACGAAATACGAGGGCGACCGAATTTCAGGCGATATGCTTAAAAAATTCTTCGTTTTCGTCGTCAGCGGCAAAATTGTGCGCAATGTCGACGCCGGCGACGGCTGGTACAACCCAATCGACGTCGTGGCGAAAAATTCTTTCGTAAATCCGACAAATCTTCTTGAAAAACAGCGGCTCACGCTTTCAGCCGAAATTTTGACGGAAAATGCCGAACTTTTGACGATTCCGCATGAAATTTTGATCGAAACGGCTCAAAATAACTCCGAAGTCGCGCTGACACTGATGAATTACGCTTTGGAGCAAATGGAACGCTGGCAAAGCCTCTGGTTGCAGTCTTAAAATAAAAAAATCCGCCATAGCGAACGAAATTTTATCAAAACGCCTTTCGAGGCGATTTTTTTTTGCCACGGACGCGGAAAACTCATTTTGAGCAAAAAAAAACGACCTTATTTGGCGGGATAGCGAAAAATCCGCATTCTGACGCGATACAAATTCAGTTATAGCGGAAAATGTCATTTTAGCCGCAAAAACGCCTTTCGAGACGATTTTTTTTTCCACGGACGCGGAAAACTCATTTTGAACGAAAAAAACGACCTCATTTGGCGGGGGTAAAATTTAGCCGCATAATAACGCCATTTTTTGGCCGTTCAAATCCAATATATTGGATTTTGTAATTTTAGCCTCCAAAACGCCTTCAAAATCAGTTTTCAACGTCCAAAATCATTTTAACAGATATAAAATCGTTTTTGAAGCTCAAAATCAGTTTTTAGCCGCAAAAATCGTTTCAAAGCCCAAAATCACTTCCAAAATCGTTTTTTAAGCCAAAAATCACGTTCGAGCCGCCAAAATCAATCCACATTGACGATTTTTATAAATTGCGCTAAACTTTTGTCCGAAAAATCTAACGAGGTGATTGATTTGAAGTACGAAGCTGTCATCGGTCTCGAAATTCACAGCGAATTGAAGACTGACACCAAAATTTTCTGCGGATGCGCTACAACTTTCGGCGCAGAACAAAATACGCACGTTTGTCCCGTGTGTTTGGGCTTGCCGGGCGTCTTGCCGACAATAAATCGCCGCGTCGTCGAGTTTGCTATCAAAGCAGGCCTCGCAACCAACTGCAAAATCAATAAATACAGCAAATTCGACCGTAAAAACTATTATTACCCCGATTTGCCCAAGAATTGGCAGACTTCGCAGTATGATTTGCCGATTGCGTACGCCGGACACGTCGAAATTGATATTGACGGCGAAAAACGAGTAATTCGCCTCACAAGGATTCATATGGAAGAAGATGCGGGAAAACTCGTTCACAGCGGCACAACAATCAAAGATTCTTCGAGTTCAAACGTAGATTATAATCGCACGGGCGTTCCGCTGATTGAAATCGTTTCCGAACCCGATATGCATTCCGCCGCCGAAGCTCGCGCTTATATGGAAAAAATCAAGTCAATTCTCGAATATATCGACGTTTCAAACTGCAAAATGGAGGAAGGCAACCTCCGCGCCGATATTAACGTCTCCTTGCGCCCGATCGGCTCCGAAAAACTCGGAATTCGCACCGAAATGAAGAATATTAACTCGTTTAAGGCTCTCGAAGACGCAATTAACTACGAAATCGACCGTCAAGCCGAAATTTTGGACGACGGAGGCAAAATTATTCAAGAAACGCGCACTTGGAACCCCGAAAAGGGAATTACGCAATCGATGCGCTCAAAAGAGGACGCTCACGACTACAGATACATGCCTGAACCCGATTTGCCGCCGATTGTCACGACTGACGAGGAAATTGAGGCTTTCAGACGCTCTTTGCCCGAATTACCCGACGAAAGACGCGCCAGATTGATAAAAAACGGCTTAAATGAGTACGACGCGGGAATTATCACGAGTTCGCGGGCTATGGCTGAATATTTTGACGCCGTTGTCGATTTCGGAGCCGATTTGAAGGCCGCGGCCAACTGGATCATGGGTGATTTGTCAAAAAATCTCAATTCTGACGGTTTGACGATTGAAAATTCGCCCGTAGACGCAAAAAGATTGGCCGAAATGATAAAATTAATCGCAAACGGCACGATAAGCGGCAAAATCGCCAAAAAAGTCTTCGCGGAGATGTGGATTTCGCCCGATTCGCCCGAAAAAATCGTTAAAGACAAAGGTTTGGTGCAAATCACGGACACGAGCGCGATTGAAGGCGTTATCGACGAAGTTATAGCGAAAAATCCCAAAGCTGTCGAAGAATATCGCGGCGGAAAGAAAAAAGCCCTCGGTGCGCTCGTCGGACAAGTCATGAAGCTCACAAAAGGCAAGGCGAACCCGCAAATCGTCAATAAATTGCTCGAAAATAAGTTGGAGGCATAAAAATTGGCAGCAGAATTCGTAAAAATGGTTGAAGACGTTCACAAAGAAAGATTTCCGGCTCATTTGGGCAATTTGGCTCATGAAAACGTTCCGTGCGGAATTTTTTTCGGTTTTACGGTCATTCCGAGCCAAGTTATCGCGCGAGTTAAAAATCTTCTCGACATAAAGATAAATCTTTCGTGCGTAATTGTTTTGGCAGACGTTCAAGCCGCCGTTTTAAGGAAATTTATCGATATTCCCGTCATAACGCTGGAAGATTTCGATCATTTCGGCGAAAAAGGCTTTCCGGACAAGCCAAAAACGGTTTTTATGCCCGGAAACCTCCACGATTGCGGTTTTGCGCCTTATTTTGCTCGAAACGGCATGGAAACGTTGACTTTTCCCGACGACAACATTTTTTTCTTCACGATGACGCATTTGACCGACCTTTACGCTGTTTATAACATGCTCGGCGGCGAAGAATCCAAAAAAGTCTTTCTTTCGGCGATAAAAGGCCGTTTGACCGGAAAAATTTACGATTTTCGTTTCGCGCCCGAAGCTCAATACTTTTTGGAAGGTTTTTATCCGAAAACGGGCGATATTGCCATTGACGGCGGTGCTTTTGACGGCGCAACGTCGATTTCTTTTGCAAAATGCGGCGCGAAAGTTTTTTCCTTCGAGATGGACGCTCAAAACTACAAAAATTGCGTAAATCGTCTTAAAAGCTCGAATTTTGACATCACGCTTGAAAATTTCGGCTTGAGCGACAAGGAAAGCGTCGAAAATTATTTTGGAGGCGGCACGGGCAGCCGAAAACTTCCGCAAGGCAACTTAAAAGCGAATTTTATCGACTTGGACACGTATTTTGCGAAAAAAAATTTGCCCCGCGTCGATTACATCAAACTCGACATCGAAGGCTCGGAATTGGACATGTTGCACGGCGCGGCGAAGACAATTTCCCGTTTTAAGCCGAAAATGGCGGTCAGTGCCTATCATCGGCTCGAAGATTTGTGGACTTTGGCGACTTACATAAAAAATTTGCGCCCCGATTACGAATTTGAGTTCCGCCACTACCAAATTGACTGCACGGATTACACTTTAAACGACACGGAGCGCGATTTGCTGAAATATTTTGGCCTGAAGTGTTTTTTGCCGACAAATTGCGAAATGGTTCTTTATTGTCGCTGAAAATCTTTGCATGATTGAATAAAATTGCTCGCCGCGCTCGAATTTCCCGCAAAATGAACGTGAAGATACGACGCGACGAGATTTTTTTTGCAAATTCCCGCGAAAAACTCTTTATCGGTTCTCATGCGCCGACATTTGAAGATTTTTTCGTCAAAAGTCTCCGCAATCGAAAAATGGAACTCGTGAGCGCGAATTTTATCGCCAATCTTGCCCAAAACGCAATTTTTTAGAATTTCAGCCTCGACATAGCCGACAGTTTGCAATTTTTTCGTCATTTTGGCCGTTCCGTCAATCAAACCGCACATTTCAAAGCTTTTTCCGTCAAAATCAATCAAATTTTTCATCAGATACATAAAACCGCCGCATTCGGCGAAGATCGGAAGGCCTTTTTGCGCCGCGTGGAGAATTTCTGCGCGGATTTTTTTATTTTTTTCGAGTTGAGAGGCGAACATTTCGGGAAAACCGCCGCCGATTATCATTCCGCTGATATTTTCGGGCAAAATTTCGTCATTTAGCGGGCTGAAGTAAATAATTTCCGCTCCGAGCCGTTCCAATTCGTTTAAACCCGCGTCGTAGTAAAAATTAAAGGCTTCGTCGCGAGCAACGGCGATTTTTATCGTTGGAGGAGCTTTTTTGTCGCGAAAAAAGGTTTTTAGCGGCGCAGAACTCTTTGCAAGCTCAATAATTGCGTCCAAATCGACTTGATCCTCGACAGACGCGCAAATTTTATTGATTACGTCGTCGGAATTGCTTTCAAACGTCGGAATAAGCCCCAAATGACGTTCGGGCAAAAAAAATTCGTCGTTGCGTTTAATTGCGCCGAAAATTTTTATTCCGAGCGTGTTTAACGCGTCGACGATGATTTTTTTGTGCGATTCGGAGCCCAAACGGTTCAAAATCACGCCTGCGAGGTTAATTTCCTTGTCAAATTCGCGAAAACCGAGCGCAACGGCCGCCGCAGAAGTTCCCATGCTCTTTGCGTCGATAATTAAGACAATCGGAGCGTTTAAAAGCTTTGAAATTTGAGCTGTGGAAGAAATTCCGCCTTTTCCGCCGTCAAAAAGCCCCATAACGCCTTCGATAATCGAAATATCCGCGTTTTCGGACGTTTCGACGAAAATTTTCTTGATTTTTTCCTCTCCGACCAGCCAACTGTCGAGATTATGAGAAATTTTGCCGCAAGCGAGCGTGTGCCAGCCCGTATCGATGTAATCGGGGCCTATTTTGTACGGTTGAACGTTCAAACCGCGATTTTTTAACGCCGCGAGCAATCCGACGGTGATTGTAGTCTTTCCTGAGCCGCTCATGGTCGCCGCGATGATGATTCTCGAATTATTTTTCATTTAAACCTCGCGAATTGTCCAAAATATAAAGAATTGCATTGACGGCGGCCACGGCGATTGAACTTCCGCCTTTTGAACCCATGACAGTTATGAACGGGATATCATTTTGTGCGGCAAGTTGAGCTTTGGCCTCTGCAGCACCGACAAAACCGACGGGAACGCCGATAATCACCGCGGGACGAATATTTTCTTCGCGAACGAGCCGCAAAACTTCAAAAAGAGCCGTCGGAGCGTTGCCGATTGCGATAATTTCATTGTTTAGGCGTTTTCCAAAGATTCTCATGGCCGCCATCGATCGAGTAATGCCCTCGCGCCGTGCAAATTCGCGAACGTCGACATCAGAGACCTTGCAAAAGATTTCGCCGCCAAATTTCGTGAATGTCCGAATACTTATCCCGCGACGAACCATTTCAACATCGGTAAAAACGTTTGCGCCGCGCAAAAGTGCCGATTTTGCCGCAGAAATTGCATTTGGGTGAATTTTTATTATCGGAGCGTAGCCCACGTCGCCCGAAGCGTGAATAATTCGCGAATAAATCTTTTTTTCGTCGTCATCGAGCGCGAGACCGGCTAAATGCGGCGCGATTATCTCCATGCTGCGATTTTCAATCTCCATTGGCTTTGTAATGAACATAAAGATTCTCCTCTCAAATTTTTTCGGCGGAAATGATCCAAACGGGATTTAAAGCCTTTGACATGTCATATTTGCCGATTTTTTCCAGCCGCGTGATTTGAATTTGGCAAGCGTCGTAATTTTGGCCGCGCGAACGAAAATATTCGATACTTTTGGCCGCAGTTTGAAGAGTAATTGCGTTTATGACGATTCGCCCGCCGATTTTCAATTTTTTTCCGAGCACGTCCAAAATTTTTTCGATTTTTCCGCCTGAACCGCCGATAATCGCCGCATCGAGTTCGTTTGGAAGGTTTTTTAGGCCGTCGGGGGCTTCGGAGTGAATTATTTCCGCATTTTCGACCGAAAATCTTTCAAAATTGCGTTTTATGAGCTCTACAGCCTCAAAATTCCGCTCAATCGCAAAAATTTTCCCGTTTGAACAAATTTTGGCCGCCTCAATCGTGATTGAACCCGTTCCCGCGCCGATATCGACGATAATCGAATTTTTTTCGAGTTTTGCCTTCGCCAGCGTCAAAATTCGGATTTCGAGCTTGGTCATCGGAATTTTCCCGCGCAAAAATTTTTCGTCGTCAATCATCTCGTCACCTCAAAGTTTTATCGTGATTTTCATTTTATAAAAGATTTCGGCTATCGGCAACCACAACAAAGCCCAAATCGCGCAAAAAAGTGTCGCGCCAAATTCCGTCGAAATTAATCCTTGCGTCGTGTTTTGATAGAGTTCCAAATACAATCCGCCGAAATTTTTTCCGTCAGGCAGGACGTAAAGCAATGTTAACAGCGCGTTGTTCATCACGAAGAAAAAAAGCGGATTTATCCCCAATGCGACCAGCGGTTGAGAAATTTTTTTCACACAATCCGATATTTCAAAGATTTTCATGAATATCGCGAGCAAAATGAAGTCAAGACCCGCATTTATCAGCGCGTAAGGCGTAGTCCAAAGTTTTTTCGTGATTATGTCGGCAAAACTCCAAATTCCGCCCGCAATTAATAAAAAAATCCCCGCTTTGACGAAGATTAAAAGTTTTTCGCGCACAGATGAGGCTTCAACCAAAATTTTTCCCGCAAAAAAACCAAAAAGCACCGATGCAGTCCCCGAAATACAGCCGTAAAGGCCTTCAGGGTCGTGAGTCGGTCGATAAATGTGATTTTCGCCCGGAAAAATGTAATCGACGGCCGAACTGATGTTGTGAGCCTCGTAAAAAGGATTTTCGGGCGCGTAAATGTGATATCCGGCCGAAGAAACGCTCAAAAGCACGAATGCAGCGATTAAAATCCCGCGATTATGCTTTATCGCCAACGAAATGAAGATTCCGAGCGCGTAAGTTATCGCCAGCCGCTGAATTATCCCGAAAAGTCGCCCGTGGACGATTGCACGCTCAAAAAAGTCCGCCGTCGTGAAATCTGAGTTAAAAATCAACAGCAAAATGAACGGTTCCATCTCCAAAAGCACGCCGATCAAAAACATCAACGCCGTACGCTTCAAAATCTTTTTTGCGGAAGGTTTTCGTCGTGAAAAAGAGATTGCGGCGGCCGCGCCCATTGCAAACGCGAACATCGGCAACGCAACGTCGGGAATCGTCAATCCTTCCCACTGCGGGTGCTCCAAAATCGAAAAAATTTTGTCGGGAGGCCCGTCAAGGAAGAGCATTATCGAAATTGCCACGCCGCGCAGCACATCTAACGAATAAATTCTTTGCGTCATGAATTTTCCTCCGAAAAATTTTTTTCTCGGCGAATTTTATCACAGCGCACAGAAAAAATCACGAAAAAACCCTCCGACACGCCGCCGCCGCTTGAAGCGAAATATTTTTCATCTTCCCGCCTCACAGTACCGACGCTTGGCAATGCTGTCGCACAACATGAATCCCGTTCGGCTGCGCGTCGTCAAATATATCAAAGATTTGGCTATGATAAACGAAAAGGCCGCTTGAATTAAAATAATCGCAGAGGAATTCGGCTCGGTTATCCCGTCGACGCGTACAAAAATTTTTTCGATGGCAAAAAAATTCATGCGGAACAAACCTAAGCCTCGCGTCGGGGCTTTTTAACGAAACTTTAACTTGAATTTTTAAAGCGGGCGACATAAACTGCCGATATAAAAATTGTTGAAAGAAAACTGCGCTAAACCTTCAAGTGGGACAGCTCTTGGCGAGTGTCGCCGAAAAAATCTTGACAGGTCTGAAGCTTTAAGATAAAAAAAACAGTCGGCTCAAGCGGTCGGCTGTTTTGACGTTAAGGAGTTGATATCGTGAAGAAAATTAAAATTACGGTGATTCGCAAGGCTCGTTACGACGATTTGATTGCCCGCTACGAAAATCCGATTGAAAATGCCTGCGACATGGAGGAGGGGCAAATTTTTATCGCCAACGGTTGGTCGCGCCCCGAAAATTTTTGCTTGAGCGCGTGGGAGACGATCTCGCCGTTTGTGCTGGCTCTTTCGCACGGAGCTCAAAATTTTTACGGCGGCTGGATGAAAAATCCAAAGTCCGCTCTTCTCTCTTGCAACGACGGCTTTCGACCCGTGAGCTTTTTAATCGAGACGCTCGACGAGGACGCTACCTGATGTCACGAATTTTTTTGCGCAGGCCGCTTTTCTCGATGACTTTATCAAAACAAATTTGTGCGAGGAAAGAGGCCGTGCCGCGCGGATTGTAATCGTCGTGGTGGAACTGCGAATTTTTTTTGTCAATCAATTCGTCGGTGCGCCGATCATAAACGATCAATTCGGCTTCGGCGCGGCTGATCAAAATAGTTTCGCCCCAACCGCAAAAGCTGACGTATTGGTTGAAATCTTTGAGGACGGGGCAAACGATGATGTCCGCGTCGATTTTTTCGGCAAGCTCAGTCATTGCGTCGGCGAGACGAGCTTTTTTGTTTTCCCGCCAAATGTCGTTGAAAGTTTGAGCAGAAATTTTCGGGTCAAGATATTCGGCTAGCTGCAACGTCCCGTTCAGCGGAATGTGAACTGCGCGGGCGATTTTGGTTTCGAGTTCGGAGCAAGTTTTTTCGTCGGGGATTGTGCTCTGAAAAATTATTGGCAGGCGAGCGATGCGCACGGGTTGAGCACTCCCCGTCGCCGCGAAAAAAATCATAATTGACAGAGCGACCAAAAATTTTTTCAAAGCGAAAGCCTCCTTAATTCTTGACGAGTTTTTTGCCGCTGATTGAGTAGCTCGCGCCGTTGATGTGGAAAGTTTGGGCGTCAAAATCTCTGAACGTGACGGAGCCGCCCGTAACTTTGACGACAAGTGCGCCGGTCAAGGAATGATAGGAGCCGGTGAAGTCGAGGCCGTCGAGGGTTAGCGTGTCGCCGTCTTGGAAGCCGTAGATGATATCTTTGCCGTCGCCCGAAGCGTAATAAAAAGTGTCGTTGCCGGCGTCACCCCAGAGTGAATCGTTCCCTTTGCCGCCGCTCAAAGAATCATTTCCTTTGCCGCCACGGAGGATATCGTTGCCCGATTGTCCGCTCAAAGTGTCATCGTCGTTTCCGCCGCTCAAAGAATCGTTTCCTTTGCCGCCGAGAAGAATATCGTTGCCGTAAGAACCGCTCAAAGTGTCGTCATCGTTTCCGCCGTTCAAAGAATCGTTGCCTTTGCCGCCGAGAAGAATATCATTACCGTAAGAACCGCTCAAAGTGTCGTCATCGTTTCCGCCGTTCAAAGAATCGTTGCCTTTGCCGCCGAGGAGAATATCGTTGCCGTAAGAACCGTTCAAGGTGTCATCGTCGTTTCCGCCGCTCAAAGAATCGTTTCCTTTGCCGCCGAGAAGAATATCATTGCCGTAAGAACCGCTCAAAGTGTCGTGGCCGTCTTGGCCGTAAAGTGAATCGTTGTTCGCGCCGCCGAGGATTGAATTGTTGCTCGCGTTGCCGGTGATTGAGACAGCTCGACCGACGGCCGCCGCGTTGATGTTGACATAATCGCCCGCTTCAAACGAGGAGGCGTGCGCGGAAGTCAACGTGACACTTTTTCCGTCGGAAGAGACCAAAAGATTTTTCCCGAAGGCTCGCGTCTCGTTGTTGATGACGACCTGCATGGTTGCGGCGTTGTTGAGCGTGAGTTTGTTGGCTTCGGCAAAGGTGAGGACAGCGGCATTTTTCTTTGTGAGTTTGACGGCGGTGATGTCGCTCAAGTCGCTTGCGTTCGTGCCCGCCAAAGAAATTTTATCATACTGATTCAAGTTGGTGATGACGTCTGCGCCGCCCTTGTAGACGAAAAGATTGTGGGTGCCGCCGCCCGTGTAAGTGTCGTTGCCTGCGCCGGCAATGAGCGTGTTGGCTCCCTCGGTGTCGTTCACGGTGATCCGATTGTTGCCGTCGCCCGCGTTGATTGAAGCATAATATCCGCCGCTGGTGATGGTATCGTTGCCTGCGCCCGAAGAAATTTTCGATC
>CAMNFC010000049.1 GCA_946536925.1 uncultured Selenomonadales bacterium | reverse complement strand
AGAACCGGCGAATCTTTTTTAGATTTTGCTTGACTCTTTATAGTCAGTCTCCAAAAATTTTTCCGTGCACCCAGCAGATTATAAAAGTTTCGGCGGCATAAATCAATCGCCCGCGGCGGCCGCGAACAACCACGTTGACGATTCGGACAAAATGATTTATTATGTTCGAAATTAGACATTCATAAGAAAAAGTTTCTGCTTCCCGGAATGGAGTGAAAGACTTGCACAGATTGTTTGCGAAATTATTTCTTATCGTCGTGCTGATTCTCTTCATAACCCCGCGCACGACTTCGGCAATGCCGGAAATTTTTCCCTTCGACCAATTGAAAAGCGGCATGGTCGGCAAAGCTTACACTGTGGTGGACGGCTCGGGGAAAATCGAAAACTTCGACGTGAAAATTATCGGCCTGACGGACGAGGGCAAAGGCTCCAAACGCGTGATTATGGCGCAGGCGTCGGGCGAAGTCATAAACCGCACGGGCGGAATCTTGCAAGGCATGAGCGGCTCTCCCGTTTATATCGACGGAAAACTCGTCGGCGCGCTGGCTGCCGTACTCAAAGAAATGGATCCTTGCGCCGTATTCATCACGCCGATTGAAGACATGATCGAACTTTGGAGCTTGCCCGACCCCAAGGCTCAGGTGAACCGTTTCAAGGTTGAAAAAATTTTTGAAGAAAAAAAATCCGACGCGCAAAATAAAGTTGAAGAAGTCGGAACGTTTTATGTCAGCGGCTTCGACCAAAGCGGCTTGAATTTTTTGCAACGCGAGTTGGGCTTGGCGAATTTGCAATCGCCCCCGACGAAGGCCGAACGCGGCGTTAAGTTCGACGCAACGTTGGAGCCGGGCTCGGCTTTGGGTGTCGCGATAATTTACGGCGATTTTTCTCTCGGCGCAACAGGCACCGTTACGGCTGTCGACGGGAAAAAAATTTTGGCGTTCGGTCACTCCTTCACGCACGGCGGCAACGTCAACTTCTTCATGACTGACGCTTCTGTCATCGGCTCGGTCAGTGGCGCAACCGGCAACGGCGTCAAGCTCGCGGGCATCGGTCACATCATCGGCCGCGTCAATCAAGATCGCGAATCGGGCGTCGCCGGCATCCTCGGAACTTTTCCGGCTGTCGTGCCAATCACCGTCACCGTCAAAGACAACGCCCTCAACAAACAAGAAACTTACAACGCGACGATTGCCTACAACGAAAGTCTTGTGCCCAAACTCGGCGCGTCCGTCGTTTACACAGCGTTGAGCAAAATGGCTGACACGCTGGCCGAAAGCACCGTCGAAATCGACTTCAACGTAAAAACCAACGCGGTCAGCAGCGGAGAAATCATTCGTAAAAATATGTTTTACAACGCCTCGGATGTCGGCCAGGTCGCAGTCCTTGAACTCATGCAAGCTCTCAATCTCGTCTGCTCCAACACAAAAGAGGAGTCAAATATTTTCGGCGTGGACGTGAACATTTCTTTCGACACGGAGCGGCGCACGGCTTCAATCGTTTCCGTCACGCCCGAAAAAAAATTCGTCAAGCCCGGCGAAACGATTAATCTTACCGTCGAGCTGCAACCTTACCGCAAGCCCACGGAAAAAGTCATCATGCCTTACACCGTGCCGCTGACGGCTCATCAAGGAAATCTTTCGCTGGAAATTCACGGCGGAGCACTCGTTCCGTCCAACCAAAATCAAAACGCGGGAATTTCGCCCGACTCGAACAAAAGCTACGAAGACAGGATTAAAGATTTCCTCAAGGCCGGCAAAAACAATCAGCTCGTAGTTGAAGTCGGCGGCTTGAACGAAGCCCGAACCGAAAAACAAATCCGTCGGGAAATTGCTCAAGCGAAAAAAATTCAGGCGCGCCTCAAAAAGGAAGGCAAAACTTTCAAAAAGGCCGACAGCAAAATCGACACAAAGTACATCATCGACAACGTTGGGCGCACGACGTTGAGCGTCGAAAAAGTTTGACGCATCGGGAGGATTGAAATTTTGGAAAGACTGATTATAAAAGGCGGAAATCGATTGAGCGGCACCGTCAAAATCAGCGGCGCGAAAAACGCCGTGCTCCCCGTCATTGCGGCGACGCTCCTCGGCCAGGACAGGAAGACTTGCTTGGACGAAGTGCCCAACCTCGACGACGTCCGCACAATCAGCGAAGTTTTGAGAACGTTGGGCGTCAAGGTTCGTCACGAGCCCGAAAACAGCAAATTGTTCGTAGACGCCTCTGCGATTGAAAATATAACCGCGCCGTATGATCTGGTCAGAAAAATGCGCGCGTCCTTTCTGATAATGGGGCCTCTGCTTGCCCGTCTCGGTTCGGCGAAAATTTCTTTGCCGGGCGGCTGTGCGATTGGGACTCGTCCGATTGATTTACACTTGAAAGGCTTCGAGGCTCTCGGCGCGAAAATTTCTATCGGCCACGGCTACATCGAGGCGGTCGCTCCCGACGGTTTGAAAGGTGCGCAAATTTATTTGGACTTCCCCAGCGTCGGTGCGACGGAAAATATTTTGATGGCCGCGTCCATGGCTCAAGGTCAAACGATTATCGAAAACCCCGCGCAGGAGCCGGAGATCGTCGACCTGGCAAATTATCTCAACATCATGGGCGCAAAGATTCGCGGCGCAGGCACCAACGTTATAAAAGTTGAAGGCACGAAAAAATTAATCGCCCGCGACTACACTATCATCCCCGACAGAATCGAGGCCGGCACGTACATGATCGCCGCGGCAATGACGAGAGGCGACGTTTACATCGCCAACGCAATCAGCGAACACCTCAAGCCCGTCATCGCCAAATTAAAAGAGGCCGGCGTCAAAGTCATCGAGGACGTGGACGGAATCCGTGTCATCTGCGAGAGCCGACCAAAAGCCGTCGACATAAAAACTTTGCCCTATCCCGGCTTCCCAACCGACATGCAAGCTCAGTTCATGGCAATGCTGACGATTTCGCGGGGCACGAGCATGGTCACCGAAACCGTCTTTGAAAATCGTTTCATGCACGTCGACGAACTCAGACGAATGGGCGCGAGAATAAAAATTGACGGGCGCACCTGTGTCGTCGAAGGCCAAGAAAAATTGACGGGCTGCCAAGTCAAAGCAACCGACCTGCGAGCGGGCGCGGCGATTGTTCTGGCGGCTCTCGTGGCCGAAGGCGAAACTCAAGTCGGCTACATTCATCACATCGACCGCGGCTATGATAATCTCGTTCAAAAACTCGTCAGTCTCGGCGCAAACATAAAACGCGTCGACCGATAAAAAAAATCCCCGACGATTGATCGGGGAAATTTTTTTTACCAATGATACGGCTCGTTGCGATTGATTTTGAACGCGCGATAAATTTGTTCGAGAAGGATCAGCCGCGCCATTTGATGAGTAAAAGTCATCCGCGACAAGCTCAATCGGAAGGAGGCCGCCCGCCGAATTTTTTCGTTGAGGCCGAATGCCCCGCCGATTGCAAAAGTCAAATTGCTCACGCCGTCCAAAGTCAGCGCGGCGATTTTTTTTGCGAAATTTTCCGAGGTCAGCTCTTCGCCCGAAACGTCGAGCACGCACAGCCAAGAATCTTTGGGGGCGAGCGATAAAATTTTTTCGCATTCTTCGTCGACCGTGCGGCATTCGGGAACTTCATGAACTTCGACGCGCGCAAATTTTTTCAGACGCTTCAAATATTCCGCGACGCCTTCAACCAAAAATTTTTCTTTGAGCTTGCCCACGAAGAGCAAATTTATTTTCATTGATGTCGCGGCATTTCTTCGAGCGTGACTTCAACGGTTTGCTGCTTGCCGTCGCGGTCGATGAGAACTTTTACTTTGTCGCCGATTTTGTGCGCCGTGACTTCTGAGCGGACGTCGCCGACGGAATTTACTTCTTTGCCGTCAATGGAAAGGATGATGTCTCCGCGTTGGAAGCCTGCGCGGCCGGCGGGAGATTCGAGAGCGACTTGCACGACGTAAACGCCTTTGCTGATCGAAAGTTGATAGCCGTAGCGAGCGGCGGTCGGTTCGTCAAAAATTGTCACGCCGAGATACGGGCGAGCGACGTAGCCTTTATCCATGAGCTCTTTAACAACTTGTTTGACGGTGTTGATCGGGATTGCAAAGCCCATGCCTTCGATTGCGTTGCCGGCGATCTTCACGCTGTTAATGCCGATGACTTTTCCGTCCGCGTTGACGAGTGCGCCGCCAGAATTGCCGGGATTAATCGGCGCGTCCGTTTGAAGAAGTTTAACGCTTTTGTCATAGACGTTGACCGTGCGGTTGAGCGCGCTGATAACCCCGACCGTCACGGAGCCTTGATATTCCAGACCCGTGGGATTGCCGATGACGATTGCGGGTTCGCCGACGACAACCTCGTCCGAGTCGCCGAATTCAGCCGTGGGCAAATCTTTTGCGTCGACTTTGACAACGGCGATGTCAGTCATCTCGTCCGTGCCGATTAATTTTCCGGTGACAGAATTTCCGTCGGAAAGAGAGACGATGATTTCTTTCGCGCCGGCGATAACGTGATTGTTCGTGACGATGTAGCCGTCGCTTTGGAAGATGACGCCGGAGCCGCCGCCTTCCGCCTCGAACGTACGATTAAACATGTCGCGAGCTTCAACTTTGTTCGTTATGCCTACGACCGCAGGCCCGACAGTTCTGGCCACGCGCACGGCGGGAGTGTTTCTCGCCTCGGAAATTTTCGCGTTGCTTTCGGGCTTGTTGGGAGTTTTGGATGCGGCCTCCGTGTGTGACGTTTGACTCACGGCTTTTTCGGTCGCCACGGGTTGATCAGTTTTTTCCGCGTCGGTCAAACCCGTCAAGTCGCTGCAACCGCCCAAAGTCAACGCCGCAACGACAGCCGCCGCGCAAAATATTTTTGTAAACTTTTTCGACTTCATGCTCAACGCACCTCCGCCGCCATTGTAATTTTTGCGCCGCCGATTGTCAATTCAAGTTTCGATTAGAAAAATTTTCCTTGAAAAAATTTTCTTCGGAGCTTGACAAAGCGGGCTTGGGGGGGGGGGATAATAAGCGGGCAAAATTCGATTTTCGGAGGACGCCATGAAACTTTCTCGCTACAACTTTTTGAAGCAGTACGACGACGCGACAATTTTTTTCAACGCGACGACTTGCGCGCTGGCCGTGGTCGACGAAAATTTTTTGCGTGTCCTCGAAGACGTGAAAAATAATTCTTACGACGAAAAAAATTACGACGCAAAATTGATCGCCGACATGAAAAGTTCGGGCTGCCTGATTGATGACGACGTCGACGAGTTGAAGCGGCTGGAATTTTATCGCAACCTCGCCAAATACGACGCGACGAATCTCGGCTTGACGATTGCCCCGACGCTCGATTGCAATTTTCGCTGCAAATATTGTTTCGAGACGCACCCCAAAGGAAAGATGACTGCCGAGACTCAAGCGGCGTTGATAAAGTTCGTGGAAGAGCGTTTGGCTCGCGCGAAAAACTTTTCTGTGACGTGGTACGGCGGCGAACCTCTCCTGGCCGAAGAAATTATTTATTCGCTGTCGGAAAAATTTTTGGAGCTGTGCGAAAAATTTTCTGTCGACTACGACGCCTTCATCGTCACGAACGCGAGCCTGCTCGACGAGGCGGACGTTTCGCTTTTCAAAAAATATAAAATCCGCGGCGCACAAATTACAATCGACGGCCCGAAAAAAATTCACGACAGCCGCCGCCGCTGTGTCAGCGAAAAAAGCACCTTCGACAAACTGATTGACCGCGCGAATCTTTTGCTGAACGAAAATTTTTCCGTCATCGTCCAAATCAACATCGACAAAGAAAATATTTCTTGCGTCGACGAACTTTTGGACACGCTCGCCGAAAGAATCGACCGCCGCCAAGATTTGAAAATTGATTTCGGGCAGGTCTCTCCGTTCACGGATATTTGCAAATCGATTGAGAGCGACTGTTACAACAACGCGCAGTTCGCCGACGTCATGCTCCCGCTTTATGAAAAAGTTTGGGCGCGCGGCTTCAACGTGAACAAGATGGCGGTTTATCCTTCGCCGCGTGTAAATTTTTGTTGCGCCGATTATGTAAATTCGTTCGTCGTCGACAATCACGGCGAGCTTTATCGCTGTTGGAATCACGTCGGCAATTTGAAAATGTCCGGCGGCAACGTCAGCGACGAAGATTTGAAGCTTGAAAAAAATTATTTGTCGTGGATTCAATGGAACCCGATTAAGCACCCCAAGTGCCGCGAATGTTTTTGTCTGCCGATTTGCATAGGAGGTTGCCCGTATCTCATGCGAACTTCTGCCGACGGTCAGCCCGTTTGCGGCACGGTCAAATACAATTTGGAAAAAGTCATTGAGCATTATTGCGAACAGCTGAAAGGAGATGTTGCGGATTGAAAATCAGAGGCAGCGGAATATACACGGACGCGACCGGCCAAAACCGCAGGATTCTCGGCGTCGGTGAATTATCGGACGATGAAAAATTACGAGAGCTGAAAGTTTCCGGCAACATTTCTTTTGATAAAATTCTATGCAATGATGTTCGGATTTCCGGAAAATGTAAAGGCGGTTCGATTACCGCGCAAGATTTAAAAATTTCGGGCGGTTTGTCGTTCGACGATATTTCTTGTGAGGAAGCTTATATTTCCGGCAAATGCGAAGGCAAATCTGTCAGCGCGGAAAATTTTTCTGTGAGCGGCAAAATTGAAATCGATTTTTTGACGATTGGAAAAACTTTGAAACTTTCCGGGAGACCGAAAATTGATTCTGTGACGGCGGACGAAATTTTTATCGGGGCGAGTGACGGCTTCATCGGGGAAATAAAATGTCGTAATCTGAAAATTTTTAAAGGCACCGGGTCATTCGGCGGAGAAATTTTTGGAGAAAATTTCTTTGAAAATTTCTTGTTCAACGAAAGTCATTCGCGGATTCATGTCAAAAAGATTGATGCCGAAAAAATTGCTCTGGAAAGTTGCGCGGCAGATGTCATAAAATGCAAGGACATTTTTATCGGTTCGAACTGCGCGATTGAAAAATTGTTTGTTTCAGGCGAATGCAAAATCGTTGCCGATTCGACGGTCGGTGAGACAATTCGCACATAAAAATCTTTGGAGGGATTCATCATGAAGTTTTTGGTTAAACCGATTATGCTTAAAAAAATTGTTGCAACGTGTTTTTGCGGCAAAGATTGCTCATGTGATACCTTTTCAATTTGGCCGTTTTAAAAATTTTTTTTTGGAGAGATTTACCATGAGATTTTTGGTTAAGCCGATTATGCTCAAAAGAATTGTTGCAACGTGTTTTTGCGGCAGAGATTGCACGTGCCATACTTTTTCACTGTCACCATTTTAAAAAGTTTTGATGATAAAATTTTCCCGTCGAAGTCGGCGGGATTTTTTTATTGAAAAATTTTCGGCGCGTGATATAATCAAAAAAACTTTTGGGAGGGGCAACGTGACGTTGCATCCTGCAAGCGCGTTTGAGTCGAAAAATTTTTTCGGAAACTCGCCGCGCTTGAATGACGAAAAACTTTTGGGAGGGCTTGAAGATGAAATGGGTTTGCAACATTTGCGGCTACGAATATGACGAAGAACTCGGCGACATCGACAACGGAATCGAGCCGGGCACCAAGTTCGAGGATTTGCCGGAAGATTTTGTTTGCCCGTTGTGCGGCGTCGGCAAAGATGATTTTTCCAAAGTCGAGTAAAAAATTTTTTCGCCGTGCAGAAATGTTATAGAAAATTATGATTCGGTGTGCTACAATAAGTTCAACGAATTTTTGAGGAGGAATTTCTAAATGAAAGTAACAGTAGTTGGTTCGGGCAATGTCGGCGCAACCGTGGCGAACGTCCTGGCGACCAAAGGTTTTGCAAGTGAAGTCGTCCTCATCGACATCAAAGAAGGCCTCTCCGAAGGCAAAGCGATGGACATCATGCAGACGGCGCACATGCTCAACTTTGACACGACGGTTTGCGGCGTGACCAATGACTATGCGGCGACGGCAGGCTCGCAAGTCGTTGTTGTCACCAGCGGCATTCCGCGCAAACCCGGCATGACCCGCGAACAACTCATCGGCACCAACGCAAAAATCGTCAAAAGTGTTGTCGACCAAATCCTTGAGCACTCGCCCGAAGCAATTCTGATTATCGTCTCCAACCCCATGGACGCGATGACTTATCTCACGCTCAAAGACACGAAACTTCCGCGCAATCGCATAATCGGCCAAGGCGGCATGCTCGACAGCTCCCGTTTCCGCTACTATCTGGCAGAAGCTCTCAAAGAGGCAGGTTATCCCGCGACGCCGACCGATATCGATGGAATGGTCGTGGGCGGCCACGCCGATAAAACAATGGTTCCGCTGGTGAGCCTGGCAACTTATCGCGGCATTCCCGTCAGCCAATTCCTCAGCGAAGAGGCAATTCAAAAAGCAGTCGAGGCTACCAAAGTCGGCGGTGCGACCTGCACGAAACTTTTGGGAACTTCCGCTTGGTATGCTCCGGGCGCGGCTGCGGCGGCTCTCGTTGAAGCAATCGCTCTCGACGCCAAAAAATTAATTCCCTGTTGCGTCTACCTCGACGGCGAATACGGCGAAAAAGATCTTTGCATCGGCGTGCCCGTCATCCTCGGCAAAAACGGCGTGGAAAAAATCGTTGAAGTCGAATTCTCCGCGGCTGAAAAAGCCAAATTCGCCGAAAGCGTCGCGGCTGCCCGTGAAGTCAACAGCAAGATTGCCGGCGCACTCGAATAATTTTTTTCACACAGAAAATTTAATAAAGGAACTCTGCCGTACGCGGCGGGGTTCCTTTTGATTTAAGGAGGCGATAAATTTAATCGATATTTAGGTTAAAGGACGCGAACAAAAGTTTTCCAAGGAGGAGAGCAAAATGACTGAAAGAGTTGAAAAAATTGCACGGGTTGCTCGCGTCAACGGCGTCGCTCACGACAACAAGCACCGCTTTAACAGCGGACGCGGCCGCCGAGATGAAACGCACACTTTCGCCGAAGAACTGCGGCGCGTGATGAATAAAAAAGCAGCACCCGTCAAGAAAACCGAAATTCCCGAAGCCTACGATTTGGAGCTGACGAGTTGCGGGACGCATTCGCTGTTTTATGCAAGCGGCTTGAGTTTGGACATGTTGCTTGCCTGAATCAAAAAAATTTTATGGAGGGTTGTTATGGACAAAAAATTTATGAGCCTCGCGCTCCAAGAAGCGTTGCGGGCTTATCACGAAAACGAAATACCAATCGGAGCCGTTCTCATCGACGAGGGCGGCCTTTTAATTTCCCGCGAACACAACCGGATTGAACAGCTCCAAGACGCCACGGCTCACGCAGAAATTTTGGCGTTGCGGGCGGCGAGTCGAATTTTAAATCGGCGACGGCTGACGGGTTGCACGCTCTATTCCACGGTCGAACCTTGCGCGATGTGTGCGGGCGCGTTGGTTTTGTGCCGAGTGAAACGTTTGGTTTACGGCGCGACGGATTCAAAATTCGGGGCGGCCGAATCTCTCTTCAACGTCGTGGAAAATCCCGCGCTCAATCATCGGCTTGAAGTGACGGCCGGCGTTTTGGAAGAAGAAAGCCGCGCACTGCTGAAAAAATTTTTTGCGTCGAGGAGATTTTAGCGGTTAGCGTTTAATTTTTTCAAATCGACGGCAAGCCCCGCCACCGTCAAAAAAACTTCGTCGGCCTCTGCAGCCAGCATTTGATTCGCGAGCCCGGCAAGGTCTCGGAAACGCCGCGCCAATTTGTTTTCGGGGACGATGCCTGCGCCGACCTCGTTTGTCACAAAAATCGTTACGGCGTCGGAATTTTTTGCGGCGTCGATAATTTTTTCAATCAGCCCGCGAAGTTCGGCGTACAAAAAATTTTCGTCGTCGAGATCGGCCGCGCAGAGGAAGTTGCTGACGTAAATCGTGACGCAATCGAAGAGGATCGCGTCGAAATTTTTTCCCGCGTCCAAAATTTTTTTTTCCGCGTCGAACGGAGCCTCGAACGTCGTCCAATTTTTTCCGCGCCGCGATTGATGGAGCTTCACGCGAAAATTCATCTCGTCGTCAAAAATTTGAGCGGTTGCGATGTACGCCGCACGAGAGCCGCCGATTTTGAGCGCGAGTTTTTCCGCGAAAGAACTTTTTCCGCTGCGCGCGCCGCCCGTGACCAAAATTATTTTGCCCATGATTTCAACCTCCGAAAAAATTTTTTATTCTGCGTGCGTGGCAAAAATCCCTACTTCCGAATTTGACTAAAAAAAAGCCGTGGTTTATAATCAGCGCGTAAAAATGGAGGGCGTGACATGAAATCAAACGTTGAAAATACTTTTGAGGCCGAAGTCGCCGACGAGTACGCAAAATACGAAACGCTCTCGGACGAAGAGCTCATCGTCGAGATAAAAGAGAAGGAGAATTCCGCCGCGCTTGATTATCTGATTCACCGCTACAGAAGTTTCGTGCGGGCAAAGGCTCGTTCATATTTTTTAATCGGCGCGGACAGAGAAGACATCATCCAAGAAGGCATGATCGGTTTTTATAAAGCTGTGCGCGACTTCAAGAGCGACAAACTTTCGAGCTTCCACGCGTTCGCCGAGCTTTGTGTGACGCGCCAAATCATCACGGCGATAAAAACTGCCACGCGCCAAAAACATATCCCGCTCAATTCTTACATCTCGCTCAACAAACCGATTTACGACGAGGACTCCGACAGGACTTTGCTCGACGTGATTAGCGGCGTGAAGGTGGCCGACCCCGAAGAACTCATCATCAGCCGCGAAGAATTTTTGGCGATTGAAAAGAAAATGTCCGAAATTCTCAGCGAGCTGGAATGGCAGGTGCTCATGGCCTATCTCGACGGAAAATCTTATCAGGAAATTGCGGCGGGTTTGAATCGCCACGTAAAATCAATCGACAACGCGCTCCAACGCGTCAAACGAAAATTGGAACGCTACGTGGCCGGCCGCGGCGAGGCTATCGACATCGGCACGGTCTATCGCGGGCTGACGACTCTTGACCGCCAAATAAAATCCACCGCCGTTCCAAAATCGCACGCCTAGCCGGGCGTCCTTTTTTTAGGAGGAAAAATGTTCTTCAAAAACAAAAAACTCAATCGCGAAAAAATTTTGGGCTGCGGCTTCCAAGTCGACGGGGAAAATTTTATTCGCCGCGAAAAATTTTTGGACGACTTCACGTTGACGATTACAGTCGACGCGCGCGGCTCTGTTACGACAAAAATTTTCGACGCGGACGGCGAGCCTTACACTTTGCATTTGGTCGAGGGCTCAAGCGGAAATTTTGTCGGGAACGTCAAGGCTGCTCACGCGCAGATTTTGAAAAATCTTTCCGAGGCGGCTTTTGACGACGAAATTTTTCACGCCGCGCAAACTTTGAAACTCATCGCTCACGTCCGCGAAAAATTTTCCGACGAGCCCGAATTTCTCTGGGAAAAATATCCGAACTTCGCCGTTTTCCGCCGCAAAGACAACCGCAAGTGGTACGCGCTCGTTGCCGGCATTCTGAAAAAATATTTGAGGCTCGGCGGCGCGGAGGAGATTGAAATTTTGAACGTGCGCATCGAGCCCGAAGAGCTTGATAAAATTTTTGACGACGAAAAATATTTTCGCGGCTGGCACATGAACAAACGCTCCTGGCTGACCGTGCGCCTCGACGAGACTTTGACCGACGAAGAAATTTTTTCGCGCGTGGAAAAAAGTTTCGACCTTGCCGCAAAAAAATAACATGAGGTGAGAGCAATGAAATTAATCGTGACAGTCGTCGGCCGTGACCGCGTGGGGATTATCGCCGCCGTGACGAAAATTTTGGCCGACAACAACGTCAACATCTTGAGCATCAATCAAAATATTTTGGACGGCTTCTTCAACATGATTCTTTTCGCCGAGGCCGCGGAAAGCAAAATTCGGCTCGTCGAGTTGCAACAAAAACTTCACGAGCAAGGAGAGCAAATCGGCGTCGAAATAAAAACGCAGCACCAAGATATTTTCGACGTCATGCACAAGATTTGAGCCATGAAAAATTTTTCAAACCACGCCGACGCAAGAGTTCGCAAAGCTTTTTCCGTCGCGCAAAAAGTTCACGCAGCCCAAGTCGACAAGGCCGGAGCCGCCTACATAAATCACCCGCTGACAGTCGCAAGTTCCGTCGGAGAAAATATTTCGGCCGTCATCGTCGCGCTGCTCCACGACACGGTGGAAGACAGCCCCAAAACTTTTGACGAGCTGCAAAAAGAAATTCCTTTGACGGCGGACGAGTTGCAGGCCTTGAAACTTTTGACGCACGACAAAAAAATTCCGTACCCGGAATACGTCGCGCGGATTAAATCGAACGCCTTGGCCGCCAAAGTCAAAGCCGCCGACCTCAAGCACAATTCCGACCTGTCGCGCCTGAAAAATCCCACGGAAAAAGATTTTGCCCGCGCAGAAAAATATCGGCTCGCGCTGAAAATTTTGGAGGATTAACATGAAAAAAATTTTAATCGCCGTCGCGCTCTCGGCGATTTTATTTTTTGCAACGTCCGCGCCGAAAATTTTTGTCGGGACGGAAAATCGCACGGTGGCCGTCGTCGACGCAAAAGAAAATTTCCCGCTGACGATAAATTTCATTCACTCCGTTCAGAAAACGCCCGTCATTGAGGAGCTGGAGTTTAAAAACGGCGAATTTATTTTGCTCCGCACGAAATACAAATCGCAGGGCGTGGGTCTTCCCTTCGACGCGGCGGACGGGAAATTTTTTCGCGACGGAGAATTTTTTGTCGTCGACGAGATGAATCGCCGCTTTGAAAAGTTGGAGCTGCGCACGGGCAAAGGCACTCAACTGAAAATTTTTTTGGACGGCCGCGAATTCAAACTCTACGAAAAATTTCCGCTCGGAACAAAAATTATCGTCAAGACTTTTTGATTGTGATAAAATCTCCGCGAGGAGGTTTTTTTTATGAATCGGAGAGAATTTATTTTTGCGTGGTGGAAGAAGAAGCCCGTCTATCAAATTTATCCGAAAAGTTTTTTCGACACGACCGGCTCCGGCACGGGCGATTTGCGCGGCGTGATTGAAAAGCTCGACCACGTAAAAAGTTTGGGCGCGGGAGTAATTTGGTTGACGCCGATTTATCCGTCGCCAATGATCGACAACGGCTACGACATCGCCGACTACACCGCGATAAATCCGCTGTTCGGCACGATGAAAGATTTCGACGAGCTGATTGCCGAGGCCAAGAGGCGCGACATAAAAATCGTCATGGATTTGGTTTTCAATCACAGCTCCGATCAACACCCGTGGTTTTTGGAGTCGAAAACTTCCCGCGAAAATCCCAAGGCCGACTGGTACATTTGGCGCGACGAAAAAACTAATTGGCGTTCGATTTTCGGCGGCAGCGCGTGGACGTGGTGCGAGGAGCGCGGGCAATATTATTTGCACACGTTTGCCAAGGAGCAGCCCGATTTGAATTGGGAAAATCCCGACGTGCGGCGTGCTCTCTTCGACGCGGCAAATTTCTGGTTGGATAAAGGCGTTGGCGGCTTCCGAATCGACGCGATTGTTTACATCAAAAAGCCCGAAAAATTTTTGGACGGAAAAGCTGACGCACCCGACGGAACTTGCGCCGTGCACAACATGATCGCCAACACGCCCGGCATTTTGGATTTTCTCCGCGAATTCAAGCGCGAAGTTTTTGCCGGCCGCGATATCTTCACCGTCGCCGAGGCAAACAGCGTCAAGCCCGAAGAATTAAAATTTTGGGTCGGCAACGATGGCGTCTTCGATATGCTCTTCGAGTTCAGCCACGTCAACGTCATGTTCAACAACGGCGACGAAGTTTGGCACCGCTCGCACCCGATCAAGCTCAGCGAATTCAAAAAAGCTTTGAGCTCCAGCCAGGCTGTCACGCGCCACAGTTGGTACCCGATTTATTTTGAGAATCACGACAAGCCCCGCTCGGTGAATAATTTTTTCCCGCACGGCTCCGATAAAATTTTGGCGGCCAAAGCTATGGCGATTATCCTTTTCGGTCTGCGCGGCACGCCGTTCATTTATCAAGGCGAGGAAATCGGAATGACCAACGCGGCGTTCAAAACGATTGACGAGTACGATGACATTTCTTCGCGCGGCGCGTACGATTTGGCTCGTGCAGACGGTTTGAGCGACAAGGAGGCCATGCGCTTCGTCCAAAAGTTCAGCCGCGACAACGCCAGAACTCCGATGCAATGGAATTCTTCAGCCAACGCGGGCTTCACGAGCGGAAAACCTTGGTTGCCCGTTCACGACGACTTTAAAACTTGCAACGTCGAGGCCGAAGAAAAAAATCCCGACTCGGTTTTGAATTTTTATCGGAAGTTGAGCGCGTTGAGGAATTCGAGCGACGTTTTGCTCCGCGGCGAATACGAAGAAATTTTCCCGACGAACGAAGAAATTTTCCCGACGAACGAAGAAATTTTTGTCTTCACGCGGATGCTCGGCATGAAAAAAATTATAATCGCGGTGAACTTCACGACGCACGACGTAAACCTTCCCGAAAAAATTTTTGACGGCGCGAAAAAAATTCTGGGCAACTATCCCGACGAAAAAAATTTTTTACGCGCGACGGAGGCGGTAATTTATGGCAATTAAAATCGCGGCCAGCGACTTCGACGGAACTTTATTTCGCGAACAAAAAATTTCTGCGGAAGATTTCGCGGCGATAAAAAATTGGCGGGCGGCCGGAAACAAATTCGGAATCGTGACGGGGCGGGCGCACGTCATGTTGGCTCCGCTCCTTGGCGACTTCGGCTTGGCGATTGACTTTGCGCTTTGTTGCAACGGCGCGGCGATGTATGACGGCGACGGAAAAATTTTTCACGAGGTCGAGCTGCCGAAAAAAATTTTGACGGAGATAATCGATGAGCCCTTTGCGCAAAAAAGTTTTCATTTCGCGTTCGAGGCGGCCGATCAAATTTTTTGTGCCCGCGTCAAAGAAAATTCCTGGGTCGTCCGCGAACAAAATCGTTGGCGTTTCCCGCTGAAAATTATTGAGCCCGCAGAAATTTTTTCGCTCCCGAAAATCAATCAGCTTGCGTTGGATTTCGCGAGCCCCGACGAGGCTTTGGCTGCGGCGGAAATTTTGAACAAAAAATTCGGCGACGTGATCTTCGCGCAAAAAAATACTCACAGCGTCGACGTCGTTCCGTTCGGCATGAACAAGGCGCGCGGCGTGGAAAATCTTTTGCGGCTGAAAAATTGGCACGGAAAAATTTTTGCGGTCGGCGACGAGTCGAACGATTTGCCGATGATAAAAAAATTCGGCGGGTACACGGTCGCCACGGCCAAAGATTTCGTCAAACGCGAGGCCTCGATGATTTTCGATTCCGTCGGCGCGATGCTCAATCACTTCGGAAAAAATTCTTGACAAAATTTTGCAAAGCCGTTATAATGCGCCTTGTGTTAGTCAAACGACTGACGAGCGGAAGTAGCTCAGTGGTAGAGCACAACCTTGCCAAGGTTGGGGTCGC
>CAMNFC010000048.1 GCA_946536925.1 uncultured Selenomonadales bacterium | reverse complement strand
CAATCGTTCCTAAAAATTTTTCTCATCGCGTGTATCTCCTGAATTCAAAGCCGCCGAAATTTTCTGCGCCGCGCAAAACAAATTCATCGACAGCGGGAAAAAATTTATCGGCCTCGGCTTCGACGTCGACGACCGTCAAAAAAATTTCAGAGGCGTAGGGGATGAGTTCGTTGAAAATTTCTTCGCCGCCGATGACAAAATTTTTTTGCGCCGAATTGAGCACGCCGAAAAGTTCTTCGACGCCGCCGACAATTTCCGCGCCCGAAATTTTTTCAACCGTCCTGCTCAATAAAATATTTCTGCGCCCGTCGAGAGGTTTTTGATTCGGGAAAGTTTCCAGAGTTTTGCGGCCGAAGATGATTGTGTTGCCCAGCGTGAGCCGTCGAAAATTTTTCATGTCATCGGGGATTTTAAACAGCAACTTTTCGCCGCGACCGAGCCCGAAATTTTTATCGACGCAAGCAACGAGTTTGAAATTAAAATCCGTGGGCGAACCTTTGACGCGGATAACTTCGTCGCCGTGGAGTTTGAACTTGAACGACGGAAAAATCTCCGCCAGCGGAACCAGCGCGAAGTCACGATCAAATAAAAATTTGTGCGGCACGGTCAATCGCTCGCAAGAAATTTTCGCGCCGTAAAGGATGTCAATGTCGATTATGCGTGCCTCCCACCGCAGGCGACGAACGCGACCCAAATCCGCTTCGATTTTTTGCAGCGCGTCGAGCAGGTCGAGCGGTTCGAGCGACGAGGAAATTTTTATCGCGGCGTTGAGATAGTGCGGCTGACCGACGACGCCCCAAGGTTCCGTCTCGTAAAATGACGACACCCGCAAGAGTTTGACGGCGGGAATTTTTTTTACGCGCTCAATTGCCTGCCGCAAAGTTTTTTCGCGTTCGCCAAGGTTTGCGCCCAATCCGAGGTAAAGGATCATCTGTGACGGACGATTTCGACGGCCGCGCCCGAAAATTTTTCTGCGACGGGGGGATCGGGTTTGTGCAGGACAATTTTCAAACCGTCAAGCAAAAAATATTTCCGCAGAAGAATTTCGCAAATGTCTTGCGCCACGGTCTCGATGAGATTGCGCGGGGTGCCGCCTACGATTTTTTTTATGTCGCTGAGGACTTGCGAGTAATCAATCGTGTCGCCCAGGTCGTCGGTTTTACCGGCCTGCGACAGGTCGAGATAAAGTTCCGCGTCGACGACAAAAAGCTGCTCGTGTTGCCTCTCGAATTCGGAGCAGCCGTGTCGCCCCAAAACTTCAATGCCTGTTAAAATAATTTTGTCCGTCATAAAATTTGCGCCTCCTTCAGCGATTTTTTATCCGACACGTTTGGAAAAATATCGTCGCGCAGGAAAATTTTTTCGATACAAAACGTCGGTCATGGAGCACATGCGCGAGACGACTTTGACGTTGTGGACGCGCACCATGTCAACGCCTTTGGTTATCGCGTCAACGCAAAGGGCACCGGTTGCCTCGTCGCGCTGGTCGAGCTTGAGACCCGTCGCCCGGCCGATAAAACTTTTGCGGCTGACCCCGAGCATCAAAAAAATTTCTTGCCCGTCCAAAGTTTTGAGCTCGTCCAGGCGGCGCACGATCTCCAAATCTTCCGCGGGCGTTTTGCCGAATCCGATGCCGGGATCAAAAATAATTTTCTCCGTGTCAAAATTTTTCTTCACGCAATGTTGCATCGTGCGGCGGAAAAATTTTTTCACGTCTTCGATGATGTCGCCTTCGGAGCATTTCTCGTTGTGCATGGCGATGACGGGCGCGTTGTATTTTTTTAAAACTTCAATCATGCGCTCGTCTTCCAGGCCGTGCACGTCGTTGATCATGTCCACGCCCAGCTCCAGCGCATAGGCGGCGACTTCGGGCTTGTAGGTGTCGACGGAAATCGGCACGTCAAAATTTTTCACGGCGGGCAAAACTTTTTCGATGCGGGCGAGTTCTTCTTCCACAGAGACGGGCGTCGCGCCTTTGCGGGTGGATTCCGCTCCCACGTCGATGATATCCGCGCCGTATTCGATCAGCTGCGCAACATGAGCCGTGGCCGTGTCGACAGAAAAATATTTTCCGCCGTCCGAAAAAGAATCGGGCGTAAAATTCAAAATGCCCACGACCAAAGTTTTTCCGCCGACTTCGATTTTCCGTTTGTCGCGCAGGTTAAAAATTTTCTTCAAAACATTCACTCTCCCAAAATTTTGGTGACGTCTCAAACTTTTCAAAACATCATCTTCCGCATGCATTATAACGCATTGTTCGCTCAAGTTCAAATTGACATTTGCCCGCCGAAACTTTAAAATTCCTTTATAATTTTCTGAGAAAACGGGAGGGGTCGAAGTGGTTTTATCCAAAGCCAAAATTATGACGGCGGCGGCTTTCTTCGTTGCGTCTTCGATAATTTTCGGCGGCTGCGGCGACAAAGATCAGCAACAAGCTCAAGTTCAAAAGGCACAAGTCAAAGCCATGAAAGTTATCCGCCGCGACACGCCGCTGGCCAGCGAATATGCCGGGCATCTGGTCGGCACGGAAGAAGTCAAAGTTCAATCAAAAGTTTCAGGCAACATCGTCGAAAAATTTATCGTCGGCGGGCAATACGTCGAGCAGGGGCAGCTGCTCTATCGAATTGATTCGCGGCAATATAATTCCGCCGTGCTCAAAGCTCAAGCCGATCTCGCTCAAGCCGAAGCCGTCCTTCAACAGTCGGTGGCGACTTACAACAACTCCGTGATCGATCTTCAACGCAACCAAAAATTATTGGAGGCCTCGGCAATTCCGGAGCAAACGGTCACAACTCAAGCGGCAACGGTTCGGGCAAACGAGGCAACTTGCGCGGCCAACGAAGCAGCAATTTATGCGTGCCAGGCAGCTCTCCGAACGGCGCAAGAAAATCTCGACGACACAAAAATTTACGCGCCGATGAGCGGGCAGCTGGGCGTTGACGACGTGGCGGTCGGAACTTTCGTTTCCGCGGGTCAAACAAATCTCGTGACCATCGGTGCGCCCGATCCGATCTTCGTGCAATTTTCAATCAGCGAATCCGATTACCTCCACTTCATGACGGTGCAGAACATGCAATCCGAACACAACCCCATAGCCGTGACGATAACTCTGGCCGACGGAAAAGAATATCCTTTCGAGGGACGAATCGTTGAAGTCGACCGCGAATTGGCAAACAACACCGGCTCGCTCATCATGAAAGCAATCTTCCCGAATCCCAGCGGCCTGTTGATGCCCGGAATGTTCGCCCGCGTCAAACTCACGGGAGAAATTATTCCCAACGCAATTTTGGTTCCGCAACGCTCCGTTCAACAGCTCTTGGGCAAATCCTTCGTTATGGTCGTGGGCAACGAAAACAAATCCGAGGCGCGCACAGTTGAACTCGGCGATCAAGTCGGAAGTTATTTCGTCGTCAAAAGCGGCATCAACGTCAACGACACCGTCATTGTCGAAGGCTTGACAAATTTGCGCGAAGGCGTCGAGCTCAGCGTAAAGACCGTCACGCCCGGCGAAATGGGCTTCACTCTGGCCAACGTCACGAGCACCTACAACGCGGACGCCGGACTCGACTCGCCCAATCAAAATCCCAATGCCCCCGACAATTTGCGCACCAGATAAGGAATCATCATGCAGACCGACAGTTTTTGTTTGAACACGAAAAATTTTTCCGAAATGCGCGAATGTCTCGGCTCGCAACTGTCGCAGTTAAAAATTGAAAAACAAAATGTTTTGCGGACGAAACTTTTGGTCGAAGAAATTTTTTGGCGCATGATCAAAAACGGTCAGGCCGCGCAGGTCGACGTTCAAGTCAAGAAAAATTTTTTCGGCAAGGTTCAAGTCAAGATGACGACGGAAGGTTTTTCTTATAATCCTCTCGTCGAAGTTTCGGATTGGCAAGACAACGACGAGGACGAAAATTATTTCAGCATGATGATTTTGAGTGCGCACCGTGAAAGTTTGAATTGGCAGCGCAGACAAAATTTCAACGTCGTAACGATCAGCGTCCAAGGCAAAAGCAGCGGCGAAAGTTTTTTGACGATAACTTGCATCGTCGGCGGAATTGTTTGCGGCGCGGTCATGAAAGAAATTTCTTCGCCCGAAACAATTTTGTTCGTCAAAGAAACTTTTATCGCGCCGACGCAAACGATGTTCCTCAACGCGCTGAACTTGCTCATCGCGCCCGTGATTTTCTTCAGCATCGTAAGCGGCGTGACGGGAATAAGCGCGAGCACAGGTACCAGCAAAATCGGCTTGAAATTAATTTGCTGTTCGTTGGGGCTGATGATGATTTCCGTGTGCTTGTCATATGCCGTGGCGTGGATTTTTTTTGGCGGTGGCGTGCCGCAAATAATCGGGTTGCCCGCCGCCCAAATCTCTGCCGAACCAAAAAATTTTTCGCTGATTCAATTCATCGTCAACATAATCCCCGACGATTTCGTCAGCCCCATCGCCGACGGAAAAATTTTGCAGATAATTTTCGTCGCCGTGTTTTTCGGAACGGCTTTAAGTTCTCTCGAAGACAAAGTCATCCGCTTCAAAGAACTGCTCGACGATCTGAACAACATTTTTATCAAAATGCTCTCGTTGCTGATGTTTTTTATGCCGCCGATTGTTTTTTTTGCCATGATAAATTTTGCTCTCGATACCGCCGCCGAAACCGTCACGCTCATCTCGAAACTTCTTGTCGGGGAAATAATCGTCGCCGCGTTGATGATCGGTTGCTTCCCGATTTTTATTCGGCAGGTCGGAAAAATATCGCCGCGGCCGTTTTTAAAAGAGGTTCCAAAACTTTTGCCGCCGGCTTTTGCCTCGAGCAGTTCAAGTGCACTGATGCCCTCCATGATGGAGTTGTGCACCGGCAATTGGGCGTCGCGCCGAAAATTTCTTCGTTCGCCGTTCCGCTCAGCGTGACATTCAACACGGCGGGCTCACTCATTTGTATAATCATGGCAAGCGTCATGTTCTTGAAGATGTACGGCGTTGAACTCGGCTTGTACGATTTGATTATGATTTCTTTCTTGGCGATGATGTTTTCTTTCGGCGCACCGGATTTTATTTCCGTCATAACTATCATTAATCATTTCGGCGTCCCGATGGAAATTGCGACCTTGCTCTTTTGCATTGAAGCTTTGAGTGACAGGATTGGTACCTGCGTGAATGTCTTCAGCAACATGACGGCGACTCTGACATTGGCGCGCACGGAAAATCTTTTGGACGAAAAAATTTATTTCAGCAGTCAGCTATAAACTAAGGAGACGTTGCTTATGGCAAAGTTCTTTATCCACCGACCGATCTTCGCGATAGTCATTTCCTTGATCATCACGCTCGTGGGAATTTTGGCGGCGATTCAACTTCCAATCGCTCAGTATCCTCAAATCTCTCCGCCGACAATTTCGGTCAGCACGACTTACACGGGCGCGAACGCCGGCGTCGTCAACGAGACAATCGCGCAGGTCATCGAACAACAAGTCAACGGCACCGACGGCATGGACTACATGAGCTCCAACTCCGACGACACGGGACGCTACAGCTTGCAGGTCGTCTTTGAAGTCGGAACGGACGGCGACATGGACTCCGTCAAAGTTCAAAACAACGTGGCCGTTGCAAATCCCAGTTTGCCCTCGGACGTTCAGCGCGTCGGCGTCACCACCCGCAAGGCCTCCAACGAAATGGCTCTCTTCTTGGCGATGTATTCTCCCACCGGCGAATATGATCGCGCGTTCATGAAAAATTACGCCGACATTTATTTGATGGACGAGATAAAGCGCGTCGACGGCGTAGGCGACGTTCAAATTTTCGGCTCGGATTATTCCATGAGAATTTGGCTAAACCCCGACAAGCTCGCCGAATACAATTTGACGATCTCGGACGTTTCAGACGCAATCAACGAACAAAACTTGCAGGCGGCCGCCGGCACAATCGGTTCCATGCCTCTTGCTCAAGGTCAAGAAAAACAATTCACCGGCAAAGTTCAAGGGCGTCTCACAGAAATTGAGCAGTTCGAAAATATCATCTTGAAGAGCCGCAGCGACGGAACTTTCGTTTACATGAAGGACGTCGCGCGAATCGAGCCCGGCCAGCGCATGAATAACATCGTTGCAAAGTTCAACGGCTATCCGTCCGTGGGCTTCGGCATCCAGCTCACCTCTGACGCAAACGCAATGACGACCGTGCGCGGCGTGCAGGAAATCATCGAGCGGCAAAGACCGAATCTCCCGCCCAAACTTTACATCAGCGAAATTTTCGACAGCACAGATTATATCCGAGCCTCAATCGAAGAAGTTGCGCACACGTTCATTGAAGCGTTGGCTCTGGTCGTGTTCGTCATTTTCATATTCCTGCAAAGTTGGCGCGCGACGATCATCCCGCTGCTGGCGGTTCCCGTCTCGTTGATCGGAACGTTCGCGGCGTTCATCGTCTTGGGCTTTTCGATAAACACGCTGACACTTTTTGCAATGGTCTTGGCAATCGGTCTGGTCGTCGACGACGCGATTGTCGTTATCGAAAACGTCGAGCACCACATGGAGAGCGGCCTGACACCGATTGACGCAACGGAACGCGCAATGGACGAAGTTCAAGGCCCCGTCGTCGCGATAGCTTTCGTGCTGGCGGCGGTGTTCGTGCCCGTGGCGTTTTTGGGCGGAATGATGGGCGTGCTCTATCGGCAGTTCGCGTTGACGATTGCAATTTCGATGGGCTTGTCGGCTTTCGTCGCGTTGACTTTGACGCCCGCACTTTGCGCCATGATCCTCAAACCGAAAGACCCGAACAAAAAGCTCGGACTCCTCGACAAATTTTTTAACGGCTTCAACAACTGGTTCGAGCGCACAAAGAACGGCTACGTGAAAATCGTGGCGGCCTTCATCAGCAAATCCAAGCTCGCGATAATTTTCCTGGTGATTGTTTTGGGCGTGACGGGAATGATTTATCAGCGGCTGCCCTCGACCTTCGTGCCCGAAGAAGACCAAGGATATTTTTTCACGTCGATAAGCTTGCCCGAAGGCACGTCGATGAATCACACGGTTGAAACGATTGACAAACTCGGCGCGGCCGTCATGAAGGAAATGCCCGGCTTGAAAAACTGCATGATGATCACGGGCTTTGACATTCTTTCTTTCGGCGCGAAACCCAGCGCGGGTATCATCGTTTGCGGCCTGGAAGATTGGACGAAGCGCGGCAAGGACGCCTCGGTCAACGCATGTATCGGCACGATGTTCAGGCTCGGAGCAATGACCGTCCCCGAAGCTCAAGTTATCGCGTTCAACCCGCCCGCTCTCCCCGGTTTGGGCAACGTAGGCGGCTGGTCGATGCAACTTCAAGATATGGCCGGTCACACGGACGAAGAACTCGACGCGCTGACGAAAAAAATTGTCGGCCTGGCCAATCAGCGTCCCGAAATGCAAGGCGTGCGCACGACTTTCAACATCGCCTCGCCGACCGTCGAATATGAAATCGACCGCGAAAAAGTTAAACTCCTCGGCGTGAATCTGGCGGACGTCTTCGAGGCTCTGCAAGTCAACTTCGGCGGCATGCAAGTCAACGACTTTAATAAATTCGGGCGAACGTATAAAGTCATGCTTCAATCCGACGTGCTTTATCGTTCGGAGGCGGATTGTGCGCGTTTTGTTTTCGTCAAAGGCGACAACGATCAAATGGTTCCGCTCATGAGCTTGATTACGCCGAAACTTTCCACCGGCCCCACGCAAATTTCAAGATTCAACGCCGCACGAGCCGTCACGATTCAAGGAAACGCCGGCGCAGGATATTCTTCCGGCCAAGCAATGAACGCGATTGAAGAAATCGTAAATCAAGAGGCAGGCACGGGCTTTAACATCGAGTGGTCGGGTCAATCTCGCGAAGAAAAGAAAGCCGCCAGCTCCACGGGGCAAGTTTTGGCTCTTGCTTTGGTTTTCGTCTTCCTGATGCTCGCCGCGCTGTATGAAAGTTGGTCGGTGCCCTATGCAGTTCTCTTGAGCGTGCCCACGGGACTTTTCGGCGCGGTTTTCTCGGAATATTTCATGGCGTGGCTCGAAGCAATGCTAAATAACGGCCAACAAAACGCCGGACTCCAAGACAGCGTGTATTTTCAAATCGGTGTCATAACTATAATCGGTTTGGCCGCGAAAAATGCAATTCTCATCGTCGAATTCGCAAAAGTTCGTGTCGATCGCGGTATGTCGCCCGTAAAAGCCGCCATTGAAGCTGCGGGATTGCGTCTTCGCCCGATTTTGATGACTTCTTTTGCGTTTATCATCGGTTGCTTGCCTTTGGCGGTTGCCACGGGCGCAGGTTCTGCCGCACGTAACGGAATGGGCGTTTGCGTCGTCGGCGGGTTGCTTTTCGCCACAATGCTCGGAATTTTCGTCATTCCCGTGCTTTTCGTCATCACAGAATGGGTCGCAAAGAAACTCGGCTTCATGAAACAGGAAAAACAAAAATCTTCGGTCGATTACATGTAAAAAACCGCGATAAAATAAGAAAAAACACCTTTCAAGCAAAATCAGCTTGAGAGGTGTTTTTCAATGTACAAGAAGAATCGAGAAAATAGATTACAGCGGTATTAAATGGATGATGAAAAGTCCGACCACAGTTCTCGGAAAAAATTTTTTTAATCTTTTGGCGCAAACGCAATTTTGTGTTATAATTCCCCGCAAGCGAAGGGAGGAAAAATTTTTTCATGACATTGACCACGCTGCTCGTGAGGTGGAACCCGCTCAAATACTTTGGAATCATGGCGGGCTGTCTGGTCGCGGCCGCCTCAATCAATACGTTCGTGGTGCCGAGCTCTCTTTTGACGGGCGGAGTAACCGGCATTGCGATTATTTTTTACTTTTTGGCGGGCTTGCCAATCGGTGTGCAAACTCTGGCCTACAACGTGCCGCTGCTGATTGCGTCGTACAAATTGCTGGGGAAAAAATATACTCTCGACGTGGTCATCGGCACGCTGATGTTTTCCTTCGCGCTGGACGCCACAAAATTTTTGGCGGCTTACACGCCCACGGACGATTTGATGCTCGCTTCGATTTACGGCGGAATTTTTAACGGCCTGGGCTATGGCATCGTCTTCAGAATGAACGGCTCCACGGGCGGCTTCGATATCCTCGGCGCGATCTTCAAAAAATATTTTTCAATGGACATCGGCTCGGTTATCTTCGGCTTCAACTGTTTGATCGTGGCAATCGCGGGCGTGCTCTTCAACGTGACTTCCGCCATGTTCACGCTAATTTGCATGTACATCACCTCGCAGATGACAAACAAAGTTATCGACGGAATTAATCAGCGCAAAGCCGTCTTGATTGTCTCCGATCACGCAAAAGACATCGCCGACGGAATCATCGCGGACATCGGTCGCGGCGTAACTTTTCTCCACGGCGAAGGTGCTTACACCGGCGTCGAGAAAAAAATCGTTATGGTCGTGGTGAGCATGACGCAAATCGCCAAGATAAAAATCATCGTCAACACCGTGGACAAAAACGCTTTCATGCTCTTCCTGCCCGCCGGCGAAGTCATGGGGCGCGGCTTCACCCGCCCGAACCGCCAGAACGTAAAATATCGCACCGACCAAAAAATTAATCCCGAAATCGAACAAAAAATCCAAGACGCTCTGGCTCGGCGCGGTGACGACTGAATTATAATCGCCGCTTTCGGCGAAGAAAATAAAACCTCAACGCAGGGAGGCGATTTAAAAATTTTTACAAATCTTTTGAGACAGGAGAGGAATTTTTTTATGGATATCAATTACTTACTCAACAGCGGCTTCATGATTCGCGACGGAAAAATTTTGCTGGTGATTGACGACTACGATGACCCCGCGCAAATCGTCAACGCCGCCTACGATAAGGGAGATTTCGACGCGCTGTACATCTTCGCCACGCACGCCCACTTCGACCACTTCGGCACGCACATCCGCGCCTATGCTCCCAAAACCGTCCGCTACATTTTCGGCAACGACATCAAACACACCAAGCGCGTAAAAATTTTTCCGAAAGAAAAAATCGTTTACATGAAGCGCAACACGGATTGGACGGACGAGGTGATTAAAGTTCGCGCGTACGATTCGACCGACGTTGGAGTTTCATTTTGGATTCAACTTCCTTCGGGCGCGAAAATTTTCCACGCGGGCGATTTCAACTGGTGGCACTGGCAAGACGACACGACCGAGAACATCGCCTTGGCGGAAAAAGCTTTCCGTCGGCAGATGAAAAAAATTTCGGGCATGGAAGCGGACGTTGTGTTTTTCCCCGTGGACGGGCGGCTCGGCTCCTCTCAAGAGTTGGGCGCAATCGAATTCGTCACCCGCACAAAGGTAAAAAGTTTCGTGGCCATGCACCGCGTCGACTTCGGTTGTTGGCAGCCGTCGTATAAATTTTTGGCCGCGGCCGACGACATCCCGATTTGGTCACCGACGGAACCGGGCGAACATCGCGCCTTCGACGGAGAAAAATTTTTGGAGGATTAACTCATGGCTGAAAAAAGAACTTTGCTTACTCAAGACGGTTATAACAAGCTCGCCGAGAAGTTGGATTATCTCAAGAGCGTGCGCCGAATCGAAATTTCCGAGCGATTGAAAGCGGCTATTGCTTTGGGCGACCTCAGCGAAAACTCCGAATACGACGACGCAAAAAATGAACAGGGACGCCTTGAAAGCGAAATCAGCGAGCTGGAGGCCAAGTTGCGCACGAGTGACATCATTCAGGCGCAGACGGGCTCTGATAAAGTTATGATCGGCTCCACGGTTGTCGTCCTTGATGTTGAGCTCGGCGAGGAGACGACGTACATGATCGTTGGCTCGACGGAGGCTGACCCCGACAACAATAAAATTTCGGACGAATCGCCGTTGGGTTCTGCTCTCTTGAACAAAAGCGCGGGCGTCACCGTTCAAGTTCAAGCTCCCGCGGGTCTCCTCGAATTCAAACTTTTGAAAGTCATGTGAGGTTTTGCCATGAACGTTTTGCTTATCGGCGGCGGCGGTCGCGAACACGCTCTTGCTTGGAAAATTTCGCACAGCCCGTTGCTTGAAAAATTTTTCGCAATCCCCGGCAACCCCGGTATCGCTGAATTCGCCGCGTGCGTGGAAAATATTTCAATCGACGACAACGCCGCCCTCGTGAAGTTCGCCCAAGATAACTCGATTGATTTGGTTGTTGTCGGCCCCGAAGCTCCGCTGGTCAACGGTTTGGCCGACGCGCTCGAAGTTGTCGGCGTTAAAGTTTTTGGTTGCACAAAGGCCGCCGCGCAGATTGAAGGCTCGAAAATTTTTGCCAAACGCCTGATGAAAAAATATAAAATTCCGACGGCCGACTTTGAAGTTTTTGACGACGCCCAAGCCGCGAAAAATTTTATCCGCACGAAAGGCGCGCCGATTGTAATTAAAGCTGACGGTTTGGCCGCCGGCAAAGGTGTCATCGTCGCGCAAACTTTGGACGAGGCTCTCAGTGCCGTCGACACGATGAAAAATTTTGGCACGGCCGGAAAAAAAATCGTCGTGGAAGAATTCATGGACGGCGAGGAAGCCTCTGTGCTGGCTTTGACTGACGGAGAAAAAATTTTGCCGCTCATCGCCGCGCAGGATCACAAAAGAATTTTCGACGGCGACAAAGGCCTCAACACCGGCGGCATGGGAGCTTACGCGCCCGCACCCGTCGTTGACGAAAAAATTTCCAAGCTCGTCGAAGAAAAAATTCTCAAGCCGACGATTGCCGCGCTCAAGTCGGAAGGTATCGTTTATCGCGGTTGCCTGTACGCGGGCTTGATGATCGTCGACGGCCTGCCAAAAGTTGTCGAGTTCAACTGCCGCTTCGGCGACCCCGAAACTCAAGCCGTGCTGCCGCTGATGGAAAGCGATTTACTCAAGCTGATGAATTGTTGCGCGGGCGGGAACTTATCCGACGAAAAAATTTCGTGGAGCAAAAATTTTGCGGTCTGCGTGATTTTGGCGAGCGGCGGCTATCCGAACTCTTACAAAAAAAATTTGCCGATTGACGGAATTTCCAAGGCAAAAACTTTGGGCGCGACGATTTTTCACGCGGGCACAAAAATTTCAAACGATGAACTCCTCACCGGCGGCGGGCGCGTTTTGGGCGTCACGATGACTGCACCGACTTTGCGCGAAGCCGTCGAAAAAGTTTATCGCGCGGTCGAGGTCATCCACTTCGACGACATGCACTTCCGCCGAGACATCGCCGCACGAGCTTTGAAATAATTTCACAAAAAAAATCCAACGAGCCGTTCAATTTCGAGCGGCTTTTTTTGCGGCAAAAGATTTGACATATCCTTCGACAATCTATAAAATATCTTGGTATTCAAGAACAAATGGGGGGTGAGTGTCATCGAAATTGCAATCGCAGCAATCATCGCAATTATCCTCGGAGCTTTGGGCGGTTATGTGGCGCGTAAACGTTCTGCCGAAGCACAAATCGGTTCGGCGGAAGACGAAGCGCGGCGTATCCTTCAAGAAGCACGAGAAAAATCTAACGCAGAAAAAAAAGAAGCCATTCTTGAAGCTAAGGAAGAAATTCATAGAATGCGGCAGGAACTCGACCGCGACACCAAAGAACGGCGCAACGAAATCTCCCGGCAAGAGCGGCGCGTCGTGCAAAAGGAAGAGAACCTGGACAAGAAGTTGGATTCGCTGGAAAAAAAAGAAGTTCTTCTGAGTAAAAAAGAAGCGCGGCTAAATGAGTCGCAAGCACAACTGGACGCAATGCAACAAAAGGAGGACGCCGAACTTGAACGCATTGCAGAGCTGAGCCGGGACGAAGCACGAAATATTTTGATGGACGAGGTCGAAGAAAGCCTCAAGCACGACAAGGCACTGCGAATCAAAGAGTATGAAACGCAAATCAAGGACGAAGCGGACAAAAAAGCACGAGACATTTTGAGTACAGCCATTCAACGTTGCGCGGCAGATCACGTGACCGAGACGACAGTTTCAGTCGTGGCTCTCCCCAGCGACGACATGAAAGGCAGAATCATCGGGCGCGAAGGCAGAAATATCCGAACGCTCGAAACTTTGACGGGAATCGACCTTATCATCGACGACACGCCCGAAGCCGTCATCTTGTCCGGCTTCGATCCCGTCAAAAGAGAAATCGCCCGCGTCGCGTTGGAAAAATTAATTTCAGACGGAAGAATTCATCCCGCGCGAATCGAAGAGATGGTCGAAAAAGCCACTCGCGAAGTCGACAACCGAATGAAGGAAGCCGGCGAACAAGCAACCTTTAAAGTCGGCGTCCACGGAATTCACCCCGAACTCGTCAAACTTTTGGGGCGGCTCAAATATCGCACGAGCTACGGCCAAAACGTTTTGAATCACTCAATCGAAGTGGCAATGCTCGCGGGAATCATGGCAAGCGAACTGGGCGTTGACGTGAACCTGGCCAAACGCGCGGGTCTCCTCCACGACATCGGCAAGGCCGTCGATCACGAGATTGAAGGCCCCCACGTGACGATTGGCGCGGACTTGGCCAAACGTTATCGCGAAAACAAATTCGTCATAAACGCCATCGCCTCTCACCACGGCGACATCGAGGCCACTTCCGTCGAGGCGGTCTTGGTTGCGGCGGCGGATGCGGTTTCGGCGGCCAGACCCGGCGCGCGGCGTGAAAGTTTGGAAATGTATCTCAAGCGGCTAAAAATGCTCGAAGAAATTGCCGAATCCTTCGAGGGCGTCGAACGTTGCTTTGCCATTCAAGCCGGCCGAGAAATTCGCGTCATGGTCAAGCCCGACAAAATCGACGACGCGGCCGCCGTCACTTTGGCGCACGATATTGTTAAAAAGATTGAAAAAGATTTGGACTACCCCGGCCAAGTTCGGGCGACGATCATCCGCGAGGTTCGGGTCGTCGACTATGCAAAATAATTTTCAAGGAGCAGGGAATAGGGACAAATTCAATCCCTGTTCCCTTTTCCCTTACAAAGGAGGTTTGGAGCGGTGTTTGATTTTCTGAAGAGGTCGAAAAAGCCCAATCCCGACGCCGGTCGGTTGTTGGCTTCGATTCTTGTGGTGTTCCCCGCGGTGCAATCCGTGGCCTATGAATCGAAAGACGAGACGCTTGAATTCTCCTTTGCATTGAACGGGAGATTTTCGCAGGAAGTCTTCGAAAACTTTTTGTCCTATGTGGCCGAGTCGCTTGATACTTTTCATCACCTGGAAGGTTTGGGCGGCGCAAAAATCAAACTCAACGTCGAAGGAGTTTACGGCACATATTTTTTGAACGTGCGCAGGGACGTGGCAACGCTGACTTGTCGCGAGCTGTCACTTCTCACGGAGCTGGCCGCAACTTATTTCGGGGACAAGTTGATTGAAGAGTACGACGAAAATTATTTCCCCGACGAAGATTATTTGATCGCCCAGGAAGATTATTTGGAGCAGTGCTTGAACAACATGCGCCAGTTGCGCGTGGAAGGACGGCTCGTCGGCGTGCGCGAACACGAACGCGTTGTCGTCTATGCCCGCTGAAGAACAGGAGGTTTCTTTTTGAATATTTTAATGGTCGGTGATATTGTCGGGCGAACCGGCAGATATTTTTTTATGGGGCAAACGCCCGAACTCAAGCTGACAAAAAAAATTGATATGGTCGTCGTCAACGGAGAGAACGCGGCGCACGGCAAAGGTTTGACGCCCTCCATTTTTTCCGAACTGATTAACGGCGGCGCGGACGTCGTGACGACCGGCAACCACATCTGGGACAACCCGAAAGTCATGGAAATCATCGACGAGGAACCGTTTCTCCTGCGCCCCGCAAATTATCCCGAAGGCACGCCCGGCCGCGGCTTTTGCATCTTCCCCGTCGGTCAAAAAAAAATCGGCGTGATTAACATGGCCGGCAGAATTTTCATGACGCCGCCCGTGGACGACCCGTTTCGTTTGGCCGATAAAATTTTGGCGCAGATTGAAAAAGATTGCGACGTGATTTTGGTCGACTTCCACGCCGAGGCCACCAGCGAAAAACTCGCCTTAGCTCACTACCTCGACGGTCGAGTCACGGCTCTCGTCGGAACCCACACGCACGTTCAAACCGCGGACGAAAAAATTTTGCCAAAAGGTACGGCTTATATCACGGACTTGGGCATGGTCGGCGCAGACAATTCGATTTTGGGCGTGAAGGTCGAGCCCGTGGTGAAAAAATTTTTGACGGGGAGGCCGAGCAAATTTGAAGTCGCCGAAGGAGCCGCAATTTTTTGTGCCGTGCTCATCACCGTCGACGACAAAAAAAATCGCGTGAAAAAAATCGAACGCATCTTCATCAGAGAAAAAATTTCATAAACGAAAGGTATCACCCGCCGCAATAAAATATATGATTAAATCGGCCGGGCAAGTGAAGGATTTAATTTATCTTTGAAGAATTACCAGGAAAGACATTTTAGACGCAGAAGGAGCCGCAGCAGGTAGAAAACCACTACAACGCCAAAATGCAACAAGGGAGGAGGATCAATCATGGAAGTTCTAAAGGTATCAGCCA
>CAMNFC010000047.1 GCA_946536925.1 uncultured Selenomonadales bacterium | reverse complement strand
GATTTCTCATATTCACACTTTGCTTAATCGTTTATGAACACTAATTCTAAAAATTTTTCCTCCTCAATCGGCGCGAATGAAATCGCTCAATGAAAATTTTTTTTGCGGCTCGTTGCGCACGGGCGTCTCCAAATCGTCGAGCGGTTTAAATTCCATTCCGTCGGGCGTCTTCAAAATAATTTCGAGTTCGTCGCCGTTTTTGACGGGGTCGGCGAATTCGACACTCTTGCCGTTGATTTTGATGACGAAACTCATGCGGCTTTTTGCGGGCGGCGGTTTGAAGTTGACGGCAAGGAGCGCGTCGCTTACCATGACGAAATTTTTTTCTTCGCGCTCGAAAATAATTTCCGCGCCGTCCTCGATGATCGTGTTCTCGTTTGAAATTCTCCCGTTGACGCTCAAAAGGACGGTGGTCGTCGTCGGGATTTTGTATTCCTTGCCGTTGTAAAAAATTTTCACGAAGGCTGCGCGGCTCTCGTCTTTGACGATTTGAGCGGCCTTTATCGCGTCGTTGGGGACGTATTCGATCGCGTCGCCGGCTTGGGGCACGTCGGAAAGTTCAGCTCTCTCTCCGTTCAAAAAAATATCGGGCGTGCAGACGAAGTGGGACTTGCTGCCGTTGAGAGTGTAACGAATTTTTTTTCCGGCCGGCGGATAATTCGCCAGGCGCAAAAGTTCGCCGACGTTGCGTTTGGTTTTCGTGTTGAGCTCGTCGCCGTCCTTTAAAATTCTGGAAGGCAGGCTGACTTCGCCGTTAACCAAAAGTTTGGGCGCGACGGAAAATTCTTTGCCGTTGACGGTGACGGTGAAGCTCGGCTCAATCGCCACGATGTCATCAATTTTTATTTGCGCGCTGATTCCGTCCTCGCCCGGCTCAATTTTTATTCGGCAATTATTTTCGATCGGCGTGTCCAAAGTCGCGGGCGCGTCGTTGACAAAAATTTTCGCGAAAGTTCCGAGCGTGCCGGGGAAAGATTTTTTTTCGCCGTCGACAGTGACAACCAGACCGAGACCGGGCTTGCCGTTGAATTTTTTGTAATCGATGCCCGCGCTCAAAATCGCGTCGCTGACCGTGAGGTCGCGGAAGTGGAAAAGATTTACTTCCTGCCCGTTAATCATGACGTTGAAGAAATGGAAAGAGTCGGTCGAGGCAACTTTCAAAATGCCGAGGGGCGTGGCGGCGTCGGGAGCTTGAAGAGCGGCGGGAATATTTTTTATGCCTTCCACTTTGTCGGGCTTGCGGACGGCAACGCGTTCGAGCGGCATGTTCAAAGCTTCGGCGACGAGTTTATTTAAGTTCGGGGAGAGCGCGCCGCCTCCAACCAAAAGCAGAGCTTGCGGCGGGTCGTTGCCGTTGAGTTCAAAAATCGTCTTGGCGATGGCGTTTGCAATCATCCCGACGTTTTCATTAATCGGCATGAGAATTTCTTCCGCCGTGAGGTCGTAAGGGCGTCCGAGGATGTCGCTGAAGGTCGCGCCCTCACCGTTGGTTGCCTTGCGTTTAATTTCTTCGGCAACGTTGAAGTCGAGCAAAAATCTTTGGGAAATTGCTTCGGTGACTTCGTCGCCCGCCAGCGGGACCATGCCGTAAGCGATAACCGAACCGTTTTTGGTTATGGCAACGTCGGAGGTGCCCGCGCCGATATCGACGAGCACGATATTCAAGTGGCGCATACTCGGCGGGACGAGCACGTTAATCGCGGCGATTGGCTCCAAGGTCAGCGCGCGAACTTCCAGGCCGGCATAAGTCAGAGCGGTTTGCATTGAGTCGACGACTTGCCGCGGGAGGAACGTCGCGATAACTTTTGTCTTGGCAACTTTGCCGCGCTGCCCGATTAAACTTTTCAATCTGATTCCGTCGAGTTCGTAATTGATAATGCTGAAGCCGACGCAGTAATAAATTTTCGCGTCGATTTTTTTTTCGGACGTGAGCTGAGATTGAGCGAGCTGGACTGCGGCAAAATTCAACGAGCTTTGAACTTCGTCCGTGATGACCCCGTTGACTTCGACTGTTGCTTCGGCCGTCATGGTGTAGAGCGCACGACCGGCCGCCGCGATTGCCGCGCTTTTGAGTTCGCCGACTTGCTCCGCCAAAAAATTTTTCACGCGGATGATGACTTCGGCGACCTGCGGCACGTCGTGGATTTGTCCATCGAGCATAGCGCGGCTGGTGTGTTCAAGGCGGTGCGTCGCGATGATTTTCATTTTGCCGTCGTCGTCTTGTTCGGCCACGATTCCGATTACACTTCGCGTGCCGATATCGAGCGCAAAAATTTTTTCTCGGCCGTCGTTCTTGTAATCAATTTTTCTTCGCCCGCGTCTCGTCTTGCCGATAATTTTATCTGTCATATAATTTTCTCCTTCAATAAAGGTTATTGCGCTTATTTCGCGAATTAGAGGGATAATCCTTTCAACCGAGTAAAAACTTGCAAAGGCGGTGCGGACATGACCGGAAGCAGAGAAGTCATCACCGGCGGAGATTTCAAGCGCATGGTCTCCGGCGCGTACAGCGAATTTCTTTTGGAATATGAGACGATAAATGCGCTCGGCGGCGCGGGAACTTTGGCGGGCACACACATTTTGCGGACGATGGGCGCGGCTGTCATGCCCTTGGCCGACGCAAAAGACGATTCAATCGGCGGGCTCTCTCGAAGAGTTTCAACGGCTGCTGTTTTCGGTGCACGGGGAAACGCCGGTGTCGTCTTGGCTCAAATGTTCCGCGGAATAAGCGCGGGCTTGGCCGGAAAATATGAAGCGACCGGCTCGGAGTTCGGCAAAGCTTTTCAATACGGAATTTTGTACGCGCAACGAGTCGTCCCCGAAGAAGCAGAAATTCCCTTCATCACCGTGGCAAAAGCTGTGGCCAAAGGAGCTTATCACGCGGTGCGGGACGGAATGCCTATCGTTGAAATTTTGTATCAGGCAATTCAATCGGGCGAGGCGGCCGTCAAAGATTTGGGGCTCGGCGACGCGGGCGCGAACATCATGCTGAGCTTTTTGAAAGGCTGCTTGAAGGGCTTGGACGGAAATTTCGTTTCGCCCGCCGTGAGTCTGTCGCTCGGTTTGGGAACTCATAAAAATATGCCCGACCCGCGCAACGATTTGGTTCGCCCGTATTGCATCCGTTTGCGCGTGAAAAATTCCAAAGCGAACCTG
The DNA here is from genome assembly GCA_946536925.1 of uncultured Selenomonadales bacterium. Taxonomy (GTDB): domain Bacteria; phylum Bacillota; class Negativicutes; order Selenomonadales; family Selenomonadaceae; genus Quinella. The sequence goes on along the minus strand of CAMNFC010000047.1, from coordinate 12,426 downwards.
CCCGAACTCGAACGGCAAATGCGAGACTTCTCCAGCTTCTCAATCGTCGAACGTGCTCGCGGCGGCCTGGACATTCACCTGCACACGGATCACGTCGGAAAAACTTTGGAGCAGGCAATCGGTTGGGGGCCTCTGTCGGAAATCAAAATCACGAACATGAGCGAGGCGCACGCGCTGCCCTTCCACGAGGCGTTGATGAGCGTGGCTGCTTTGGCCGTCGCAAAAGATTCTGACGAAGCGCAAAAACTTCAAGACGCGGGAGCATCGATTTTGGTTTCGGGCTCGGAGGAGTCGTCGCCCTCGCTTGCGGAAATCATCGGCGCGGCTCATTCGGATTTGGCCTCAAGCTATGTCCTGGTCGCGTCGAGCCCCGATTATCGTTTGGTTTTCCGTCAAGCCAAAAGACTTTTGGGCGGGCGCGTCGAATTGGTTTTGGCCGACACGTTTGAAAAAACTTTGGCCGCACTGAAAAAATTTTCGCCGAGCTTATCGGCTCTTGAAAACTCAAAAATCATGTCACAATTTTAAAATCTGCAAGGAGATGATTCGATGCTGGAAGACAGAAAAGTGGAGCTCACGGCTCTGCGCGACAAGCTCAACGAAATGGGGAATTCACTTTGACATCGCTCGCAAAGAAGAAAAAATTGCCGAGCTGGAATACAAAATGGGCGAGCCGACTTTTTGGGACAACCCCGAAGCCGCGCAAAAAATCACGCAAGAATTAAACGACGTGAAGTCGGGCATCGAGACTTACAAAAATCTTTTGGCGAAGTTCGACGACGCGCAAATTTTATTGGAGCTTGCGCTGGAGGAAGAAGACCTTTCGCAGGAAGCAGACATCGCGGCAGAAATTTCAGCGATTGAAAAAGGCTTGGAAAATTTGCGGCTGGAAATAATGTTGAGCGAACCTTACGACGCGAACAACGCGATTTTGACATTGCACGCGGGCGCGGGCGGCACCGAGGCGCAAGATTGGACGCAAATGCTCCTGCGAATGTATGTGCGCTGGGCGGAGCGTCACGGCTTCGAGGTGGAGACCGTTGACCTGTTGCCCGGCGACGAGGCCGGCGTAAAATCCGCGACGGTTTTTGTTAAAGGGCACAACGCTTACGGTTACCTCAAATCGGAAAAAGGAATTCATCGGCTGGTGAGAATTTCTCCGTTCGATTCGAATGCGCGGCGGCACACGTCGTTCAGCGCGTGCGACATCATGCCCGAAATCGACGACGCCGTTGAAGTCGATATCAACATGGCGGACGTTCGCGTCGACACTTACAGAGCTTCGGGCGCGGGCGGCCAGCACATCAACAAAACTTCTTCCGCCGTGCGAATGACTCACATTCCGACCGGAATTGTCGTTCAATGTCAAAACGAGCGTTCGCAAATTCAAAACCGCGAGCGTTGCCTGAAGATGTTGCGCGCAAAACTTTTTGAGCTTGAACTTGAGAAAAAAGAAGCGGAGATTGCCGGGCTTGAAGGCGACTTGAAAAAAATCGAGTGGGGCAGCCAGATTCGCTCCTACGTCTTCCAACCTTACAAGCTTGTAAAAGATTTGCGCACGGGCGAGGAGACCGGCAACGTTCAAGCTGTCATGGACGGCGACATCGATCCGTTCATTCGCGCGTTCCTCGCCGCCAAAGCCAACGTAAAAATTTAACGGGAGATTTGCCATGAAAAAATTTTTGGCCGTGATAGTCGTCTTGCTCGTGGCAGTCGTGGCGTTTGTTCAATTTGCCGTGCCGCGCGCCTTGACGAACTATCTCAAAGACAAAATCACCGAGGCAACCAAAGCTCAAAACGTTTCCTTGACTTTGGACGCCCTGCCCGGTGCAAAACTCGCGCTGGGTTACGTCGACAAAGTTTATTGCAAAGCAGACGACGCGACAATCGGCGAACTCAACCTAAAGCAGGCCGAACTCAAAGGCTCGTCACTGCACATCGACATCAAAGAAATTCTCATGCCGACCGAAGGCATCAGCCGCGAAGAACACACCAACCGTTGCTTGACTTCGGCGGGAAGTTTGGAGCTCAGCGGGGTCATCACGGCGGACAGCTTGAAAGATTTTCTCGCGCAAAAAGTCGAGCACCTGAAAAATTTGCAAGTCACCATGACGCACGAAGGAATCACGGCTTCGGCTGGAGTAAAAATCATCGGGCGCGAAGCTGACGTTCAAATCGGCGGACAGATCATCGCGCGCGACGGCGACCTCTACTTCCAAATGACGAACATCAACGTCGAGAACGCAATCCTTCGCCGCGTGAACCTGGACAAATTTTTGGGCGACTTCAACTTGACGGAGCGAGTCAAAATGCCGTTCGGTTTGCAATTCAGAGAAGTTCAAATGCGCGACGGCGAGGCTTTCGTCAAAGCTACAAGGAATTAAGCTGTGAAAAAATTTTTTTATAACCGAACGCTGCTGATAATTATCGGCTTGGGACTTTTCGCCGCGCTCATCATCGCCGGGCAAAGATTTTTTGTCGAGTCGAAGAACACGCAAATTGATTTGGCCGTCGACTATCAAAGTCTCGTCGATCTGGCCGACCGCGAAGGCCTGGAGCTTGACGAAGTTTTGCGGCTGACGAAAAAGACGGGGATAACTTCGCTGGCCATTTATGATTCGACGCTGGAGAGGCTCGGCTGGTCGGGGAAAGTTTTCTCGTTCGCGGGCAGTGAAATTTTATCGAGCTATCAAAGCGGCCGGCTCACCAACGACCTTTGGCGGCAAACGATTGAGATGGGACACATCGAACCCAACAGAGTTTACGTCATCGGCGGCAACCTCCAAAGCTACCACGACACGAAGGAAGCTCTCTTTCAACGGCTGGGCGAGGAGCGCGTAAAAATTTTTTCCGTCGGCGGAATCGAAGTCATCGAGCTCAAAGCTCAATCCGGCGACGTGATGAAAATGCCGTTGGGTATGCCCCGCGACGAGATGGACAAGGCGCGAGCTCTCGGCTTCAACATTCTTGCCCGCCCAAAAAATTTCACGAAGTGCACCGCCGAAAACGTCAAATTTTTTTTCGACAGGATTGAATATTATCCGATCTCCGAAATTGTTTTTGACGGCCCCGAAGTTTTGGGTGCGTCAAATTTTTTGGACTTGACCGCCGCAAATTTCACGCAACGCAATTTGACTTTCGGGGTGATTGAACATTTCACGCAGCTGAAATTTTATCCGCAGGCCGGCACAGATTATCTGGCCAAAACAATCGGGAAAGATCACATCGCCCGACTTTATGCCATTCCCAAAGATGAGCAACCGAAACTTTCCGTCGAGGCGGCCATCAATCGTTGGTCGACGACGGACAGGGAACGCAATATCCGAATCAATCTTCTGCGCATTTATGAAAAGCCCGAACCCGAAATGACTTTGCTGGAAACGAACATGAAATATTTCCGCGAAGTGCGCGCGGCTCTCGAACGCGACGGATTTTCTTTCGGGCGAGCCGGTACCTTCGACAATTATTATCCGAACGTGATTTTGCGAGCCCTCGTTGTCGTGGGAGTCATGGCGGCGGCCGTCTTGTATCTGTCGTTGATTTCGCGGCGACTCAATCGCAACAGAAAATTTCAGTTGCAAATGTTCGCGGTTTTGGCGATAATGGCGGCGATTCCGATTTTGATGGGCGCGGGCGGCAAGGTCAGAATCTTGGCGGCGTTCATGAGCGCGAATCTTTTCCCCGCGCTTGCGATAATCTGGCAGCTCGATTTGCTCCGCGTGATTCAATATAAAATTCGCGTGCAAAAACGGGCGATGCGTCTGAAAGAAAATTTGTCGACGATGCAGCTGGTTTGGATCTCGACGTTCGCGCTGTTGATCACGGGCGTTTTGTCAATGACGGGCGCGGCGTATCTTTCGGGCGCACTCTCGGACGTGTCATATTTTTTGGAGTTTGAAATTTTCCGCGGGATAAAATTGACGTTCGTCCTGCCGCTGATTTTGGTGGCCGTCGCCTTCCTGCAAAGATTCAACATCGTCGACGAAGTGAGGCAAAACGTCCCCGCCACGCAACAAATAAAAGAGCTCCTCGACAAATCCGTCAGCGTCAAAGCCTTGCTCGCGTTGATGATCGTCGCGGGAGCCGTCGTCGTTTTGGTCGCCAGGAGCGGTCACACTTCGGGCATGCCGGTTTCGGGCGTGGAAATAAAAATCCGCAACATGCTCGAACAAATTTTTTATGCTCGTCCGCGCTCGAAGGAAATTTTTTTCGGGCACCCCGCGTTCGTTCTGGCCATGGCTGCCTTCCTGAAAAAATTCCCGAAGATGATTTGCTTCGCGCTGGTTATGGCCGCCACCGTCGGTCAAAGCTCAATGGTCGAAACTTTTGCTCACATGCGCACGCCGATTTTTATGTCGTTCATGCGCGGCCTCGACGGATTGATCCCCGGCGCGATCATCGGCGCGGTTTTGATTATCTTCCTGCAAATTTTCTCGAAGCAGCTGAAAAAGGAGTGATTTTATGATTCATGTTTGTTTTTCTTTTCGCGACGTCAGCGGGCGTTATGCAAAGTTCGCGGGCACGACCATGCTCTCGATTTTTGATAACACGTCGTCGCCCGTCACGGTTCACATCCTCCACGACAAAACTTTGACGGCTGACGACCGCGAAAAATTTTCTTATCTGGCCGGCCGCCACAAACAGCGCGTGAAATTTTATGACGTTGAAAAAATTTGCGCGGACAAAGTCGCCGAGAGTTTTAAATTGATTCCCGAACTTGAAAAAGCCGGCGGAGCTTTTTATTCTCTCTTCGCCGCGCAAGTTCTGCCCTCGACGATTGAAAAAATTATTTTTGTCACGGGCGATGTCATCGTCAATTTGGACGTGAACGAGCTGTGGCAAATTGATCTCGGCGAAAAAATTTTGGCGGCCGTCACGGAGGCGGACAACGGCGTCGACGCGAAAAAATTTTTCCTCCTGTGCAGCGAGGGTCGCGTCAAGCCCGAAGATTATTTTAACAGCGGCGTGCTCGTGATGAATTTGAAACTTTTGCGCGGAGAGGAAGAAAAAATTTCGGACGGCATCAAGTTCAGAGGAAAAAATCCCAAGCAAAAATTTTTGGAGCAGACGGTTTGGAATTATTGCTTCTCGTCCCAAGCTTTGAAGTTGCCGAACAAATTTAATCGTTTCGTCAGAGTTGAACGTCGCGGAGAAAAAATTTTGGAGCGAAAAATTTATCATTACGCGGGCGGAACCTCGAATCAGGGGCTGGACATGAGCGACCCGTTCAACGCGCTGTGGATGAATTATTTTTTGAAGACGCCGTGGTTTGACGCGGAGGCTCTCGGCCGGCTTTACGCGAGCTTCCAAAAAATTTGTGACGAGTGGAAAATTTCTGCCGCCGCGCTCACAAACGTCATGCCGGGAAAAATGCGCGCGTTCTTCGTCGAGCCGGCAGAAGTCGAGGCCGTAAAAAATTTTTTCGACGTGAAAGACTATGAAAAAATTATTCCCGCCAAAAACGAAGCTTCCGTTAAAAATTTGATTGACTCCATGCAAAACCTCAAGGGCGCGTGCGTCTTTTTCATCATGACGGAAAATTTTTTGAATAAAAACTTTCCTTTCAAGCAGCTGACCGACGCGGGCTTCACGGAAGGCAAAGATTTTCTCAAGGCGTGGAAATTTTTGCCGAGCGACACGGAAAAATCGTTCGATTCGTTCCCGCTCATCGCCGCGATGTAAAATTTTAAAAAGGAGTGACCTTTGTGATTCACGTTTGTTTTGCTTTCCGCGACGAGGCCGGCTCGTTTTCAAAGTTCGCGGGTACTGCCATGCTCTCTGCTTTTGAAAATATTTCCAAGCCGCTGCCGTCCGTCACGGTTCACATCCTCCACGACAAAACTTTGACCGACGACAACCGCGAAAAATTTTCTTATCTGGCCGGCCGATATAATCAGCTCGTGAAATTTTATAACGTCGAGGATCTTTGCGCGGAAAAAATTTCTGCGATGCTCGACCTCTTCCCCGAAATCGACAAAGCCCGCTTCAATCGCTCCGGCCTCTACAAATTTTTCGTCCCGCAAGTTTTGCCGAAGGAAATCGACAAGACGATTTATCTTGAGCCGGGCGTCGTCGTCAATTTGGATTTGAGCGAGCTTTGGCGCGTCAACCTCGGCGACAAAATTTTGGGCGTCGTGCCCGCGGTCGAAATCGGCTCGGACATTCACACGCAGGATAAAATTGTGGCGGACGGTTTCGTCGCGGCGGAAAATTATTTCAACCCCGGCGTCCTGCTGATGAATCTGAAACTTTTGCGCGGCGAGGAAGAAAAAATTTTGGACGGGATGAAATTCGTCAGCGAGCACAAATATTTCTCGCTTTTGGATCAAACGGTTCTGAATTATTGCTTCTCGTTGCAGACGGAAAAATTGCCGGCCAAGTTCAACAGCTTTGTGCGTTGGGCGCGCAGCAAAAAAGAATCCGCCGCGCGAAAAATTTATTATTACACGGGCTACTCTTTGCAGCTGGACACGAACGACGAATTCAACGCGCTGTGGCTGGAATTTTTCACAAAGACGCCGTGGTTCGACGCCGCGACTCTCGCCAAACTTTTTGAAGGCTTCCAACAAATTCACATGCGCCTGAAAAAATCTATGACAAATCTGTCGATAGCGATGAACGGAAAAACCCGCGGCTTTTGCGCCACGCCCGCCTACGTCGACGAGCTCAAAAAACTTTTCCGCGTCCGCGACGACGAAGAATTCATCACGCTGGAAAATCAGGCGGCCTTCCAAAAATTGGTTGCGTCCATGAAAAATTCTCGCGGCAAAAAAATTTTCTTCATCATGGCTCAAGGTTTCAACTTGAATTTGCTGGCGCGGGCGGGTCTGACTTTCGGCGCGGACTATTTGAACGCGATGGAATTTTTGTCCGAGGAGCAGGGCATGGCGATGAATTCTTACCCGCTTATCTACTCGATGTAAAGGAGTGATTTTATGATCCACGTTTGTTTTTGCATGACTGACGAGACGGGGCGTTACTCAAAATTTGTGGGTACGTCCATGCACTCGATTTTTGAAAACACATCGTCGCCCGTCACGGTTCACATTCTCCACGACAATACTTTGACGGCTGACAACCGCGAAAAATTTTCTTACCTCGCCGGCCGCTATTCTCAAGCTGTGAAATTTCACAACGTCGGAGAAATGTACGCGGACAAAATTTCAGAAATGAAAAATCTTTTTCGGGACGTCGAGCAATCGCGCTTCACTGTCGGGATGTTTTACAGATTTTTTATTCCGCAGGCTCTTCCCAAAAATGTTGAGAAAGCAATTTACCTCGACGGGGACATCATCGTCAATCTGGACATTAACGAGCTTTGGGAAATCGAACTCGACAATCACCCGCTCGGCGTCGTCCCCGAAATTTTAAACAAAGCCGATCCCGAAAATTTTTCTCGCCTGGTCACCGACGGCTTGGTCGAAATCGAAAAATATTTCAATTCCGGCGTCCTGCTGATGAATTTAAATTTCCTGCGTCAAGAAGAAACTTTATTGGCCGGCATCGAATTCATCGGCAAAAATTCCGAATACAGCCGCTACCCGGATCAATCAATTTTAAATTATTGCTTCTCGTCGGGTGCTTTGGCTTTGCCGGTGAAATTTAATTCTCTCGTCAAAAATTTGCGGCACATCGATCGTGAACTCAAAGGTGCGGTTTATCATTACGCGGGTCTTTTGGCCGGATTGGGGCTAAAGATGAACGACCCGTTCAATCGCCTGTGGATGCGCCATTTTCTCCAAACGCCTTGGTTCGACGAAGATTCAATCGGGCGGCTCTACAGCGTCTTCTCGGAAACGAGCAACGATTTGAAAAAATTTGCGTTGAAACTTTCTGCTCTCGTTTCGGGAAAAACTCGCGGCTTTTGCGCCAGAGCCGATCAAGTCGACGAAATCAAAAAAATTTTCGGCGTCCGCGACGACGAAGTAATTGTTCTACTCCAAGACAGAGACTCCGTTAAAAATTTGATTGCAACCATGAGACGGCTCAAAGGCAAAGTTGTTTTCTTCATCATGATGAAAAGATTTTCCGACGGCCGAATGTTCCCGTTCAAGATGTTGAGCAAAAGAGATTTCGTCGAAGGCGAAGATTTCGTAAAAGGCTGGGAATATTTGGATCCGCCGCTTAAAGCTCATTCGCTCATCAACGCGCTGTGAAAAAAATTTTCCTCGTCGAAAAAATTTTTCGGCGAGGATTTTTTTTGCGCGAAAATTTTTCTGAAATTTTTGGCAGGAAAAAACTTTGCTGCGTAGAAATGCTTTGGCAATGAAGCGTTGCTTCGGAAGTTTGGAGGCATTGTATTTTTCAGGGGGGATTATTCTATGAGAAAGACAGAGTGCTTGGCAATGATATTGGCCGGCGGGCAGGGCAGCCGCCTCAAGGCCTTGACGAAAACCGTTGCGAAGCCGGCAGTACCGTTCGGCGGAAAGTATCGCATCATCGACTTCCCGCTTTCCAACTGTGCAAATTCGGGCATTGAAAAAGTTGGCGTGCTTACCCAATATAAGCCGCTCGAACTCCATAACTATCTGGGCTCCGGCAGCTCGTGGGATCTCGACCGCACGGGCGGCGGCGTGTTCATTCTTCCTCCTTACGCTCGCGAAAAAGGCGCGGACTGGTATCGCGGCACGGCCGACGCAATCTATCAGAACCTCAACTTCATCGACTTGGCCGACCCCGATTACGTTTTGATTCTTTCCGGCGACCATATCTACACCATGGACTATTCTTGGATGCTCAAAGCTCACAAACAAAACAACGCGGATGTCACAATCGGCGTCTTCGAAGTTTCTTGGGAAGAGGCTCCGCGCTTCGGCATCATGGTCACCGACAAAGAAACCGGCCGCATCACCGAATTCCAGGAAAAACCCAAAGAACCCAAATCCAACCTCGCCTCGATGGGCATTTACATTTTCTCGAAACCCTTCCTCAAAAAGTATCTCGAAGAAGACGGCGTGAAAGAAGATTCGACGCACGACTTCGGCAACGACCTTATCCCGAAAATGCTCGCCGACGGCGCGCGTATGTTCTCCTATGCTTTCGACGGCTATTGGAAAGATGTCGGGACGATTGAAAGTCTGTGGCAGGCCAACATGGATCTCCTCCAGGATCAGCCGCCCTTCGATCTCAAAGGCGACCAAAAAGTTTATTCGTCCAACCCGTCGCTCCCGCCGCACTTCGTCGGGCCTTATGCCACCGTCAAGCAAGCCATGATCAACGAAGGCGCAAAGATTGAAGGCGACGTTGAAAAATGCGTTATTTTCCAGGGCGTTCGTGTCGGCAAAGGCGCGAAAGTCACCAACTCGGTCGTGCTGCCCTCTGCCGTCATCGAAGAAGGTGCGGTCGTCAACTACGCCATCATCGCTCAAGACGCCGTCATTAAAGCGGGTGCCAAAGTCGAAGGCAAAGAGGGCGAAATTTTTGTCGTCCCCGAAGGTGCCGTCGTCACCGCGTGATTAAAGCTGCGAGCTTAAAGCTAACATCGGAGGTGCTTTGAATTGAAACAAGTAGTGGGGATTATAAATCTTCAAGAAGGCAACAGTCTGATCAGAGAATTGGCGGCCACTCGCGCGGTTGAAGCTCTGCCGTTCGCGGGACGCTATCGTCTCGTCGACTTCGCAATTTCCAACATGGTCAACTCCGGCATGAGCGTCGTAGGTCTTCTCCTCCCCGATTTCTCCCGCGCAGTGCTCGACCACATCCGCTCCGGTAAAGATTGGGATTTGGCTCGCCGCCGCGACGGTTTGACTTATTTGCCCGCCGCTCTGCCCGATAACGATTCGCGCAAAGGCGACCTCAAAGACATCTATGCAAACCTTGACTTCGCCGAACTGAGCGGCCGTCAATACGTCCTTTTGACCAACGCCAGCTACATCTACAACATCGACTTTGAAAAAGTTCTCCAGTTCCACAAAGACAGCGGCGCGGATATCACCATGGTTTATTCCAAAGCCGGAGTAGACCGCGCGGGCAAGAGCGTCGTCATCGAGACCAGCACAAACGGAATCGTCACCGACCTGGCCGAAGTTCCCGCGATCAAAGCCGGACAAAAAGACGTCATGGGCGCGTACCTCATGCCCGTCCCGACGTTCGCCTATCTCGTCCGCTCGACCTATGAACGCGGCGGCCAAGACTTCCTCCTCGACGCTCTGATTCGTCACGCTCACGAATTCAAAATCAGCGCGTACAAACACGAAGGCTACGTTGCCCACATCAATTCCACCATGGAATATTACGCCGCCAACCGCGACTGCCTCAAGCCCGAAGTTTGGGAAGAACTCTTCATGAACAACGACCGCCCGATCTTCACCAAGGTCAAGGACGAAGTTCCCGTTCAATACAAAGAGACAGCCAACGTCAAAAATTCTCTCATCGCCAACGGCTGCGAAATCCGCGGCACGGTTGAAAATTCAATCATCTTCCGCGGCGTCATCGTCGGCAAAGGCGCAGTCGTCAAAGATTCCATCCTCATGCAGCGTTGCGACGTTCAAGAGGGTGCCCGCGTCGAAAACGTCATCTGCGACAAAGAAGTCATCATCACCAAAAATCGCTGGCTCAAAGGCGCGGAAAATTATCCTTACATCGTCACCAAAAAAGCAAGAATCTAAATCGTTGAGCTAAATGAAGCAGACAGCGGCGGATTTTTACCGAAGGGATAACTTTCCCCGGCGTAAAGATTCGCCGTTTCTGCGGTTTATGATTCGATAATCATTGTTGCCAAGTTTTTTTCTGTTTGATAAAATGACACTTAGAAATCACATCAATCTCGTAGCAAAAGGAGGAATACACTTGGCAAAGGATGCAAACAAAGCTGCCCACAGCAGGGAGTATGAAAAGCTCAAAGAGACGCTGAAGAATCGCTTCATCAGCTCGGCGCACATCATGTTTGGTCGCGACGTCCACGAACTGCCGATGAACGAAATTTACAAGACGGTGGCGGCGGTCGCCAAACAAGTCATCTCCGAAAACTGGATAAAAACCAATCGCGCCTATATGGACAGGCAAGAAAAGCAAGTTTATTATTTCTCGATTGAATTTTTGATGGGGCGTCTCCTCAAAGCAAACTTGATCAACCTGGGCATTGACGAGGCTTTCCGCGAAGTGCTCGAAGATCTGGACTTGAACCTTGACGAAATTTATGAGGAAGAACCGGACGCGGGCCTGGGTAACGGCGGCTTGGGTCGTCTGGCTGCCTGCTTCATCGATTCTCTCGCGGCGCACCGTCTGCCCGGCCACGGCTGCTCCATCCGCTATCAATACGGCCTCTTCGAACAAAAAATTATTCAAGGTCAGCAGGTCGAAATCCCCGACAACTGGTTGCGCGACGGTTTCGCCTGGGAATATCGCAAGCCCGACAAATCAATCAACGTCAAGTTCAACGGCAACGCCTACATGAAGGAGCAACCCGACGGCTCGCTCAAGCTCGTCCACGAAAACGCGATGACCGTTATGGCCGTGCCCTATGACGTGCCGATTGTCGGCTATCACAACAAAACCGTAAACACGTTGCGCCTTTGGAACGCCGAAGTCAACCGCGACTTTTCCGATTACGGCATGTTGACGCACGAACAGATGCGCCAGAAAAATGAGTACCGCCAGTTCGTCGAGAGTATCACCGAATATCTTTATCCCGACGACAGCTCCAACGAAGGCAAACGCATGCGCCTCATTCAAGAGTACTTCCTTGTTTCGGCCGGCACGCAAAGTATCATTCGCCATTTCGTTCGTTCCGGCGGAAATATTCGCGAGCTCGACAAAAAAATTGCGATTCACATCAACGACACGCACCCCGCACTTTGCGTCGCCGAGCTCATGAGAATTTTGGTCGACGAACACGAGCTTGAATGGTCGGAAGCCTGGACGATTACCCGCGGCGTCGTGGCATACACGAATCACACGATCATGCCCGAAGCTTTGGAGAAGTGGCCGGTCGATATGTTCAAAGCTCTCCTGCCGAGAATTTACATGGTCATCGACGAAATCAACCGCCGCCACCTGGAATACGTCAGAGCACGATATCCGAACAACGTCGAAAAACTCCGCGCGATGTCGATTATCGAGGGCGGCGAAGTTCACATGGCACGCCTGGCGATCGTCGGCTCCCATTCCGTCAACGGCGTCGCTCGAATCCACAGCGACATCCTCAAATCCACCACGCTCCACGACTTTTACGAATATTGGCCGCGCATGTTCAACAACAAAACCAACGGCATAACGCACCGCCGCTGGCTCATGGGCAACAATCCCGAACTCGCCGACCTTATCGACAGGACGATTCGCAGTCGCGTTTGGCACCGTCACCCCGAACAACTCGACCTGTTTAATGAGTCCGTCGACGACCGCAAAGTTCTTGCCGAACTCGACGAAATCAAGCTGATTCGTAAGACCGCGCTCGCCGACTTCATCAAGAAACGCCAAGGCATTGAG
>CAMNFC010000046.1 GCA_946536925.1 uncultured Selenomonadales bacterium | reverse complement strand
CCATCCTTCCCGCAGGTATCTCTTGCATCATAACTTCCTTGACTTTTTCGCTGAGGGCGGCGGTCATGTCGGTGTTGATGAAGCCGGGCGCGACAACGTTTACCGTCACGCCGCGTGCAGCAAGTTCTCTGGCCGCAGACTTCGTGAAACCGATTATGCCCGCCTTGGCCGCAGCGTAGTTGGCTTGGCTGATGTTACCTTTGAGCCCCACGACGCTGGACATGTTGACGATTCGCCCGCCACGTTGCTTCATCATCAGACGAGTCACGGCTTTCGTGCAGTTAAAGACGCCTTTTAAGTTCGTGGCGATGACTTTGTCGAAGTCGTCCTCGCTCATCTTGAGCAGGAGATTGTCGCGGGTGATTCCGGCGTTGTTTATCAGAATGTCGAGCCGCCCCCACTCGTCGACAACTTTTTTTATCAGCTCCGTCACGACAGCCGCATTTGAAACGTCGCCTTGAACGAGCATGGCTGTGCCGCCCGCAGACTCAATAGCCGCTTTGACTTCTTCGGCCTTTGAAACGTTGCTTGAGAAATTCAGCGCGACTTTTGCTCCGTCGAGAGCCAGCCGCAAAGCCGTTGCACGACCGATTCCGCGCGAAGCACCCGTCACGAACGCCGTCTTGCCCGATAATTTGGAACTCATTACAACCTTTCGCCTCCCGTTTGCAGAATATAGCACAAAGATTTTATCTTGTCTACAATCATTACCAAGACAAAAATTTTTCGCGGGGAATCAAACTTTCAGGGCGTCCAAAGTTTTTTTCAGGCTGTCGAGATTTTCGACGTTGAGGCTGCGGATTTTTTTGTCGATTCGACGATTGAACCCGCAAAGAGTTTTGCCCGGCCCGCACTCGACGAAAACTTCCGCGCCGAAATTTTTCATGGCTTCCACGCACGCAATCCACTTGACGGGGTTGTCGGCCTGCGCGACCAAATTATTTTTTATCTCCGCCGCAGAAGTCTCAAGCTCGCCCGTGAAGTTGGCCGCAATCGGGAAGGCCGCGTCGTGCAATTCGACCTTGTCCAGCTCGCCCGCAAGTTTTTTTGCCGCGGGAGCCATCAGAGTGCTGTGGAAAGGCGCACTCACGGGAAGGACGACAGCTTTTTTCGCGCCGACAGATTTTAATTTTTCGACGGCCGCCTCCACGCCCGCAGTTTTTCCCGCGATGACCGTTTGGCCGGGGCAGTTGAAGTTGACAGCTTGGACTTCGCCGAAGTCGGAAGCTTGAGCGCAAATTTTTATAATCGTGTCGTCGTCCAGGCCGAGGATCGCAGCCATTGCACCTTCGCCGACGGGAACAGCCTCTTGCATGAATTGCCCGCGCTTGTGAACGAGAACGACCGCGTCAGAAAATTTGAGTGAGCCGGCCGCAACCAGCGCGGAATATTCGCCGAGACTGTGGCCGCCCGCGATTTGCGCCGTGACTCCTTCCGCCTTTAAAATTTCGTTGACGATGACGCTGACGACCAAGATTGCGGGCTGGGTGTTGGCCGTGAGTTTCAAATCGTCCGCCGTGCCGTCGAAGCAAATTTTTTTAATCGAGTAGCCCAGGGCGTCGTCGGCCTCGTCGAAAAGTTTTTTTGCCGAGTCGAAGTTGTCGTAAAAATCTTTGCCCATGCCGACCGTCTGCGCGCCTTGTCCGGGGAAAATAAAAGCCGTCTTCATGAAAAGCGTTCCTCCTAAAAAACAGTGGCAAGTGGAAAGTGGTTAGCGATTAGTTTTTTTCTAACCACTAACCACTAAGCACCGACCACTTCATTCGTATCTGCTTTGAATTTTGGAGACGACGCCGCCGATGCCGCCCACGATGTCGTCGATGATTTCTTTGACGGTTTTGATGTCGTCGAGCATGCCGGAAATTTGTCCGATCATGACCGAGCCGTTTTCCACGTCGCCGCCGTGAGTTGCCTTGTGAAGTGCGCCCGCGCCCAAAGCTTCGAGTTCTTCGACAGAGGCACCTTTGGCTTCCATGTCAAGATAAGTTCGCGTGAGTTTGTTGGCCAGACCTCTGACGGGGTGGCCGGTTGTTCTGCCGGTGACGACGGTCGATCTGTCTTTGGCTTTGAGCACGAGATTTTTATAATTCGGGTGGGCGATGCATTCTTTGCTCAGGACGAAGCGCGTGCCCATTTGAATTGCGCTGGCACCCAAAGCGAAGGCCGCAACGATTCCTCTTGAGTCCGCAAAACCGCCCGCCGCGATAACGGGAACGTCCACGGCGTCGACGACTTGCGGAACGAGCGGCATGGTGGAAATTTCTCCGATGTGCCCGCCCGATTCGCAACCTTCGGCGATGACAGCGTCCGCACCGCCTTTAACCAATCTTTTGGCAAGAGCGACACTGGCCACGACGGGAATGACTTTTGAGCCGATTTCTTTGAGCGCGGGAACATATTCGCCGGGATTGCCCGCGCCCGTCGTCACGACAGGAACCCGCTCTTCAACCATGAGCTGCATAACTTCTTTGACGAACGGCGACATGAGCATAACGTTCACGCCAAAAGGTTTGTCCGTCCAAGCTTTGCACTTTTGAATTTCTTTTTTCAAAACGTCGGGGGGCATATGTCCCGCGCCGATGAGACCAAGTCCGCCCGCATTCGACACCGCCGAGGCGAGCTCCGCTGTCCCTATCCACGCCATGCCGCCCTGAAAGATCGGGTACTTGATGTTTAACAATTTACATATGGCGTTATTTTCAAACATCTAATCTCCTCCTCAACGCTGCGCTGCGCATAAATTATACGAATCCGTTTGATTTGTCAATTACAAATTAATTCAAAGTGCCGCTTTGATTTTTGCCGGGATTTTGCTTTCGACATAGCTTACGGCCACGCCGATTCCCGAACAAATCGCGCGCGCGTCTGACGAGCCGTGACTTATCACGCAACAACCGTCCACGCCCAAAAGAGGTGCGCCGCCGTTTTCCGAAACGTCCAGCCGCTTTGACATGTTCTTGAAAGTTTTTTGAAGAAGGTCTTGGCCGAGAAGTTTAATGCCGCCGTTGGCTCTTAGTTCTTCCGTCAAAAGTTTCATGATAGTCAGCGCGAGGCCTTCGCCGAACTTGAGGACGACGTTGCCCACGAAACCGTCGCAGATCACCACGTCGAATTTTCCCGTGGGAATGTCGCGGCCTTCGGCGTTTCCGACAAAATTCATCGTCGACAAATTTTTCAGCACCTGATAAGTTTCGCGCACCTGCTCGTTGCCTTTGGTTTCTTCTTCGCCGATGTTGAGCAGAGCGACGGAAGGATTTTTTATCTTCAAGACGTGCTCGGCGTAAAGCGAACCCATTATCCCGCTTTGAATCAAATGTTCGGGGCGGCTGTCGACGCTGGCTCCGCTGTCTAGCAAAAGAGTCGTGCCGCGCGGCGTTGGCATGGGTGTCGCGATTGACGCGCGCCCGATGCCGTGAATTCTTTTCAAGATGAGTTGAGCCGCCGTGACGGAAGCACCCGTCGAGCCGGCCGAAATCACAGCGTCGCACTCTCCGCTCTTTACCATTTTTGTCGCCACGACGATTGACGAATCTTTTTTGCCACGCACGGCGTCGGCGGGGTGTTCGCCCATCTCTATGACTTGAGAGGCGTGCCGAATCGTTATCGGCAAAGAATTTTCTTTGAGCTCGTCGCGGATTTTTTTCTCGTCGCCGACCAAAACGATTTCGCATTTATATTTTTCGGCAGCAAGCACTGCACCTTTAACTATTTCCGCCGGAGCTTTGTCACCGCCCATGGCGTCGACTGCAATTTTCACGTTTCGTCCCCCAAAAAATTTTTCTGCAAAAAAAAGCGGGCAGGAACCAAGCCTGCCCGGTAAATTCCGCTGTCCTCATTCCGTCTCTATGACCTCGCGCCCGTCATAGTAACCGCATTCCGGGCACACATGGTGTGGGAGTTTAGGTTCATGGCATCTCGGACATTTTACGTAGTTCGGAGCTTCCAACTTCCAATTTGCACGCCGCCGGTCGCGTCTGCTTTTGCTCAATTTCCTTTTCGGTGCCGCCAAAGCTTAACACCTCCTCATTCAAGTTTAAAATCTTTCAACGCGGCAAGCCTCGGGTCAACGAAGAATTTTTCGCAACCGCACTCGCCCTCGTTCAAATTCGCGCCGCACACGGGACACAGCCCCTTGCAATCCTCTCGGCAAAGATTTTTCATCGGCTGTCCGGCAAGCAGTTCGTCGCGCAAAAGTTCCGTCACGTCCAACAGCTCGTCAACCGCTTCCGACTTGTCGAACTCTTCCTCGAAATCGTGAACTTGTTCGCGCGTCGATTCGGTCAAACATCTGTCGCAGATAAAATTCCTTTTGCAAAAAATTTGCCCGCGAACGACGAAACATCTTCCGACGTCTTCAACCTCGCCGACGATTTTTATTTCGCCCGCGAAGTCCTCCAAGTCCTCGCCGAAAAGTTTTTCCGACGTCCCGCTGAACTCGAAAGGAGCCTTGCTGCCCCTTGCCGTTTGCACTTTCGGCATTTTACAACACCGCCCTTTTCGTGTCAAGGCAACTTTTAAAGCAAAGTGGCCATGAGCAAATACGTGTCGTCCACGCCCGCCAGCAGCTCGAAAAATCTTTTGTAAAGTCTTTGGTCGTGGTCGGTCTTCGTCATGAACCAATCGACCATCGCCAGCAAATCTTCTTTCGAGTCCAAGCCGTCGTGAACCGTCGCGAAAGTTATCAGCTCAAAAATTTTGTAGCTTATCAGGAAGATGATGAAATTTTTCGTCAGGCTGTGATCTCTGAATCGCCACGGCCAAACGCCGCGGAAAAGATTGCTGACGAGATAATTTTCCAGGAAGGTCGAATACTTTTCCGAAAAAATTTTTCGGGCGTCGGCCAGCCTGTCGAAGTTCGCGGCGATTTCGTCAACGGAGACCAAAGAGTTTTCGTCGGGCTTGATGCCCAAAACTTTTTCCAACGCGGCAAAAAATTTTCGGCCTTCTTCAACCCGCAAAATTTCCAAAGTATATCCGATGAAATTCATCATGAAGAGGATGAACCTGTGCGCGTCAAAGTCGATACTTTGAGCCAGCGGCAACATCTCCCGCGTCAAAAATTCTTCCGAACGATACGCCGCGATCAAGTCCAGCAAATTATCTCTGGCGGCTTCGTCTTTAACGGGAAGTATTTCTCCCAACTTGTCGAGGAAAAATCCGAGCACGATTAATCTTTGGTCGAGAGAAAATTTTCGCGCCTGAAGAATCGAAATCATCGTGACTTGCGCCTCGCGGATAAGTTCGGCGGCATCTTCGTTCGTGGGGAGTTTGAGGATTCTGATTCGGCCGTGTTTGCCGTGGATTTTTTCGAGCACTTCGACGAATTCAAACGCGAGCGGCTCCTCTGAAAACAAAATAATTTCGGCCGCCACCGGGCAAGACAACGTCAGCGAACGTTCAAAAAATTTTCCGAAGTTGTAAGTGATTCGCGGATAAGTTGCGCACGTTTGCGACAAAAATTCTTCGCCGTATTCGAGTTGCAGGCCGCATAATTTTTTCTCCGTCAAAAACGGGCAAGAAAATTTTTTGTCGGGGTTTATGGAAAAAACTTTTTGCTCGCCGTCAAGATTTTCAAATGAAAAAGTTTGATCGAGTCGGACGACGTACAAATTTTTCTTCGGGTCGAATTTAAAGTGCGAGAGAATTTCCTTGGCCTTTTCTTTCGGCTTGATTCGCGAATATTTTTTGTAAGTCGCCGCGTCGATTTCAATCGTCCAGCCTTTACAACAGCGCGCGGAACACTTCGAGCCGTCGCATTTGAAGCGACTGACGTATTCGGGCTGAAAGTACAAAAATTTTTTCATCGTAAATTTTCCTTACGGTTCGAGCAAACTTTCCGTCAGTTCCAAAGAATCAGTTCTGTCTTTCAAGAATTCCAAAATTTTTTTCTGAAGTGCATCATTGTGATCGATTATCCGCGTGAATTGGTCGACAATGAACAGCACATCTTTTTTTGTGTCTAAACCTTTGAGCCACGCGGAAAAAATTATCAGCTCGAAAAGTTTGCAGCTCATCAGGAAGACGAAAAAATTTTTGGCCATGCCGCCCTCGAATTTCCACGGGCAAATGTTCGAGAAAAATTCGTTGACGAGATAATTTTCCAGGAAGGTCGAATACGTTTCCGAAAAAACTCTGCGCTCCTCGGCCAAAGCCATGTAGTTGTTGGCGATTTGAGCGTAAGTCAAGCGGTGTTTGTCGATGAAATCCATCTGTAACATCTGAACGACGCTGTGCAAATATTTTTGGAAGTCATCAGAATTTTTAAAAGACTCGACGTAAATCGGCGAGAAGAACGAGATCATGAGCATGACGAATTTTTCCGCGTCGAAAGAAATATTTTGAAGCGCGGGCGGGATTACATCGCGCAAAAAAACTTTCGGGTTGTACGCGGCCGTCAATTTTCTCAGGGCGTTAACCAACGCGAATGATTCTTCCGGCGAAGGAGTTTCGACGGCCAACAATTCTTCCAAGTCTTTGACGAAAAGAGCCAGCGCGATTAATCTTTGGTTGATTGTCAGCCGCCGCTCCTGCAAGATTGAAAGCATGGTGCCCTGAACGGCAAAAAGTTCTTCCGCCAAAAATTTTTTCGCGCTGAAAGAATTTGCGACGATTTTTCCGCCGTTGGAGTGAACTTTTTCATCGACGTCGACGAACAAAAATTTCAGCGGCTCTTTTTCAAACAAAACCATTTCGGCGACCACGGGGCAGCTCAACGCCAGAGAGCGTTCAAAGAAATCTCCGAAGACGTACGTTACGCGCGGATAAGTTGCGCACGTTTGCGACAAAAATTCTTCGCCGTAATCGGCTTGCAGGCGGCACAAATTTTTTTCCGTGAGCATGGGACAAAAACCGTTCGGCTTTAGATTCATGACATAATTTTCTTTTTTCGAATCAAATTTCATGCAGGACAGAATTTCTTTGGAAGTTTCGGGCGGCTCAATGTTCGAGTATTGCTCGCAACTTTTCCAGTCGATTGTAACCGTCCAGCCTTTGCAACAGCGCGCGTCGCATTTGGAGCCGTCGCATTTGAAACGGCTGACGTATTCGGGCTGGAAGTAGCGAAAACTTTTTTCCATGGTCAAACTAAACCTTTCTTAATCATGTACTCGGCGATTTGCAGGGCGTTGAGAGCCGCGCCTTTTCTGATCTGGTCGCCGCAAACCCAAAGATTCAGCCCGTGGTCAATCGAAAAATCTTTGCGGATTCTTCCGACTTCAACGGCGTCTTTGCCGGAAGTTTCCAGCGGCTGAGGATAAATCATTTCGTCGGGATTGTCGCGCACGATGACGCCGGGGAATTTTTCCAGGGCGGCGCGCGCCTCCTCGACGGAAATTTCGTCCTCGAATTCGACGTTGACTGACTCGGCATGCGAACGATAGACGGGCACGCGGACAGTCGTCGCCGTGACTCGGAGCGCGTCGTCCTCCATGATTTTTTTCGTCTCGTCGACCATCTTCATTTCCTCTTTGGTGTAAAGATTTTCCTTGAAGACGTCGATTTGCGGCAAGAGGTTCGAGGCAATTTGATAGTGCTTGTCGAGTTTGGCGACGGGCAAAATTTTTGCTTCGACATCTTCGCCGCGGGCAAGTGCTTCGAGTTGAGTTTTGAGCTCGTCCATGCCTTCGCGACCCGCGCCGCTGACAGCTTGATACGTCGAGACGACCACGCGCTTGATTTTTGAAATGTTGTAAAGCGGCTTGAGAGCCATGACCATAATTATTGTCGAGCAGTTCGGGTTGGCGATGATTCCTTTGTGGCGAGCGATTGCCTGCGGATTGACTTCGGGCACGACGAGCGGGACTTCGGGATCCATTCTGAAATTCGAGGAGTTGTCGATGACGACCGCGCCCGCTTTGACCGCAGCAGGAGCAAAAAGTTTACTGGCCGCGCCGCCCGCGAAGAGTGCAAACTTCATGCCGTCGAAAGATTTTTCCGTCGTCTCCTCGACCGTGTATTCTTTGCCCATGAAAGAAATTTTTTTGCCGGCCGAACGTGACGACGCCAGCATTTTCAGTTCGCCGAAAGGAAAGTTGCGTTCCTCGATGAGTTTCAAAAATTCTTGACCGACAGCACCCGTTGCGCCGACGATCGCCGTATTAAATTTTTTCATTGAGATTCCTCCAAAAAATTTTTATAGAGCCGCGCCGATTTTAAAAGCAATGTCGCCGAACTGTGAACGCTCGACCATGGGACGCGAGCCGCAGCCCGTAGCCCAAACTTGACCGACGTCTTCCCAGCTCATGTAGCGCACCAAAGTTTCGTAATGATTTTTCAACGCTTCCATTGTCCAATCCGCCGTGTTCCAGGCCGTGGAAATTATCATCGACTTTTTGCCGCTCAGTTTCGACGTGCGCGAATAAAATCTGTCGACGACCGTTTTGAGTTGCGCGCTCATTCCGAAATAATAAAGCGGCGTGACCAAAACCAAAAGATCGGCCTTGAGCATTTGCGGCATAAGTTTTTCTTCAATCGCATCGTCAAAAATGCATGCGCCGTCCATTCCGCACTGATCGCAGCCCCGACAAGGATTGGTTTTCTCGTTGGCCGCGTCGAAGACAAAAATTTCGTGGCCGGCACTCTTCGCTCCGTCGACAAATTTTTTCGCCAAGTAGCGCGACGTGGATTCTTCCTCGGAATGCGGGCTGCTGTTTATCACAACGATTTTCATAGTCTCGCCCCCCGACACGGATTCGCTCGCGGAAACTTCCGTGTCATCTTCATTTTTGATAGCCGACAAGCCGCAACCGCTCAAGTAAAGAACCATCGCGCCGAGCCCGACGACTTTTATAAATTTTCGTCTGTTCATGATTCATAAACTTCTTTGGCCATGGGGAAGACCGCCCAAGCTTTCGGCCAGCCCGCATAAAATCCGAGTTGCGTGATTATTTCGACCATTTCATCTTTCGTGACGCCGTTTGCTTTTGCCGCGGCCAGATGATGTTTGAGCGCGTCGGTGAAAATTCCCGCGCCAACGAGAGTCGAGACGGTGACGATGCTCCTGTCGTGAACGGAAAGAATTTTGTTGCGGCTCCAAACCTCGCCGAAGAGAATATCATCGTTGTAACGGGCGAATTCGGGCGCAAAATCTCCAAGATTTTTTCTGCCGGCGTTCTGGAAAATTTTTTCTCCAATGTCGTCAAAAACTTTCGCGGCGTCCGCACCGTAAACTTCCTTTGCCATGGGGAAGACCGCCCAAGCTTTCGGCCAGCCCGCATAAAATCCGAGTTGCGTGATGATCTCGACCATCTCGTCGCGGGTCACGCCGTTTTTCTTTGCCGTTTGAATGTGATACTTGAGCGCGTCGGTTAAAACGCCGCTGCCCACGAGCGAACAAATCGTGACGATGCTCCTTGAGTGCAAAGAGAGAATGTCATTGCGGCTCCAAACCTCACCGAAAAGGATATCGTCGTTGTAGCGGGCGAATTCGGGCGCAAAATCTCCGAGCGCGTCGCGTCCCGCCGTTTGAGTGATTTTTACTGCCTTAGGTCTTTCCATTGCCGTTGCCTCCGCCGAAAATAAATTCATCGCGACCAACGCCGCCAATCCTGCCGCAAAAATTTTTTTCAAAGTCATCTCCTCCGCCCGAAAATTTTTTTACGCGGCGATTATAAATCTTTCACGCGAAAAAAAAAACTGGACAATGAAAATTTTTTCTGTTATCTTAATCGCGCCGCTCGACGAGGCTTTTAAAACGTTCAACGTGCCACAGTCGGCGAGTTCATCCGCGCGGAGGTGTTAAATTTGTACGCAATTATCAAGACAGGCGGCAAGCAATACAAAGTCGCAGAAGGCAGCGAGATCATCATCGAGAAGCTCGACGCCCGGGAAGGTTCGTCCGTCACGTTCGAGGAAGTTTTGGCCGTGGGCGAAGGCGACGAAATTAAATTCGGTCGTCCGATTGTTGAAGGAGCAAAAGTCACGGGCTCGGTCGTCAAGGTCGGAAAAGGCCCCAAGATTCGCATCTTCAAATACAAGCACAAGACCAATTACCGTCGCCGCCAAGGTCATCGCCAGCCGTTCACGAAAGTCAAGATTGAAAAAATCGAAGCATGATCGTCACGGAAATTTTCAGGCGCGACGAAAAAATTATCGGCTTCACACTCTCCGGCCACTCCAACCAAGGCAAGCACGGCCAAGACATTTACTGCTCGGCGGCGTCTATGATTTCAAGTTCGGTCTTCGTCTGTCTCAGAGATTTTCTCAAGCGCGATTTTTTTTGGGACGCGGCGCACGGCCGCTTGACAGTCAAACTAAAAGATGATCCCGACGACTTGACCGAGGTCGCTTTCCAAACTCTTTTGCTGGGCATGCGGGAAGTCGAAAAGCAAGTTCCAAAAATCGTCAAGGTCGAAGAAAAAATCCTCGGAGGTGAAACTTAAATGGAATTCAAATTTGATTTGCAGCGTTTCGCGCACAAAAAAGGTGTCAGCTCCACGCGCAACGGCCGCGACAGCGAGTCGAAACGTTTGGGCGTAAAAGAGCAGGCGGGCACGGTCGTCACGGCGGGCAGCATTCTCGTTCGTCAACGCGGCACGCACTTCCACCCCGGCCTCAACGTCGGGCGCGGCAAGGACGACACTCTCTTTGCAAAAATTTCCGGTCGCGTCGCTTTCGAACGCAAAGGCCGCTATCAAAGAAAAATCAGCGTCTATGCCGTCGAAGCTTGACAAGTTAAAGGCAGCGTGTTAATATTTTGTCCGCGCCGAAGTGGCGGAATTGGCAGACGCAGCAGACTCAAAATCTGCCGTGGGCAACCACGTGCCGGTTCGAGTCCGGCCTTCGGCACCAACACGAAAAAAATAAAATCCCGTTCGTCAGCGAGCGGGATTTTTTCGTTCCAGTTTTTGTCCGACGACGAGTTTCAATCTGTCAGCCTCGCCGCGGGGAAGTTCCAAAGCTCCCCACGCACCCAAGCAAACGCTCAAGCCCAGCCACGGCCAAAGGTTGCGCACGATTTTTTTTATGCAAAAATTTTCGTCGAGATAAACCACGTCGATTGAAAAGCGCATGAAGAGCATGTGCACGCCGTCGCAAGGAGTGAGGAGCAGCCCGCGGCCTTCTTCGAGACGTCGACGCAACATCAGCCCGCAAAATCTTTTGAAAAAATTATCGGCCAGTTCAACTTCAAGCGTCGCGCCGTTGACAAAAAATTTTTCCGTGCTCATCTCGAAATTTTCGACCAAAGAACGAAACCGATTCCGAGAGCCAAGAGGAAAAATAAAATCGGAACCGCGACGAAAAACGCCAGAGCCGCCAACGCCAGCCCAATCAAAAACGCACCGATTTGTGCCAGACGATTTCCTTTGAGCAGCGCGGTGAGGAAGCTCCCCAAAAGCCGCGTGAAAAAATTCGAGCCGTAGCTGACGTAAGCCGTGCGCGTCGAATATTTTTTTTCGCGGCGAAAATTTTCTTCCGATGAGCCGTCCGTCGAGCCCGCGTCAATCGTCACGCCCCTGTAAAAATTTTTTTCCGTGCGCGTCATCTCTCGGACGTTGCCGTCGTTGTCAGCCATTCCAAAATCCTCCTCAATAAATTTTTTTGATTGCGTCCTGCGCGGAATATTCCACGGGCGGCAATTCGATTTTGTAGCCGTTGGACAGAGCCCGCGCCATCGTCACGAAATATTTTTCCAGCGTCTCGACCTCTTTGCCGCGATAATTGTCGTCGAGCGGGTGCTGCAAACCTCTGAAGCCGACGAAGTTGAACCATTTGAGAATCGATTGGCGGACGTCTTTCTCCGTCTTGAGGAAAATTTTTTTCTCCCACGCCGACTTGATCATCTTCGCCCACTGAATCGCGTTGAGCGGCGCGGTGTACGGCCAATCCGTGGCGATGTTCGCGTGGAGTCGATAGCAGCTGAGCGGCTCGTCGATGAAAAACAAATTTCCTTTGCTCAAAAGTTGCAGCCAAGTCGACGTGTCAACCAGATTGAAGAAGCCGCGCTCGTTCGCGTGCCAGCAAAGATCTCCATCGCGCAAAAATCTTTTCCGAATCAAAACGGTCGTCGGCTCGCCGATAAAATTTTCAAAGTTGGAGAAAAGAATTCGCCCGACCTCCTCGCCGCTGATTTTTGTCGTAGCTTTGAACGGAACTTTGTGGTGCCCGAGAATTTTTCCGTCCGCGTCCATGATATTTCTTTTGCTCGTGATGAGCGAGACGTCGGGGTTGGTGCGATAAATTTCAACCATGCGTTCAATCTTGGGCGGATAAAAAATATCGTCGTCCATGAGCCAGTTGACGAATTCGGCGGCGGGGTTGTCATAGTCGCGGGCGAAATTCCAGTTGTCGTGCGCGGTGAAATTTTTGTGCCGAAAATATTTTATCCGCGCGTCGGAGCAAGTCTCAATAAATTTTTCGGTGGCGTCGTCGGTCGAGTTGTCGCTGATAAAAATTTCCACGTTGCGATAAGTTTGATTGAGTGCGCTTTCGAGAGCCTCTTTAAAAAATTTCGGGCGATTGAACGTGGGAATGACGACGCTAACGAGCGGGAACAAATCCTTCGAGTATTCGTCCAAAAATTTTTTGTGAGTGTCCACGTCGAGCGCAAGATTTTTTTCGTCGAAGCGAATCCAATCGCCGCCGATGAAAATTTTTCCGCCGGCACGAATGAATTCGACGCACTGAGCCTGCCCGCCGAAAAAATTATCTTTGAACAGGTCGTGACGCCACGGCAGATCGTATTGCGTCGCGAAAAAAAATCCATCCGCGATTTGAGCCTCGCCGTAAAAATTTTTCGGGGCGCGTTTGGCCGAAGTCAACGAGACGCCGTGCGTGGAAAGTTCGATTGCTCCGCTCGTGCCGACCGCGCAAATTTTTTTGTCTTGAAAAATTTTCAACAGCTCGAACAAAAAATTTTCGTCCGTAACAATCGCCCGCTCGTCCAAATAAATTTTGAATTTCGCGTCGGAATTTTTCATCGCCGCGTCGTAAGCGAAATATTTTTCCTCGCCGGTCACGGGCTGCACTTCCGCCCGAAAACCCGCCGGCACGACGAGAGCCTCCAAAGATTGAATCAGTCGCGCCAAAAATTTTTCGTCCGTTGCGTGGATGATGAATTCAAATTTTTTCTCGTCCAAGGTGCGCCTCCAATTTTTTTATGTAAAGTTCGCGGAAAGTTTTGAAGCTGCCCAGGCCATCGCGAATCACGCGGACTTTGTATCCGAGCGCAGAAAGTTTCGTCCGCCAAGAATTTTTTTCGCCCGCGATGTCTTCGGCCACGTGCACGCCACCGTTGAACAGCAGCGGCGCGAGCAAAATTTTTTCTGCGCGGGAAATTTTCAATCGCTTGATGACGTCGGAAAAATTCGGCGTGTCGTTCTGCTCGATGACCCCGACGTGAATTTTTTCGCCCGTCAACTTTTGAAAATTTTCGTAAACGGGATTGTGCCTGTGCGGCGAGCCGTGCCCGATCAAAATCAAATCTTCGTCGTCGGCGGGCGCGAAGCACTCAAGAATCGTCGGCAAAATTTTTTCGTCGAACGGCTCGCTCATCAGCGGCGGAATGATTTCAACGCCGGCGGCCGCGCAGATTTTTATTTTGTTGTCGAATTCTTCGCCGGGCGTCAGGTGCGTGGGCAGGACGAAAATTTTTCCGAAGCCTTGAGCTCGGAGCCGCGAAATTTCTTCGGCGGGCGTGCTGATAAAAATTTTTCGCGCCGCCAATTTTTTTACCATGAAATTCGACGTGAAGGCCTGACGAATCTCGAAGGCCGAAAATTTTTCCGCGACTTCGGCCGCCAGAGAGTCGAAAATTTTTTCGCGGATTGAATCGTCCGCCGACCCGAAGCTGACTAAAATTATCGCGTTACGCATCGCACTTCTCGACTTCCGCGGCGATTTTGTTGCAAATTCTGTTGAGCTGATTTTTGTCGGGGCCTTCAGCCATCACGCGGATCAAAGGCTCCGTGCCCGACGCTCTGACCAAAATTCTGCCGCTCGATCCAAGTTCGACTTCGCCCTCGGCAATGGCCAACTTGACGGTCTCGGAATTTTGACAGGCCTCTTTGTTTTTCACGCGGACGTTGAGGAGCACTTGCGGGTAAGTCGTCATCAGCGCGTTGAGTTCGCTGGCCGTCGCGCGGAATTTTTTCATCGCCGTCAAAACTTGCAGCGCGGTTATCAGCCCGTCGCCCGTCGTGGAGTAATCGGAAAAAATTATGTGGCCGCTCTGTTCGCCGCCGAGATTGTGACCTTTGGCGCGCATATTTTCCAAAACGTATCTGTCGCCCACGGCCGTGACTTCGCAGCTCAGGCCCAGCTCCTTCAACGCCTGGCGAAAACCAATGTTGCTCATCACGGTCGTGACGATTGTTTTTTTCGGGAGTGCGCCGACTTCGAGCATGAGTTTTGCGCAGATGATCATGATGTGGTCGCCGTCGATGATTTCCCCGCGTTCGTCAATGCAAAGGCAGCGGTCGGCGTCTCCGTCGTGAGCAATGCCGATGTCCGCCCGATTGCGCAGAACTTCCAGCCGCAAATTTTCCATGTGCGTCGAGCCGCAATAGTCGTTGATGTTGAGGCCGTCGGGTCTGTCGCCGAGCAAAATTAAATTCGCGCCGAGCCTCTCCAAAACCGTGGGCATCGCTTTGTACGCCGCGCCGTTGGCACAATCCAAAACGATTTTCATGCCGTCGAAGCGTTCGCTCGTCGTGTTCATCACGAAGCTGATATAATCTTCCAAAAGATTTTGTCGACGTTCGATTCGCCCGACTTCCCGGCCGACCGGCCGCGCAAAAAATTTTTGGGATTCGATGTCGCGGACGATTTGTTCGATTTCGTCTTCCACTTTGTCGGGAAGTTTGTAACCGTCGCCGCCGAAAAATTTTATGCCGTTGTCTTGAAAGGGATTGTGCGACGCGCTGATGACGATTCCGGCCGCCGCGTGAATTTTTTTTGTAAGATAAGCGACAGCCGGCGTGGGAACGACTCCCGCCAAAATTACGTTGCCGCCCGCCGAACAAATTCCCGCCACGAGTGCCGCTTCCAACATTTCGCCGGAAATTCTCGTGTCGCGCCCGATTAAAATTTGCGGCGTGCCTTCAAAATGTCGCCCGAAAAAAATTGTTGCCGCGCGTCCCATGCGATAGGCCAACTCCGGCGGAAGTTTTGTGTTCGCTTCGCCGCGCACGCCGTCCGTCCCGAATAATCTTGCCATCTTTTTTTCCTCCGCTCAAAAAATTTTCCACGCCATTTTAGCCGTTATCGCCCTTCAACGCAACAAAAAATCCGTTTGAAAATTTTTGACGACTCAAAAATTTATCGGGAAAAAGCACTTGACTTTTTGTCTAATTGGTGTTAAGGTTTGCACGCAAAGAGAGGTGAACTTTCGTGGAAGAAGAAAAAAAAGTCGTCGTCAATAACGAGGACGGCGACAGCGCAGAAATAACTTTACAAAAGAAACAAGCAGAGCCTGCAGTCGACGAAAAAATTTCCGAGGACGCGGCGGACGAGCTTGAAAAATTAAAGGCGGAACTCAGCGCGAAGGACGAAAGACTTTTGAGACTCTCGGCGGACTTCGACAACTTCAGGAAACGCACGGCGCGTGAAAAAACCGAACTCGCGGCGGTGATTGAGCAGGCGTTCTTGAAAGATTTGCTTCCCTTGCTCGACAATTTGAGTCGGGCGACGGAGGCGGCCGAAAATGCCGGGCAATCAGACGTTGAGACGTTGCGCAAAGGAATCGAGATGATTAAGCAGGAAACCGTTGCCGTCATGGGCAAGCACGGACTTGAACCGATTGAAACTTCGGAAAAAATGTTCGACCCGAATTTTCATCAGGCGGTCGGCACGGTCACGGACGAAACTAAAGCGGACGGAACAATCGCCGCAGAATTTCAACGCGGATACATCGCGCGCGGCAGAGTGATTCGTCCGAGCATGGTTCAAGTTGTGAAGAATTCTTAACGGGAGGAATTTTTTATGAGCAAAGTCATTGGCATAGATTTGGGAACAACAAACAGCGTCGTCAGCGTCATTGAAG
>CAMNFC010000045.1 GCA_946536925.1 uncultured Selenomonadales bacterium | reverse complement strand
ATCGTTCCGACCGTCAAGCAATTAAAATAATCGTCGATGAAAATCAGCATGCCCAGAAAAGCCGTCAAGCCCAGAGCCGAACGTTTGCCGCTGATGACGGAGCGCGCCCATTCGCCGTAAGCTTTCGTTGCGCCCGACTTGCTGATTATCGCCACCAAAATTCCGAGGATGACCAGGAAAACCAAAATGTTCACGTTGCCGCCGACTTTTCCCTCCATGATTTCAAAAAAAGTCACGATCGATTCCAAAAAGCTGCCGCCCGTGAAAAGCATCGCGCCCACAAAGATTCCGACTATCAGCGAGGTGTAAACTTCCTTCGTGGCAAGCGCGAGGATTATCGTGATGATCGGCGGCAACATTGACAACGCAGAATTTTCCATCAGAAAAAATGCCCCCTTCAAAATTTTTTATGCCGCGGCGATTATAGCAGTTATCGCCCGATCCCGCAAAAAAAATTTTTCGCGCTGTACAATCGTTTTTAATTTTTATATCATTCGGGCGGTGAAAATTTATGAACGAATTTTTGATCGCCCTGCAATTTTTGACGAGAATTTTTGTCGTGAAGCAGAGCGTTTGGACGGAAAAAAGTTTCGGCGAGTCAGTGAAATTTTTTCCGGCGGTCGGCGCGGTGCTCGGAATAATTTGTGCGGCTGTCGTCGGCGCGATAAATTTTTTTGAACTTCCTCTTTTGACGGGCGCGGTCGGTTTTGCGTCGCTGATAATTTTGACGGGCGGAATCCATTGCGACGGGCTGGCCGATTCGGCGGACGGATTGTTTTCCGGTCGCGAGCGCGAAAAAATTTTGGAGATAATGAAAGATTCGCGGGCGGGCTCGTTCGGCGTCGTGAGTTTGATTTTGGTCGCGGCGTTAGAAGTTTCGGCTTTGGCTGAACTTGCAAAATTTTCGACGGCTCAACTTTGCGCGGCAATTTTTTCTGCGCCGATAATCGCCCGAATGATGATGGTCGTGACAATCGGCTCGTTCCCTTACGCCAGAAAATCGGGAATGGGAAAATCTTTCGCGAAGTTTACGACGCGGCGCACGATAATTTTTGCGGCGATTGAAACTTTTTTGCTCCTGTTGCCGCTGAATTTTTTTTGCGGAAAAATTTTTCTCTGCGCGGCGATCTCGACGTTCGGAGCGTTCCTCGTGGCGTGGAAGTTTGCATCGTTCGCGACGGAAAAAATCGGCGGCGTGACGGGCGACATCTACGGCGCGGTGACGACCCTTTCCGAAATGTTCGCGTTGATAATTTTTTTGTTGGCGGGAAAAATTTTATGAAAGTCGTCGTGAAGATGCGCGGGACGTGCGGCGAGATTGCTCAAGGATTTTTTCGCGGCGAACCGATTTTGATTACCTGCCCGATTGAAAAATTTTCGACGGCCGCGGTTAGCGATGAATTTTGCGGCGTCGACGGGCTCGGCTCCAAGTCAAAAAAAATTCTCGGCGAAGTTTTGAAAATTTTTGGCGTGAAAAATTTTTCGTTCGGCGTGCGACTGACTTCCGAACTTCCGCGCGGAAAAGGTCTGGCGTCGTCTTCGGCGGACATGGCGGCTGTTGCTCAAGCGGTCGCGTTGTCACTCGGAAAAAATTTTTCGCCCGAAGAACTCGGCGAACTTTGCGCGCGAATCGAACCGACGGACGGAATTTTTTTTGACAGCGTGGCGGCCATGAATCCTCTGACGGGGCGGCTCGTGAAAAAAATTCGGGCGCAAGAAAAATTTCAAATCGCGGTCTTCGATTACGGCGGCGCGGTCGACACGCTCAAGTTCAATCGTCGCGGCGACTTCAACTTTCCCGCCCTCGACGACGAAATAAATTTTGCGCTGATGAAAAAATCTGCGCTGGCCAATCAAAAAATTTTGTTCAAGCGCGGGCTCGAAGACCTGATGAATTTTGCGGAAGATTTTGGCGCGGTCGGCGTGAACGTGGCGCATTCGGGCACCGTTGCGGGAATTTTTTTTCATGCGGACGATTTGCGCGTCGAAGAAAAAATTTCAGCCGTCCGAAAAAATTTTCCCTTCCTGAAATTTTTAATGCTGACGAAGCTGGCCGTTTGAATGTTATAATGAAAAAAATTTTTCGGGAGATGACGCGGTTGAAAAAATTTTTGGCAGGAATTGTTGCGGCGAGTTTTTTTGTCGTCGGTTGCGGTGAAGAAAAAATTGTCGCGACCAAGCCGCCGCTCGTCAAAGTTCAAAAAATTTCGTCCGTCAACGCCGCTCAAGAGGAAAAATATTCGGGCGTCGTTCGCGGCCGCTACGAGACGAATTTATCTTTTCAAGTCGGCGGAAAAATTATTTCCCGCGAAGTTCAGACTGGCTCGCGCGTTCGTGCCGGAGAAATTTTGATGACGCTCGACCCGAAAGATATCGCCGAACAAAATCGCAGCTACGAGGCTCAAGTTGCCTCCACGCTCGCTCAACTTAAATTGGCCAAAGCGAACCTCGACCGATACGCCGAACTTTTCAAGGCCGAAGCCGTGGCCGCCGTCGTCCTCGACCAATGCAAAACTCAATTCGAAGCCGCGCAGGCCGCTTACGACGCAGCAGTTGCTCAAGCCCGCCAAAGTCAAAACGCCCTCGATTACACGACGCTGACCGCAAACGCCGACGGAGTCATCTCCAACGTCGCGGCCGAAGTCGGGCAAGTCGTGGCGGCCGGACAAAATGTTTTGACGCTCGTGCAGACAAATGATCTTGAAGTCGCCTGCAACATTCCCGAAAACAAAATTTCTTCCGTGCAAATCGGCCAAAGCGTCACGATAGATTTTTGGGCGACGGGCGAAGTTGTCACAGGCACCGTCCGCGAAATTTCTCCCGCGGCAGATTCAGCCTCCAGAACTTTTGCCGTGAAAATTTCTATCCCCGACGCCGCCAACGTTCAACTTGGAATGACCGCCAACGTTTCTGTCTGTGAAAATTTTTCGGGCGCGATAATTTTGCCGTTGAGCGCGATTTATCAGACGGGCGAGGCCGCTCAAGTTTGGCTCGTCGACGGCGGAAAAGTTTCGCTGAAAAAAATCGAGGTCACCGCCTTCGACGAAAACAACGTTCAAATTCGCGGGCTCAAAGCGGGCGATGTGGTCGTCACGGCGGGCATCCAAAAGTTGCGCGAAGGCCTGGAAGTCAGGACGGGTGATTGACATGAGGAACTTGACGGAACTGTCTTTGAAAAATCGCGCGCTCGTTTGGTATTTTATAATCATGGCGTTCGCGGGAGGAATTTTTTCTTACTTGAGCCTCGGCCGCATGGAAGACCCGCAATTCACCATCCGCGAAATGATCGTCGCCGCATATTGGCCGGGAGCAACCGCCGACGAGATGCAACGGCAAGTCACCGACAAAATCGAAAAAAAATTGCAGGATATCCCCGGGCTCGATCATCTGCGCAGCAAAACTCGTGCGGGGCAAGCCGTCATTTACGTTGCGCTCGACGACACGCTCGACACGGAAAAAATTCGTCCGACGTGGCGCGACGTCAGAAATTTTTGCGGCGACATAAACGATTTGCCCGAAGGCGTCAAAATTTTTTTCAACGACACCTACGATGAAGTTTTCGGCTCGATTTACGCGCTCACGGGCGACGGCTTCACTTACGAGGAACTTCGCAAGCACGCGGAAGAAATTCGCCGCCTGCTGCTCAACATCGACGACGTAAAAAAAATTGAGCTCGTCGGTGTGCAAAAAGAAATCGTTTACGTCGAGATTGAACAGACAAAACTTTCCGCGCTCGGAATCAGTCCGCAAACAATTTCAGACACGCTGGCCGCGCAGAACGCGATGATTCCCGCGGGCATGATTGAAACTTCTTCCGACAACGTTTACCTTCGCGTGACGGGGATTTTCGACGACGTGGACGCGATAAAAAATTTGCCGATAAACGCCGGCGGAAAAATTTTCAGGCTCGAAGACATCGCCAAGGTCGAACGGAAATTTTCTGAGCCGCCCGAACCGAAAATGTTTTTTGACGGCGCGCCCGCAATCGGAATCGCAGTTTCGATGGAAGACGGCGGAAATATTTTGGAACTGGGAAAAAATCTTGAACGCGTGACGGAGCAAATTCAATCGGAGCTGCCGCTGGGCTTGGAGCTGCACGAAGTTTCCGATCAGCCGCAAGTCGTCGAAGAATCAATCAGCGATTTCGTCGAGACGCTCGTCCTGGCAATCGTCATCGTTCTGGCCGTGAGCTTTGCGAGTTTGGGTTGGCGCACGGGGCTGGTCGTGGCGGGTTGCATTCCTCTGGTTTTGGCGGGGACTTTTTGCTTCATGTTAGCCGTGGGAATTGACCTGCACAAAGTTTCGCTCGGCTCGCTGATAATCGCGCTGGGTTTGCTCGTCGACGACGCGATAATCGCCGTGGAGATGATGAGCGTGCAACTTGAGCGCGGGCTTTCCAAATTCGAGGCGGCCTGCCACGCTTTCAACGTCACGGCAAAACCCATGCTCACCGGCACGCTGATAACTTGCGCGGGATTTATCCCCGTCGCCTTCGCAAAAGGTATCGCCAGCGAATTTTGCCGCGATATGTTTTGGGTCGTGTCCGTCGCGCTGATTTTGAGTTGGATTGTTTCCGTCATGATCGCGCCGCTTTTCGGGACGTACATCATCAAGCTTGAAAAAAAATCCGACGACGAACTTTATGCCGGCCGCTTCTACAAAATTTTTCGGCGCGTTCTGGAAATTTTTTTGGACAACAAAATTTTCGTTTTGAGCGGGACGATCGCGGCGGTCGCGGCCACGATTTTTGCGGCGGGTTTCGTTCAGCAAGAATTTTTTCCGCCGTCCATTCGCCCCGAAATTTTAATCGAGCTCAGGCTGCCCGAAGGTTCATCGATGTCCGCCACGCAAGCCGAAGCCGACCGCTTTGCAAAATTTTTGAGCACCGAACGCGACAACTTGAAAAATTTCGCCTGCTACGTCGGGAAGGACACGCCGCGGTTTGTGTTGACGGTCGCGCCCGAAACCGAAACCGACAATCTGGCAAAATTCATCGTGACCGCCAAGGACGACACCCGCGACGCGCTGATTGAAAAAATTCGTCACGAGCTGGCAGAAAATTTTCCCCGCGTGCAAGCGAACATAAAATTAATTCAAACTGGGCCGCCCGCCGATTATCCGATTATGATTCGCGTTTCGGGCACCGACGTCGAAAAAGTTCACGCACTGGCCGAGGAAGTCGCAGCTCGCGTTGCAAAAGATCCGAACGCCGCGGACGTCCACCTCGATTGGAACGAAAAATCCAAAGTCGTGCGCGTCGAACTCGACCAAGACAAACTCCGCGCGTTGGGGCTCACAAGTCAGGCCGTCAAATCCATGCTCTACACCGAAATCAGCGGCGCGAAGGTTGCGGAATTTTACACAGGCGACAGGACGATTGACATCGATCTTCGGCTGGCGGCGGCCGACAGAAATAATCTTGCCTCGTTGAAAAATTTGCCGATATATCTGGGCGCGGCGGGCTACGTTCCCCTCGAACAGATTGCAAAAATTTCTTACGGCGCGGAATACGGTTTGATTAAGCGTCGCAACCTCAACCCGACGATAACAGTGCAAGCAAACATTCTTTCGGGCACGGCCAACGACGCGACTAAAAAAGCTTTGGCGGCGACGGAAGACTTGCAAAAAAATTTGCCTCTCGGATTTTCGATTGAAGCGGGCGGCGACTTTGAACAGAGCAAAAAATCCACGGGGCACCTGGCGGCGATGTTGCCTCTCGTCGCGTTCGTCATCATGACGCTTTTGATGATTCAGCTGCACGACGCGCGGGCGATGATTTTGACTTTGCTGACCGCGCCGCTCGGATTAATCGGCGTGATTTTTTCGATGATAATTTTGTCAAAGCCAATGGGTTTCGTGGCGCAACTTGGAATAATCGCGCTTTCGGGAATGATAATCCGCAACTCGGTGATTTTAATCGACCAGATTCAAAGTCATTTGCGGGCGGGCGAAAATCTTCACGAGGCGATAATAAATTCGGCCGTGTTGAGGTTCCGACCGATAATGTTGACGGCGGCCGCAGCGATCCTGGGAATGTTGCCGTTGATGATCAGTATTTTTTGGGGACCGATGGCCGTTGCAATCGCGGGCGGGCTTCTCGTCGCCACGGTTCTGACTTTATTGGTTTTGCCGGTCATGTACGCCGCGGCCTATCAAAAAATTTCCTAAGCCTGTAACAAATTTCTCTACCAACGTATAAGAGACAAAAGAAAATTTAAAGGAGAGATTAAAAATGACAGAACTTTTGAACATGGAGCAACTCGACACGGTGGCCGGCGGAACTTTAATTGAGACTGCTGAAGACAGCCAATATCTTTACAAGTATGGATTTATGAATCAATGGTGTGAGCCCATAGGAGCCAAGAGGTCATGGTCTCTTTTCAGTGAAGCTGTCAGCGAAGCATGGAGCAAAGCAGGAATCACGTGCAAACCCACCATTGAAGGCGATAACGAATATTCCATAGAACGTAACGGCAAAAAAAGCGTGTTCAATTCACGCGAGGAGGCCATTAAATATTTGACAACAAACTTCAACCAAGTTTACGTTATTTAAAAATAAAGGAGAGTGTTTAACATGACAAACGAAATTTTAAGTGAGGAGCAACTGGACACGGTCGCGGGCGGCGACGGATATGAAAACAAATTTGACTGGCAATTTTTCCATATTCTGGGAAATGACGTATTCGGCAACGGAGGTATCCAACGTGCCTTCAGCAAATATGGCGTTGAGTTCTCTTATTGCTCTTACAGCACCAATGATTACAAAATTAACGGGCAAAAATATCCTCATTGGGCGGTACTTGGCTACGTCCTTTCAAAAAAACAGTATCCCGGTTTTGAAGGCAACTGGACGGATTCCAAGTACGTGCATTCCTTCCTGCAAAAAAATTTCCACATGGGCGTGGATTAAATAACGGAGGATGACAGCGATGACAAAAGAAAATTTGAGCATGGAACAACTGGAAAACGTTTCGGGCGGAAATGCCGGCGAAACCGCAGCGGACAGTCGCTTCCTCAACAGCTTGAACGGCTCGACTGATCGTTACGGCGCATTCAAAATCAAAGTGGAGAATCACGACTCCGAAATCATAAGAGCGTGGTCGGCGTTGGGCGTGGCGGTCGTGCTTCATTCGGGAAATTTTTTCTCCAACGGCGACGCAAACGAATATTACATCAACGGCAAAAAAGTTTCGCAAGGCGATGCGCGAGTGCACGCAATGAAAGTCACAGGCCACATTATGGACGTGACCGAGTGGAGCTGGTAAAAAAATTTTTTAAAGGAGAATGATTACAATGACACAAGAACTTTTGAACATGGAGCAACTCGGCGGCGTGGCCGGCGGAACAAAACTTGAAACTACAGAGGATTGCGAATTCCTCAACAGCTTGAACGGCTCAATCAGACGTTACAGCATAACGGATATCGGTATTCACGATTATGACGACAAAGTCAGGAGTGCTTGGGCGAAATTGGGCGTCTCGGTCATCGTTGATTCGGGAAATTTTTTCTCCAACGGCGACGCGAACAAATATTACGTAAACGGCAAGCAAGTTTCGCAAGAGGCGGCTCGTCAACACGCAATGCAAGTTTTCGGCAAGCAGATGACCAGAGAAGATTGGAACTGGTAAATTAAACTTCGGCAGAAAAATCCTTCGACAAAAGCTCGGAGGATTTTTTAATTGGCAGGCGGAAATTTTTTTGATAAAATCAGTGCGGATTTTCGACGAGCGTTTGAGGAGATGATTTTATTGGAAAATTTCAGCGTGGCGATAAGTTTCAACGGCTCTTTGGGCTGGGTTGAATATGACGAGGCGACGAAAAAAGTTTTGGTGACTTTGGACGACGAAGCGGGCAAAGCTCTTGCCGAAAAATTTTTGACGACGCCGCACGAAATTAAAATCCCGCACGAAACTCTTTTGGACTTCACGAAAGAGACGATTGACCCGAACTTGAGCGCGGATAATTTGAAATTGATTTTGACGCGGCTGTGGGAGGCAACGGGCGTTCACGTCGATTGGAGCCGGCCGGTCGAATACGTTAAACTTCACCGGCACTATTGAGGAGGCGTTTATCAATGGAAAAAAATTACACGAGCTGTCCGCGCTGCGGGCGCACGAACTTTGGCGAGATTTTGGAATGCAAACGTTGCGGGCTGATCTTCTGCACGAAATGCACGGGTAAACGCTCCTTGCCCGACGGCACCGAATATAAATGTTGCCCGCGCTGCGCCGCCGAAATTGACGAGGACGAAGACACCGTTCAAGTCATCGCGAAAGAAAAACGTTAAGGAGGAATTTTCATGGCAAATAAGATTTACGCGTTCCTCGGGCCGCACACTTCCGGCAAATCCACTATGGTCTCTCAGCTTATGTCGATGGGCATTCACTACATTCCGACCGTCACGACCCGCGTTTTTGACGACCGCTACGCTTACAAGCGCAAAATTTATCAGACGGTAAAGAGCGACAAATATTCGGCGGAAAAATTTATCGTCGACACGGGCTATCAGGCTCACTCCTACGGCTTGCGCAAAAGTGAAGTTCTCGACGCCTACAAAAACCACAAAGTCTCCGTGACGATTATGCATGACGTGGCGGGAATCAAACAGCTGCAGAAATTTATCAATCAAGACCTCGTGACGATTTTTCTGATGATTGACGATGAAGTTTTTGTCGACAGAATGTTGCGCGCGGGCTGTTCCAACGACGAGATTCGCTATTACGTGGAGACGGCCGACGAGACGGGCGAGTTTGAACATTGGCGCGACGTGGATTTTGTCGTGAAGAATACCTCGACCGCTCGCGTTGCCCTCGAACAGATTTTGGCGATAATGGGTTTGGTCACGCTCGTCCCGCAAGCCGACTTCGACAATCTGGTTAAATGAATTTTTCGCGGCGATTGAAGGATAAAAATTTTTCACGGCGAAAATTCTTTGAACAAAAAATTTGGAGGCGGATTTAATGGCGAAAGATAAAGTGCGCAAGGGAGCCGAGACCTTGGGCGACCAAAAAGGCATTTTGTTGGAGACGGGCACGAACGAATTTGAAATTGTCGAGTTCAGCATCGGCGGCGTCAACTACGGGATAAACGTTGCCAAAGTTCGCGAAGTCATTCAGCGCACGCCCGTTACGGCAATGCCTCAGGCGCACCCTTACATCGACGGGCTTTTCACTCTGCGCGGCAAGGCAATTCCTCTGGTCAATCTTCCGCGGTGTTTGAACGTAACCAACGGCGACGAGGCCAAAAATATTATCGTCACGGAAATTAATAATTACGACATCGGATTTCTGGTGGAGAACGTCTCGCGCATTCATCGAATTTCTTGGAAGGACATGGAGCCTTCGCCCGAAGTGGGCGATCAAAGCCGCGTCGTGGGAATTGTCAAGATGCCCAACCGAATTGTTTTGCTCCTCGACTTTGAAACGATCATCGCGGAGATTAATCCCGAAATCAACGCAAAGCTGACGACCGTGGCGGACGCCGCAGCCGACGTTCGGGCGATTCGTGCGGATGCTCATGTTGTCGTGGCGGAAGATTCTCCCATGTTGCGCGACCTTCTCGTTTCCACGCTTCACGATTCGGGCTATCGTTTTGTTCGCGACTTCGGCAACGGCCAAGACGCCTGGGAATATTTGCAGGGGCTCGCGTCCAAAGGCGGCGATATTTCCGAGCACCTCAGCATTGTCGTTTCCGATGTCGAGATGCCCAAGATGGACGGCCACAGACTTTTGAAACTCGTGCGCCACAACGACCGCCTGCGCAACGTCCCGTTCGTGCTGTTTTCCTCGCTCATCAGTGACGAAATGCGAATCAAGGGCGAAGAGCTCGGCGCGAGTGCTCAAATTTCCAAACCCGAAATCGGCCAGCTCATCGACCTGCTCGACAAATTTATTTTCGGCAAAAAACCGGTCAGCATTTGAAAATTTTTCAGCCCGCGCAGATTTCGGCGGGCTTTTTGTTTGTTTGAAAGGAGAAATTTTTTATGGCAAGCATTCACATCGCGGCCAAAGTCGGAGAAATTTCCGAACGTGTTTTATTGCCCGGCGACCCCGTCCGCGCAAAAATCATCGCTCAAAATTTTTTGGAAGACGTTCATCAATACACAGCGATAAGAAATATTTTCGGCTTCACCGGCAAATACAAGGGCGTTCCCGTTTCCGTGCAGGCCACCGGCATGGGCATTCCGTCCATTTCGATTTATCTGCACGAATTGATTCACGTCTTCGGCGCAAAAAAATTGATTCGCGTGGGCACCTGCGGCGGCATGAACGAAAACATTCATCTGCGCGACGTTTTGATTGCTCAAGGCTCGTCGACGGACTCTTCAATCGTCAAACAAGTTTTTGGCGGCGCGGTGAATTTTTCTTTGCTTGCGGACTTTGAACTTTTGAGCCAGGCAGTCGAGGCCGCCAAAAATTTAAATCTGCCCGTCAAGGTCGGCAACGTCATCTGCACCGATCTTTTTTACAACGACTACGACGACGCGAACGGCACCTTCGGCGACGGAAAAAATACTTTCAACGATAAACTTCGCGCGTACGGAATTTTGGCGGTGGAAATGGAGAGTGCCGCGCTGTATCTTCACGCAGCCGCCGCAAAAGTTCAAGCCCTGGCGATTTTCACCGTCAGCGACGATCTTTGGCGCAATGAACGCTGCACGATTTCCGAGCGCGAATCGTCCTTCAACGACATGATTAAAATCGCGCTGGAAACCGTCATCTGCTGAAAGGAGCACTTATGCAAATTATCGGAGTGAGATTGAAGAAGGCCGGCAGAATTTTATTTTTCGAGCCCAACGACGAAGAGCTGGCCAAAGACGATTGGGTTTTGGTGGACACGTCGCGCGGGCTTGAGTGCGGAAAAATTGTCATCGCCCCGCGAGAGATCCCCGTCGACGAAAACATCGAATCGGAGCCGGGCGTCCCGCTCAGAAAAATTTATCGCAAGGCAACCGAACAAGATTTGATTCAGCTGGAAGAAAACCACGCCGACGAAAAACGCGCCTTTGAAATTTGTCGCGACAAAATCGCCGAGCACGGCCTGCCGATGAAATTAATCAACGTTGAATTTACCTTCGACGTCAACAAAATAATTTTTTTCTTCACGGCGGACGGGCGCGTCGATTTCCGCGAGCTGGTCAGAGATTTGGCGTCGGTCTTCCGCACGAGGATTGAGCTGCGGCAGGTCGGCGTTCGCGACGAGGCAAAACTTTTGGGCGGAATGGGCGGTTGCGGTCGGCCGCTTTGTTGCGCGTCGTTCCTGGGCGATTTTATTCCCGTGTCGATTCGCATGGCCAAAGAACAAAACCTTTCCCTCAACCCGACGAAAATTTCCGGCGTGTGCGGTCGGCTCATGTGTTGCTTGAAATACGAGAACGATTTGTATTGTGAGAATTGTCCGAAGCAAGACGTCACGTTCCGTCCGCGGCAAGGATCTCGTGTGGTCGTGGCGGAGGGAGAAGGAAAAGTTGTGGCCGTGAGTTTTTCCCGACGCAACGCAACAATCCTCCTGGATACAAACAAAACCGTCGTTTGCGGCTGGGAAGATATTTTGCCCGTCAACGCGGAAGATTTTGAATCGGTCGAGACGCCCGCGCCGCCCGAAGAAATTAAACCCGTCGAGCCGCCGCCAAAACCTGTTCGTCCGCCGAGACCCGAACGAAGACGCACGGAAAATTATTCGCGCCGACCGAACCGCCACGAACGACCGACAAAACCTCGCGCGGAACGTTCGCAACGCCGGCCAAGGCGTGACCCGAAAAAATGATTTTGCACGAAGGCGAACGGCTCGACGACTTGATGCGCTCGGGGCGTTCAATCATTCAAGACGAAAACGAATTTTGCTTCTCGACGGACGCCGTGCTCCTGGCTCACTTCCCGCGTTTCAAAAAAAATTCCCGCGTCCTGGATTTGGGCACGGGCACGGGAGTTATTCCGCTGTTGATTGCCGACGACGTGAAAGAAATTTTTGCGGTCGAATTGAATCCGCGCATGGCAGCTCTGGCAAAAAGAAACGTCGCGTTGAATAATTTATCGGAAAAAATTTTTGTCGTGGAGGGCGACTTCCGCAAGCACCGCGAACTTTTCAAGGCGGAGAGTTTTGACGCGGCGATTGCAAACCCGCCGTACGTCCCGATAAAAAATGGCGAGTCGAATAAAATTTTCGGGGTGGCGCGCGCCCGCCACGAGTTCACAGCCACGCTCGATGATGTTGTGACTGCCGCGCGTTACGTTTTAAAATTTCACGGCGCGTTCTTCATGATTCATCTTGCGTCCAGGCTTTGCGAGATCGTCGAGACACTTCATCGCCGGCAAATGGAAATGAAACGTCTGCGAATGATTCACCCGAAGCCCGGCCGCGACGCAAACCTGATAATGTTGGAGGCACTCGTCGGCGGGAAGGTCGGCAATTTAAAAATTGAGCCGCCGCTCATCGTCCACAACTCTGACGGCTCTTACACCGATGAAATTTTTAAAATCTATAACACGTAAACTAAAAGACGCGACCCGTTGAGTGAGCCGCGCCTTTTTTATTTCAAGCCGAAAAATTATCTCTTCATGTTGACGAGAGTTTCGAGCATTTCGTCGGAAACGGTGGTGACTTTCGAGTTTGCCTGGAAGCCGCGCTGAGTTATGATCATGTCGGAGAATTCCGTTGCCAGGTCGACGTTTGACATTTCCAGAGCGGAGGAAACGACGTTCAAGCCGAAGTCCGCAATCGTTTTGACGTTGGCCGCGCCGGAGTTGTTCGACTCTTGATAAATCGTCGTGCCGACTTTGGTCAAGCCGCCCGAGTTGTTGAATTGAGCGACGGCGATTTGCGCTTCCTGTTGAACCAAACCGTTGGTGTATGTGCCGCTGATGATGCCTTGCCCGTCGACAGCCAAACTTTGCAGGACGCCCGCGGTGTTGCCGTCGGTTATCGGTTTGGCGGTGGTGGAGTTTGCGTATTGGGTCATGTCCTCAAAATTTATCGAGGCGTCTTGTTCGGCAGCACCGTTGCCGTCGAAATACGCGAAGTGAATCGTGCCCAGCTCGTCGCGGCCGTTGGAGATATATTGGCCTCTGTCGCTGAAGTAAATGTAGTTGATTGTGTCCATGGTGCCCGTCGTGCCGGAGCCGTCTTCTTCGGGGTTGTCGGTTGCGGCCGAGCGCGTGTAGCTGTTGGTGAAGTCGGAAGAGGCGGGGCCTTTTTGACCGATGCCGGGCGCGATGTAAACTTTCCAGCGATTGTAGAAGACGATTTGATCGGTCGTGGCGTTTTGCGTATCACCGTTGGCGTCGGTGTAAGTGTAGCCCGTGACGTTGCCGGCGGTGTCACGAACAACTTGCACGTTGCCCGCCACGATTTTTTCGCCGGTTGTCGCGTCCAAAACTGTTGCCGTAGCCAAAGCTTCCTCGTCCGTCAAATTTTGGTCGACCGTCGTGGAATCTTTATCCATGAGCAGCGTGACTTGGTGTTGGCCGCCCAAAGAGTCGTAAATCGTGGCAAGAGTCGTGAGCGGAATGCTTTTTCCCACTTCGTAATAGCCGCTGGTGACGTTGCGGGTGGTGCCGTCGCTGAGGGTGATTATCGCGGCCTGGGCGTTTTCCGTGTCCACGTTGATGGAGGTGACCGAGCCCGTGGTGCTGTCGGCCGTTACATCTGCATCCACGCTGGTTTCTGTCGGCACGTCTGCTTCAGCAACGTTAGATACAGTGTGAAGAACATTTCCTTCCGAATCCGTGTATGTGACGGTGTAAGTTGTGCCGGCGGTCGGCGCACTGCTTGCGGTTGCGGTGTAGGGGTCGCCAACCGCAAGACCAAGATCTGTGGTAGACTCAAGTTCGAATTCATTACCGTTATCATC
The DNA here is from genome assembly GCA_946536925.1 of uncultured Selenomonadales bacterium. Taxonomy (GTDB): domain Bacteria; phylum Bacillota; class Negativicutes; order Selenomonadales; family Selenomonadaceae; genus Quinella. Next base: position 2,251 of record CAMNFC010000045.1, on the reverse strand, counting down.
TTCAAGAGTATAAGTCACCTTGCCATCTGCATCTGGTGTGCTGACATTCGTAACCGTGAGCGTATATTCTGTCAGTTCTGTGGTGCTGGTTATCGTCGTGGTAGGATCAGTAGGAGTAATCGTTCCGTCGGTGCTCGAGAGGGTTACGGTGTATTGGGCGGGCGTGCTGGTCACGGTAATGGGAACGGTGTCCCCAGCAGACTTTGCTTCATCGGTTGCAGCTTCCGCCGTAACAGTGGTGCCGTTCACATCCTGAAAAGAAATCTTCGTAGTATAACCGTCGTAGGTCGCAACCAAAGACAGATCGCCCGTGGAAGTTTTGGTCGGGGTGATGGCCGTGATGATTAGCGATTCTTTGTCGAGGTTGCCGTTGTATTCAATCGTTGTGGTGGCTTTGGCTTCCATGGTTTTGCCGACCGGCACGATGATATCCGTAGCCTGCCCGTTGGTGTTTATGGTGCCGTTGACGCCGTTCCAACCTTGCACGCGCAAACCTGAGCCGGGCATTCCGTAATAACCTTGCTCGTCGAACATGAACGCGCCGTTTCTCGTGTAGTAAGATTGATTTCCGTTTTTCAAGACGAAGAGGCCGTTGCCAGAAAGCGCAAGGTCTGTGTTCTTGCCGGTCTGTTGCGGCGAGGAGTCCGTAAAGATCAAGTCGATACTTTCCACGTTGACGCCGAGGCCGATTTGTTTTGCGTTGACGCCGCCGAGGCCTTCGGTCGGAGCCGCCGCAGAAGATTGCAGCTGGCTGAGCATATCGGAAAAAGTTGTGCGGCTGGATTTGAAACCGATTGTGTTGATGTTGGCGATGTTGTTGCCGATAACGTCCATGCGTGTCTGATGAACTTTTATGCCGGAAACTCCGGAGAACAGCGAACGCATCATTTTAATCACTTCTCCTTTTCTATTTGGCCAGATGTGTATGACTGTTCCTTGTCCGAAAAATTTCCTGTGCGTCTGACCTGTCATTTTCAAGTTTCGGTCAAGCTCTTGCTTAACTTCGCTAACTATATCGGCTGATTGCGAAAATGACTTAAATAAATTTTTGGTTAGCGCGGCGGCCAAAAAAATTTTCAGATAAATTTGCGTCACGGGCGTCAAATTCCTTGCTTAAAAAAAAATCTTTTGTTAAAATCTTCGCAAACGGAAAGGGGGAAATTTTATGGGACAAATCGGATTGGTGGCCAAGGACGGGTGGCTCGCGCCATATGAAGAAGCGATTCGCGGACGCCACGAACACGCGCTGTGGAAAATTTCTCAGCTGACGCAAAACGGCCAACGCACTCTTTCGGACTTCGCGACGGGTCATCTTTATTTCGGCTTGCACAAAACGGGTTACGGCTGGGTTTTCCGCGAGTGGGCTCCGAACGCCACGGCCATCTATTTAATCGGCGACTTCAACAACTGGCAAGAGGACGAAGCATATCGATGCAAAAAACTTCTCGACGGTAACTGGGAGCTCAAGCTCTCCGAAAATCAACTCAAGCACGGCGATCTCTATAAAATGAAAGTCAAGTGGGACAACGGCGAGGGCGAACGAATTCCGGCGTGGTGTCAGCGCGTCGTCCAGGACGATCAGACGAAAATTTTTTCCGCGCAAGTTTGGAACCCGCCGCAGCCGCACGTTTGGCACGACGAAAATTTTAAAATCGACACGGATCCGCTTTTGATTTACGAATGTCACGTGGGCATGGCTCAAGACGCCGAAAAGGTCGGCACTTACACCGAATTCAAAGAAAATATTTTGCCGCGCGTGAAGATGGCCGGCTACAACGCGATTCAAGTCATGGCGATTCAGGAGCACCCCTACTACGGCAGCTTCGGCTATCACGTGTCGAGTTTCTTCGCGCCGAGCAGTCGATGCGGCACGCCCGACGAGCTCAAGGACATGATTGACGCCGCGCACCAAATGGGCTTGGCAGTCATCATGGATATCGTTCACAGCCACGCCGTCAAAAATGAAGTCGAAGGCTTGGGCAACTTGGCCGGCGACCCGAATCAATTTTTCTATGCGGGCGATCGCCACGAACACCCCGCTTGGGACAGCCTCTGCTTCGATTACGGCAAAGACGACGTGCTCCACTTCCTTTTGAGCAACTGCAAATATTGGCTGGAAGAATATCACTTCGACGGCTTCCGCTTCGACGGGATAACTTCCATGCTTTACTACAGCCACGGACTCGGCGAGGCGTTCTGCGGCTACGGCGATTACTTCAACGGGCACCAGGACGACAACGCCATTTGCTAT
>CAMNFC010000044.1 GCA_946536925.1 uncultured Selenomonadales bacterium | reverse complement strand
GGGAATTTTGAAAAGTTGCAGGCCGCGCTGATCTTCGGAGCCGACGCTGTTTATTTCGGCGGAAAAAATTTCAGCTTGCGAGCTTACGGCGACAACTTCACCCGCGAAGAAATTTTGCAGGCCGTCGACTTCACTCACGCGCACGGGAAAAAAATTTATGCGGCCGTAAATATTTTCGCGCACAACGCAGACCTCGACGCGCTCAAAGATTATCTGAATTTTTTGGATGCGGCAAAAGTCGACGCGGTTTTGGTTTCCGATTTGGGCGTGTTGAATTTGGCGCGGGCGACGAATTTAAAAATTCACGTCAGTACCCAGGCCAACGTCACGAATTTTCTTGCGGCGAATTTTTTTCACGAGCTGGGCGCAAATCGAATCGTCCTTGCCCGTGAACTTTCCCGCGAAGAAATTTTGACGATAAAAAAATTTTGCAAGGCCGAGCTGGAAATTTTCGTCCACGGCGCGATGTGCATTTCTTATTCGGGTCGTTGCTGGCTGTCGAAATTTTTGACGGGTCGCGACGCCAATCAAGGCGCGTGCACTCACTCTTGCCGCTGGAAATATAATTTGGTCGAGGAGATCCGCCCGAATGAATTTTTTCCCGTCGGCGAGGACGCGCGCGGCTCCTACGTCATGAACTCCAAAGATTTGTGTCTGCTGCCGTGCCTCGACAAAGTTCTTGAAAGCGGCGTGGCGAGTTTGAAAATTGAAGGCCGCATGAAGAGCGTCAACTACGTTGCCGGCGTCGTCAAAGTTTATCGCGCGGCGATTGATTCGTACTTCGACAGCCCGAACGATTTTAAAATCCTCGACGAGTGGATTGCCGAGCTCGAAAAAGTTGCGCACAGGCCGTACACGACGGGATTTTTTCTCCGCGACGAAAAACCCACGGAAATTTATTCGACTTCAAAGCCGCGACGCTCGTCAAATTTTTTGGGAATCGTCCGAGACTTCGACGCTTCAAAAATGATCGCGACGATTGAGCAGCGCGGGAAGTTTGAAGTCGGTGAGCGCGTGGAATTTTTTCAGCCGCACGGAAAAACTTTTTCGCAAACGATAACTTCCATGCTTGACGCTGACGGCCGAGAAATTTTTTCTGCGCCGCACGCTCAACAACTCGTGAAAATCCCCGTCGACGAGCCCGCAGAAATTTGGTCACTGATGAGGAGTGAAAAATTATGAGCTTCTGGAGAAATATTTTTGGCGGAGCAGAAGAAGACGCCGAACCCGTCGCGCCCGTCAACCTGGAAAACGCCGTGAGGAAAGCCGGTCGCGCAGAAGGTCGCGTGCAAGGCGTCGGCTTCAGATTTTTTGTCCAAAACAACGCAAAAAATTTCGGCATAACCGGCTGGGTCAAAAACATGAGCGACGGCTCCGTGACAATGGAACTTCAAGGCGAGGCTCCGACCGTCGAACGCCTCATCGCAAAAATTAAACGCGGCAACGATTGGATCAAGGTCACAAACTTTGAGCAGTCCGATTTGCCCGTCGTGAAGGGAGAAGATAAATTTGCAATCAAATATTGAAGCCGTCAACGTCAAACGGATCTTGGTTTTGAACGGCCCGAATTTAAATTTGTTGGGCACGCGCGAGCCGGAAATTTACGGACGAACGACGCTGGGCGACATCGAAGAAATTTTGCGCGGGCGGGCTCACGAGGCCGGCGTCGACGTGATTGATTTTCTGCAGTCGAATTTCGAGGGCGAACTCGTCGAGGCAATTCAAAAATCCCGCGGCCGCTACGATTTTATTTTGCTCAACGCCGGCGCACTCACGCACTACAGCATCGCTCTGCGCGACGCAATTTCTTCCGTGCCCGTGCCCGTCATCGAAATTCATCTGTCAAACATTCACCGCCGCGAAGAATTCCGCCGCACGTCCGTCATCGCGCCCGTCGTCCTCGGACAAATTTGCGGCTTCGGCGTCGACAGTTATATCGCCGCACTCGACATCGCAATCAGAAAAATTCAAAAGGATATCAAATGAACGCGAGATTAACTAAAATTTTGGAAAAAATTGTTGCCGAGAAGGTCGAAGCGGTTTTAATCACGAAAATTGCCAATATCACTTACTTCAGCGGCTTTCGCGGCGACAGTTCCGCTCTTTTTATCGGAAAAAACTTTTTTAAGCTCATAACTGACGGCCGATACCTCGAACAGGCTCAAAATCAAGCAAAAAACTTCCAAATCGTCGAACAAACCGAAGGTCTTTACAAAAAAATCGTCGACGAGATAAAAACTTCCGATTGCAAAAAAATCGGCGTCGAAGGGCTCGTTATGACCGTCGCGCAACACAGTTTTCTCAAAAAAGAACTCGGAAACGGCATAAAATTCAAATCTATTGAACTTGACACCCTTCGACAGGTAAAAGACGCCTCCGAAATCGAAAAAATCCGTCGCGCATGCAAAATCGCCGATGATTCCTTTGAAAAAGTTCTAAATTTCATAAAACCCGGCGTAAGTGAGCTTGAAATCGCCGCTCGGCTCGAATTTTTCATGCGACAGCTCGGATCGGAGGCCGCGGCCTTCAAAACGATTGTTGCGTCGGGTTTTCGAGGCTCTCTCCCCCACGGAACGGCTTCAAACAAAAAAATTGCCGCCGGTGAACTCGTTACGCTGGATTTCGGCGCAATTTTCGACGGATATTGCTCAGATATCACTCGAACGGTTTGCGTCGGGAAAATTTCGGCCGAACACAAAAAAATTTACAATCTCGTGCTCGATGCGCAACTTTTCGGCCTAGAACAAATTTCTGCGGGCAAAAGCGGCAAAGAAATCGATTCTGCCGTTCGAGAAAGACTAAATGCGGCCAGATACGGAAAATTTTTCGTTCACGGGCTCGGTCACGGCGTCGGACTCGAAATTCACGAGGAACCGCGCCTCAGCAAGCTCAGTAAGTGCGAAAAACTCCTTCCAAACATGATTTTAACCGATGAACCAGGTATTTATATCGAAAATTTCGGCGGAGTGCGAATCGAAGACACAGTTTTGGTCACAAACGACAAATCTCTGCCTTTGACGCGTTCGCCTAAGAATTTGATTGAATTATAAAATTTTTGGAGGTTATAACCAATGATTTCAAGTACAGACTTCAGAACAGGCTTAACAATCGAAATTGACGGCATGGCGTGGCAAGTTGTCGAATTTCAGCACGTTAAACCCGGAAAAGGCGCGGCTTTCGTCCGTACGAAGATTAAAAACGTCGAAACCGGCGCAGTCGTCGAAAGAACTTTCAATCCGAACGAAAAAATGCCTCCCGCACGCCTCGATACCGCCAAAATGCAGTTTCTTTACGAATCTGACGGCCAATACACCTTCATGGACACCACAACTTACGATCAAATCGAATTAAACAAGGATCAACTCGGAAATGCGCTCAATTTTCTCATGGAAAACATGGAAGTCAACCTTCAGACGTTCAAAGGGCGAATTATCGGCGTAAATCTGCCCAACAGCGTCGAATTGCGCGTAACCGAGTGCGAACCCGCCGTAAAAGGCAATACTGCTACCGGTGCAACCAAAAATGCCACTCTTGAGACCGGTTACGTCGTGCGCGTGCCACTTTTCATTAACGAAGGCGATCTTTTGCGAATTGATACGCGAACAGGCAGTTATATCGAACGCGCATAAGATTTTTTACAAAATTTCAGCCTCGACAATGCGTCGGGGCTTTTTTTTGTGTGATTGCTCAGCAGATTTTATCAGCCTTTCAAAAATTTGCAAAGCGCGGCGAATTCTTCCAGGCTCAAAGTTTCTGCGCGGCGTTTAACGTCAATTCCCGAGGCCAAAAGTTTTTCTTTGCCGAAGCACGCCAGAGAGTTGAGCAAAGTTTTCCGACGTTGAGCAAAAGCCGTGCGCACGACCTTGAAAAAAAATTCCTCGTCAATTTCGGGCGGGCGGCGAACATCGCAGACAACAACCGCGCTCGTCACTTCCGGCGACGGCAAAAAACTTTCGGGCGAAACTTCAAACGCGATCGACGGCTGTGATCGGAACTGCACCGCCAACGACAACGCTCCGTAAATTTTCGAGCCGGGCGCGGCCGTCATTCTCTCGGCGACTTCTTTTTGAACCATCGTCACGATTTTTGTCACGGGCAATTTTTTTTCAAGCAGCGTCAGCAAAATTTGCGTCGTGATGTAGTAGGGCAGGTTCGCCGCGACTTTGAACTTTTGCGGCATAAGCTCCGATAAATTTATTTTCAAAATGTCGCCTTCGACGAGCCGAAAATTTTTGTAGCCCGCGAGAGTTTCTTTAAGCACGGCCGGTAATTTTTTGTCGAGTTCAACCGCCGTGACGTTCGCGCCGGCTTCCAACAGTCCTTGCGTCAAAGTTCCGATGCCCGGCCCGATTTCCAAAACGTCCTCGCCCGCAGAAATTTCCGCCGCTGCAACAATTTTTTCCACGACGAGCGGATCGATTAAAAAATTTTGTCCGAGACTTTTTACCGCCCGCAATTTAAATTTCTTGAGGATGTGTCGCGTGGCGTGAGGGTCAGCTATCAGCGGGTGCAACATTTTTCAACGCCTCCAAAAATTCTTCGCGGGTCACGCCGTAATTATTCAGCCGCCGCACAAAAGTTTTCACGTTGCCGAAGCCGATGCCCAGCTGTGCACCGATTTTGTCGCGAAGTTTTGAACTGTCCGCGCAGCCCGAAAGTTTCAAGTCGATCATCTCCGCCGCAGTGAATTCTTCGCGCGGAAAAATTTCGAGCGTGCGCACCTTGCTCAAAGCTTTGCGGATTGAATCGGGCGCGGCCTGCTCAACACCAACGTCGTCATTGGCGGTCGCCTCGTCACGGGGAATGTAAGCGTGTTTGGCCGCCGGAAATTTCTTCGACAAAAATTTTCTGATGTTCTCGCCGGCCGAATCGGGGTCGGTCAAAATAATTATCCCGCGCTTCTTGTACGCCGCCGAAATATTTTCCAAAGTCCGCCGCGAAAGATGAAAGCCGCCCGTCACGATGCATTCGGCCTCCACCGCACGATTAATCGCCGCAACGTCAGCCTTCCCCTCGACAATCAAAATTTCTTTCAGCAAAAAAAATCACTCCAAAAAGTTTTTAAGCTCAAGACCATTGACAGCTTGAAAATTTTGAGCGATTAAAAGCAAACCAGCAGGATGCAACGTCACGTTGCATCCAAAAAAATTAGCCGCAAAATTTTTCGCGGCCATTATATCATCTGAAAATTTTTTGTCACGAACGATAACTTCGCTCGACGGGCACGGCATAAAAAACCAACTCGCCGTTCTTTTTCAAGTAGCCGAAATAAGGCGTGTACTTCCTCAAATAAAAAATGTAGTTCGGACAGATCGATTGCAAAAATTGCGGCACGCTCAAAATGTCTTCCTTGAAATGATAAACGCAAATTGCAATGACGGGTCGGTCGGCCTGAATAATTTTTTTCGTCGCACGAAGCAAATTCAATTCCGCGCCCTCGATGTCGGCGTTTAGAAGCGTGCATTTGTTCCCCGCCAAAATTTTTTCAAAGTCGGTCGCCTCGCTGATAAATTCGTTGAGCGGCTCGACGAGCGCGCGTTTTTCCGTCGGCAAGAGCAATAAATTTTTCGTCAGGGCGTTGAAAGAATTTTTGTCGCTCTCAAAGGCGTAAATCTTTTTCGGACTGAAACCCCAGCTCAAATACGCAAAAATCGTGTCGCCGATGCTCGCGCCGCAATTTATCCAACACTCGCCGTCCAAATGTTTGTAGAGCCGCTCATATTTGCCGCCGAAAAAATATTTCAAGCGCGTCTGATTTTGTTCGCCGCGATAAACACAATTCCGAACAAAACTTTCAACGTAAAAATACAACGCGCGCCGCGAAGTCTCGTCGGCAAGAGAATCGAACAGCTCCATGAAATCTTTCTTGTGCGATTGATAATAAAATAATTTTTCGGAATCGAACGCCTCCATATTTGAAACGAGAGAATCTCTGCCCGCGGCGTCGATAAAATGAGCTCCGAGCGGCGACAAAAATTTCATCTGCTCGTTCCAAAAGGCCGCGGGATTTTCCATCGGGTAAGAGCACACGTCCACGAAAAAAAATTTGTTCGGCGTCGCGTCTTGGAACAATTCCGCCGTCGAAATAATTTCCGCGCCGTCAACGTTTTTAAAATCTTTCGGCAAAAAGCAAACGACGCGGTGAACGTGCAAGCCCCAACTTTTGAACAGACGAACATAAAGGTGCAAATCTTTTTCCGCCCAAAGATAGACGTTCGCCTTCGAGATTATGGCGCGGGAAACGGAAAGCAAAATGTTGCCGGTAATCTCGTGGTTCTCTTCGACGCGGGTGTCGTCGAGCATGTCAAGCATTTTCCTCCGTAAATCCAAAGTTCATTCCCTCCAAAAAAAAATTAGCCGCTCGCGGCGGCAGGCGTTGAAATTTTTTCCGATTAAATCTCTTCCAAGTCCTCGGGGTGCTTCTTGATATATTCGCGGTACTTGTTGTATTCGTCCTCAAAAGATTTATCTTCGGCGGCGGCCAACTGGAAGGACATCATCGCAACGGCCATGATTCGAGCGATCTCGTGCGCCGGAAAAGTTTCGACCAGGCGGGAGATTGTGCGCGCCGTCTCGTCGAGCAATTCCTGATCATCGGCGTCAAAACGATTCAACAAAAGCAAATCAAACATCTGTTGCTCCAAGGCCGACCAACCAAGCGCAATGCCCGCGTTGGAGTGCGGAATCCGCTCGTGAACGTTATCAAAGTCCGAGTCGTCATCACCGATCTCCGGAATATAAACTTCATCTTCATCGTCAAAGCGCGACTTGAGCATATAAAAACTCCCCCTGAAAAAATTATTGAAAAATGCGTCGAAGTTATTGTACTATAAGAGGCGTCGAAATGTAAAGTAAGGCAGGTGGTCGTCATGCAAAAAATTTTGCTGGGAATCGGTATCGCGCTGATCTTTTTGGGAAGCTTCGGCGCAAGTTACACGTGGAACCACGATCACCGCACGGCCGCCACGCTCGACGAATACGCCACAACAGATTTTCAAGTCGCCCGCGACGGCGACGGCAACTGGGAAGGCGCAACCTTGAGCCTGTGGGATTATCGCTACGACGACGCAAAACTTTTGAATAAGGCAATCGTTTTCACCGACGACGCGCCCTGGGAAATCGACGCCGCAACCAAACAGACTTCCAAAGGTTTGAGCCACGAAAATAAATTGTTCTTCCACTTCCCGCACGTGAGCCTGAAAGATTTGCTCGTCGCCAAAGAAATCCGCGTAAAATTTTTTTACGACAACGGCCAATCGATTGACTTGCCGCTGAGCAAAAAAGTTCTGCTCGCCTGGCAAAGAAAGTTGCGCTGGTAAAAAAAATTCTCCTGCCAAAAGGACGGGAGCCGCTGATTCCTCAGCAAAGAATGTATGAGCAATGCCTCCCCTCGCGGGGAAAACTTTTCGCCAAATTAATTTCTGCCGAGTGTAAATGTTGCCAAAAATAAAACGCCCGGTCGCGGGCGCAGAAAAAAGACTCCAAATCCCCTTCCTGTCGCTCGCAGGTCAAACGGTGATTGTCAATCGAGCAGTTCTCCCGACTCCGGATCAAAGCTCGTCTGCGCCTTCCCAAGAAAAATTCCCAGTGACATTTTTGCAGAGTCGCTCCCCGCTACGGTGACGTGATCGTTTCGGCTTCAGACCGAATTCCCTATTGAGGCTCGCGCCACTCGACCCAATCAATATGAAATTTTCAACGCGCCTATCTTGCTACAAATCACCGCGCTTGTCAACAAAAATCTTGACAGCAATATTTTTTTTGTGATAGACTTTGCCCGCTTATGAGGCGTTCCTCTGCGTGCGGGCAAGAACGTCGACCAAGATGGGAGGACTTAACTTGAATATCATCGAACTTTTGGAAAAAGAACAGCTGCGCGAAAACATTCCGCAATTCGCGCCGGGCGACACGGTTCGCGTCCACGCAAAAATCGTCGAAGGCAACCGCGAACGTATCCAGGTCTTTGAAGGCGTCGTCATCGGCCGGCAAGGCAGCGGCGTGCGCGAAATGTTCACCGTCCGCAGAATCTCTTACGGCGTCGGCGTCGAAAGAATGTTCCCCGTGCACTCGCCGCGCGTCGAAAAAATCGAAGTCGTCCGCCGCGGTGCCGTCCGTCGCGCCAAACTTTATTACCTGCGCAAACTCACCGGCAAGGCCGCTCGTATCAAAGAAAAGAAAGCTAAAAAATAATTCGACAGAAAAATTTTCGGGCTCGCTTCGGCGAGTCTTTTTTTCATTCGACGCCGCGAAAAAAATGACCGCGTGTAAAATTTTCAATCTCCGCCCCGCCGCTCTTGTACGCGCGAATAATTTTTTCCGTCTCCGCCAAAGTCAAAAACCTGCAGTCGACGCGAAGACGAACCACGCCGTCAAAATTGTTGCGCTGCTCAATCATCGAGAGAGTTTTTGCGTTGAGAATGTGCATGCGGCAAAATTGATCGCCGACGACCGGGAAAAGTTCGCCCAGCCTGTCGCGCAAAAAAAAGTTCTTCGTCCGACAAACGCGCGGACAATTTTTTTCGCCCAAGCCGCCCAAAAAACTTCCGAGCACGCAGTACGCCGAAATCATCAGCTCCTGCCGCCCGTGAACGATGACTTCGACCGGCAAGCAAGATTTTTTCGCAAGATTTTTAACCTGTGCCAAATTCAGTTCGGGCGAGAGAGTCACCGCCTCGACACCGAGATTTTTTAAAAAATTAATCGTCGCGCTGTTGAAAACGTGCAGGGAAAAATCCGTGTGAATCGGTGCGGCTGAAAATTTTTTCGCCAGGCTCAACGTCGCGAGATTGTGGACGTAAACCGCGTCGACAGCTTCGGGCACAAAAAAATTTTCGTCTTCGCGCAGGATTCTCGGCGTCGCAAAAAAAATTTTCTTCCCGCGCCCGTGAACAAGTTCAATCGCCGCCGAAAAATTTTTCACGGGTCGATTCGTGAAAGTTTCGCCGCCAAATAAAATCTCGTCCGCGCCCGCGTCCAGAGCCGCCAAAATTTTTTCGGGCGTGTCGACGTGAGCGACGAGTTTTGTCTCCTCAACTTTGCACGGCGGAAAAATTTTTTCTTCGGGCACAAAAATTTTCGGGCGCACAAATTTTTTCAGCCGCAAATTTTCCAGCTGCTCGACGGCTCGGCGGCGCACGTCGTTTAGCTCGCTGATAGGAATCATCAAATTTTCCTCGACGGACGCAGAAATTTTTTCCAATGCAAAAATCGAATTGCCCAGCCGCCCGATTTGATTTTGAATCGTCGCCAAAGTCAGCGGACGATTTTTCGCGGGCTCGGCAACGGATTTTGTCTGCGCGGTCGCGGAATTTGAATCGGCGTCGGTCAAAGTCAAAGTCAACGGCTCGTTCAATTTCGCTTCGACTTCCGCCGTGACAAAAATTTTTTTGACGGGTGCGCCGCTGAAAAATTTCCGCGCCTCGGCAGTCAGTTCCGCGTCAAAAATTTTGAAGGCTCTGTCGTGGACGCGAACGCCGCGTGTGCTCGGAATTTTTATCGTGCAGAGTGAGCCGCGCAATTCAAAATCCTCAACCGTGAACGTCACGCGCCCGCCGACTTTGACCCAAATTTCAATCTGATCGCCCGCAGAAATTTTTTCGGAAAGTTTGAGCGTAATTTTTTCGCGAGCAACCTCGACGACCCGCCCGACCAAAACACCGCGATTGTTCGGGCGCATGTCGCTGATTAAATTCTTGCCGGGATTTTTTTCGAGGTAAGCCGTCGTGAAGTCCCGATTAAAAATTTGCGCGAGCTTGCGTCGGTCTTCGGCCGCGGAAAAATTTTTGTCCAGCGCGTCACGATAAACTTTGACGACCGTGGCGACGTATTCGGGGCGTTTCATTCGGCCTTCAATTTTCAAACTCGTGACGCCCGTCTCGACCAGCCGCGGCAAAATTTCCAGCGTGTTCAAATCTTTGGGGCTGAGCAAAAATTTCCCCGCACTCAAAAGATTTTTCCCGCTCTCGTCGACAAGTTCGTAAGGTAGCCGGCAAGGTTGAGCGCAACGCCCGCGATTGCCGCTGCGCCCGCCGATCATCGAACTCATCAGGCATTGCCCCGACCAGCAAACGCAAAGTGCGCCGTGAACAAAAATTTCCGTCTCAATCGGCGCGTCCCGACAAATTTTTTCAATCTCGTTCAAAGTCAGCTCGCGGCTCAAAACTGCGCGGCTAAATCCAAGCTCCGCCAAAATTTTTACGCCTTCGGAATTGTGAATCGTCATCTGCGTGGAGGCGTGCAGGGGAATTTCCGGCGCAATCTTTTTCGCGACCGCAGCCGCTCCCAAATCTTGAATCAACAGCGCGTCGACGTTCGCCCGCCGCAAAAATTTTATGTACGCCGCAAAATCTTCAAGCTCTTCGTCGGCGATAATCGTGTTGACAGTTATGTGAACCGCCGCGCCGCGCACGTGAGCAAAGTTTACGGCTTCGAGGAGTTTGTCGCCCGCAAAATTTTCGGCGTAGGCTCGCGCACCAAATTTTTCTCCCGCCAAATAAACTGCGTCGGCTCCCGCTTCCACAGCCGCCCGCAACGCTTCAAAATTTCCGGCCGGTGCCAAAAGTTCAACCAATTTACATCAGCTCTCTAAATTTTGTCTTGTAAAAGTCCTCAAAAATTTTCAGCATCTCGCTTTGAATCTCCGAACAGTCGCCCGCGTGCAAAATCTCGATGAAACCCCAGCGGTCGAGCAGAACCGAGGCAATGTGCCCGATAGTTTCCAGCGTCGAGTCGTCGGCTTCGGGCGGAGCAAGAAGAACAATCGCCGTGCGGACAATTTCGCCGTCGTCGGGATATTTGAAACCTTCGCCCAGCTGGAGAATCCCGAACGCCGCAGATTTAATCGCCGCGCTCTTGCAGTGCAGTAAAATCATGTGCCGCCCGATAATCAGCGTCGAGCCTTTGTCCTCGCGCAAAAGAAGTGCCTTGGAAATTTCTTTGCGGCTGATATCGTCGTCGCCCGCAATTTTCCCGGCCAAGTCGCACGCCGCGTTTATGTCGGAAATTTTTTCGCGGACAAAAAAATAATTCGTCATCAGCTCGTGAATCGCCCGCCCGTAAGAATTCATCTTGCTCAAAGCTTCCGCAAAAGACGGCCGCGGCTCCAACTCCTCCGCGCTGGATAAAAATTTTTTGTTCTGCCGAGAAAGTTCCGCCTCAATTTTTTTCTTGTCCTCGTCAATTATCGCCGCGTTCACGACCACGACGGGTTTTTCCGCGCGGGGAATCGGCACCGTCGAAATTATGAAGTCAAAATCTTTCGCCGCGATGAATTCGGAATTAATTTCGAGGATCGGAACTTCGTCGACGATTTTAAGCGTCGGAAAGTTCGCGCGAAGTCTGCTGGCCAAAAGCCGCGAAGTGCCCATGCCCGTCGGACAGGCCACGACAACCCGATGAACCGCGTGCGAAAATTTTTGGCTGTCGGAAAGTGCTGCGCCCAAATGCATGGCGATGTAAGCAATCTCCGCGTCGGGCAAAGTCGATCCAACTTCCGCTTCCACCTCCGCGACGCATTTTTTTGTCAGGCTCATCAGTTCGGGGTAATGGTGTTGAATTTCGCCGAGCAGCGGGTTGCGAATGTCCATGTGCATTTTCAATCGGCTGATCGTCGGCGCAAGATGATTGACGAGCCCCGCCAGCAAGCTTTGATTTTTTTCGATGTCGCGCCCCGTGATTTTCGCCGCACGTTTCATAATCTGCCGCGCCAAAGTGACCAGCCGAAAATTATCCATCATGGAAATCGTCCCCAGGCTCGCGGAAGAATATCGACTCCTCGCGCCGAGAATGTGCATGGTGATGTAACAAATTTCGCTGGCGGGCACGTCGACTTCAAACGCCGCGGAAATTTTTTCAGCCAACTTTTTTGCCGCAGAAAATTCCCGCGTGTCTTTGAGCCGCAAACAAATTTCCTCGTCGAGCTTGATCGCCTCATGATTTTTTATCCGCCGCAAAACTAAAGACAAGTGCACGATCAACCCGATGAACGCGTTGTCCGAAAGTTTGCAGCCCAGCTCGTTTTCCGTCACGCGGATCATTTGCTCCAGCCGCCGCCACTCGCCCGCGTCAATCAGCTCCAACAAAAATCTCGACGATTGAGCAAACGGTTCGTCCGAAAGATTGTCCTGCATCAAATTCAACAGCCGCTCTTCGCCGACGTGCTCGTAAATGTAACGGACAATCGCCCGCCGCAAATCCCGCTCGTCGCCAAGCAAACTGACGCCCAAACCCGGCTTGCGCAAAAGTTTCAGGCCTTGCTCGCGGAACCAATCTTCCAGCTTGTCCAGGTCGTTGCTTATCGTCGAATCCGTCACGTGCACCGCGCTGCTAAGCACAAAAAGTTTTATCGGCTCGCGGCTCGACAAAAGACGGCTGATGATGATTGAGCGTCGCTCATTCGGCGTGTACTCTCTTTTCTCGACGGATTTGAGCCTTTGAGCCAGACCGTAGCGTTTGACTTCAGAGCCGATGACTTTTATTCCCGCGCCGGATTTTTTTTCCAAGTTCAGGCCGACCGCGTTTAAAATTTCTTCAACCTTGGGAAGCTGACGTGAAATCGTTTTGCCGCTGACGGATAATTTCGCCGCGATGTCCGCCGTCTTTTGAAAAGAATTTTCTTGCAGGAGCAATTTCAAAATGTCGCGCGTGCGTTGCTCCAAAAGAATCATCTCCTAACAAATCCGCGGAACCAATTCGCCCGCGGGCATGTCGACAATCCTAACACCGCCCAAAAAAGTTTTCAAGCCGACTTTGCCCGAAGAGTTCTTCACGACTTCTCCAATCTGCGCGGCGTCCGAGCCGTAAATATTTTTCCGCATGACAGCCAAAATTTTTTCGGCAGATTCGGCCGGCACGACAGCGATAATCTTTCCCTCGTTGGCCAGCTCCAAAAAATCAAAGCCCAAAATTTCGCAAACGCCGCGAACTTCCTCGCGCACGGGAATTTTTTCCTCGTCAAGCAAAATTCCGACGTTCGCCGCCTGAGCAATCTCATTCAACACGGCCGCCAGACCGCCGCGCGTCGCGTCACGGAGCATGGCAATCTTCGGCTCGACGGAAAGCATTTCAAAAATCATTTTGTTCAGCGGCGAACAGTCCGATTTAATTTCTTCGGGCAGCTCAAGTCCGTGGCGGCCGGCAAGAATCGTCGTCGCGTGATCGCCGAGAGTTCCCGACACCAAAATTTTCATGCCCGCAGAAATTTTTTTCGCCGAAATGTCCACGCCGTCAATGAGCTCGCCGACGCCCGCCGTGTTGATGAAAATCCCGTCAGCCTGGCCGCGCCCGACAACTTTTGTGTCGCCCGTCACGATTTTAACATCCGCTTCACGAGCAGCAGCCGCCATCGACGCAACAATTTTTTTCAGCGCGTCAAGGTCGAAGCCTTCCTCCAAAATCACGCCGACGGAAATAAATTTCGGCACCGCGCCCGTGACTGCCAGATCGTTCACCGTGCCGCAAATCGAGAGCTTGCCGATGTCCCCGCCGCGAAAAAAAATCGGCCGCACAACGTAGCTGTCGGTCGTCATCGCAAGCCGCCCAATCTTCGCGCCGTCGTGGAGCTCGTGCAAAATCTCGTTGTCAAAGGCCGGCAAAATTATTTCGTGCAAAAGTTTCGCGCTCAACTTGCCGCCCGCACCGTGCGCCATCAAAATTTTTTCGCTCATAAAATTTTCTCCCGCCAAAATTTTTTCTCGCACCAAGCATACACCATTCGCCCCGATTTTGCAAAAGAAGCGCGGAGCAATTTTTTTCGGGACGAGCAAATTTAAACCGCTCAAGGCAAAACCTCGGCGGCTGAAATTTTCTTGAAGATTTTTTAAGCGTGTGATATATTGAGCGCGGCAGTTGGTGTGTCGGCTTCCTCTCGCACGAGAGGGGGTAACATCATGGACAAATACAAATGGCTCAACCTCGTGTTGATCCTCCTCCAGACCGTTCTGATGTTGCTCGAGTACCTGAAGTAATTTAGGCACGAAAAAAGCCGCACCTGCGGACGCGACCTTCTTCACCACGTGTTTGATTAACGAGAGGGTGTCGGCGCCGCTAAACACCGACTGCCACTGATTTTGTAATTTAAACTTTGCAGAGAATATCACACAGCGAAAATTTTTTCAAGTTATAATTTTTGACGAGCGCAACTCGCCGCGTTCAATCCGTCCGATGCCCAAAAATTTTCCGCCGGAAAAGATTCGCAAAAATTTTTCGTCGGGCGCGGATATCGTCGTGGGCAAACCGTTCATGAACGCGCGAATTCTTTTTTCGTCGAGTTCGAACGCCGGCAGATGCTCCAAACATTTTTCAATCGGCACGAGACACCCCGCGCCGATTTTTTTTATCTCGTCGAACGTCAAAGAATTTTTCAGCTCGAAGCCGCCGACCTTCAGGCGCGTCAAATTTTTCAGCATCGCGGGCAAATTTAATCGCGCGCCAAGATCAATCGCCAAACTTCGGACGTACGTGCCTTTGCCGCAATCAATTTCAATCGTCGCAGAATTTTCGTTGAGCGCGACGAGTTCGAGGCGAAAAATTTTCACGCGGCGCACGGGCATCTCGAAGTCAAAATTTTTTCGCGCCAGTTCGTAAGCTTTGCGGCCGTGAATTTTTATCGCGGAAAATTTCGGCGGAACCTGTTCAATCTCCCCGACAAAATTTTTCAAAGCGGCTCGGAGCTCGTCAATCGTCGGCATGAGAAAATTTTCTGCGCGGGCGATAATTTTTCCGTCGAGGTCGCCGCTGTCGGTCGAGAGGCCGAAAAAAATTTCCGCGCGATAACTTTTGTCGCAGTCGGTCAGATACTCGATAAATTTCGTCGCGCGATTAATCGCCACGGGCAAAACTCCGCGGGCTTGAGGGTCGAGCGTGCCGGCGTGGCCGACTTTGCGCGTGGAAAAAATTTTCCGCAAAAGATTTACTGCGTCGTGGCTGGTCATCCCCGCGGGCTTGTTCAAATTTATGAAGCCGTCGATCATAGAGCCTCGCCGATTGCCGCAACCAAAATTTTTTCTGCCTCGTCGAGCGAAGTTTTGAGTGTGCAACCCGCCGCGCGAACGTGTCCGCCGCCGCCGAGTTTGTCCGCGATTTGCGCGACGTTGACGCCCTTTGAACGCATGCTCACGCGACAAATTTTCGGAGCCTTCTCGGTTATCAAAAACGCCACGTCGACAGTTTCAATCACGCGGATCTCGTCGATGAAACCTTCCGTCGAATCAAAAGTTTTGGCGGTCGCGTGGTCGATGGTTATTCCCGCAACTTTGTCGTCGTAAAACATTTTCAGCGAGTTCAACGCCGCGCTCAAGCCGCGAACTTCCGCCAAAGATTTTTTCTCCAGCTGCTCAGAAATAAAATTCGGACTCACGCCCAAAGTTATCAGCTCGGCGGCCGCGGCCAAAGTTTGAGCGCGCGTGTTTGAAAATTGGAAGAAGCCGGTGTCCGTGGCAAGTCCCGTGTAAAGGCAAGTGGCAACTTCGGGCGTGATGTCGGCTTCGAGTTCGCGGGCGAGTTTGAAAATAATTTCGCAGGTCGCGGCGGCTTCCGTCTCGACGCAAAGATCAAAATCGCCGCCCTTGTTCGTGACGTGATGATCGATGTTCAAAATCGGCGCGTCGGTCAAATTTTTCACGACTCCGATTCTGTCAAGCGACGTGTCCAGGACAATCATCAAATCCGCGGCGAATTTTTCTTCGGCTTTCGGTCGACGGATTTTTTCAAAGTGCGGCAGCGCGTGCAAATTTTTTCGGACGCTGTCGTCGATGAAAATTTCTGCTTCTTTTCCCAGCGAACGGAGCATTTGCATAAGTGCCAGCGTCGAGCCGATTGCGTCGCCGTCGGGTTGGACGTGCGCCGTGATTAAAATTTTATTCGCGGCCAGAATTTTCGTCGCCGCTTCTTTTAGCGTTATCATCATCTTTGAAATCTCCTTCCACCTGCAACAAAAGTTTTTGGATGTGGTCGCCGTAATCGAGCGAGGTGTCCAGCGCGAAAGAAATTTCGGGCGTGAATCTCAATCGCACACGCTGACCGATCTCTCGGCGGACAAAACCCAACGCGCTGTTCAAACCTTCCAAAGAACTTTTGACTTTTTCCTCGTCGCCCATCACGCTGACAAAAATTTTTGCCTCGCGCAAGTCGCCTGTCATCTCCACGTCCGTGACCGTCACGAAACCGATTCGCGGGTCTTTGAGCTCCTTCAAAAGCATTTTGCTCATCTCCTGCTTGATTAGCTCTTGAAGTTTTTCTATCCGTAATTGTTTTGCCATTTTTAAATCCTCGTATAATCAAAGTAGTAGTTATTAGCGTCCCTCTCCAAGGACGTGGTA
>CAMNFC010000043.1 GCA_946536925.1 uncultured Selenomonadales bacterium | reverse complement strand
CGACAAATTCGACCGCTAACTTTTCTTACTTACACAATTTACTTGACACTACCTAAATTGAATCGTTGCCCGTGCCCGTGGTGATTTTGCCGAATGTGCCGGTGTTGAGGATCCAATAATCGCTCGTGTCGCCGGTAATGGTAACTTTGTCGCCGCCGGTTGAAATTAAGTCAATAGTGCCTTTTTGGTTGGCATCGGTAAGAGAGACAAAGCTTTCGTTGCTGTCGATAACGCTGATAACCCTTGGAACCTCATTCATTGACGAGACAACCCTTACATGGGGAAGAGATAATGAAGGGTATACGTCCAAAGTTTTTCCGTTGCTCAAATAGAGAGTGCCATGCCCGTAATCTACTCCGACAGAAGATTCTACGCTGACGCCGTCGAGGACTATCGTGTTGAGAGCCCAATAATCCGCAAGGACAGTATCGTTGCCGCCCGTGTAGACATAAATTCCGCCTTTGCCGCTGTTGGCACTCATGTTGACGTAATCGTCACCCGCGCCGCCCAAAATCGTCGCGAGGTTGCCTCTGTTCATGATTGTGTCGTTGCCGCTTGTGCCTGTAACCTGCGCGTCATTGTTGGTGTTCTCAATGTACTCGCCGTCTTCTTTTTCCGGATTGGGAGAGGCACAATAAACGCCCGCAATGTTGAGGTTCGACAAGGCAGCCGCGCCCTGCAAAGTTATTTCTCCTTCGCCGACGGTGACGATGATATCCGAGCCGCTCTTGACAGACGAATAGGAGCCGGTGCCGTTTCCGATTTTGAGCGTCGACGTCGCGTTGAAGCCTTTAATCAAATCGTTGCCGTCGCCGTCGTTATAATTGAACAAGACATTGTTGCCGCCTTCGTTGTAAATAGTGTCGTTGTCTGCTCCGCCGTTTATTGAGACGTTGGAACTTCCGTTCGTGTAGTCGTCGTCGTTGATGTTTTTAATGATGTCGTCACCGTCTCCTCCGTTGATTGTCACGTTTGAGCTGGTGTTGTAGACGGTATCGCTATCTGCGCCCGCGTCGATTGTCACGTTGTCGCCGCCGTTGAAAATGTAATCGTTGCCTTTGCCTCCGATGATTGACACATTTGCTCCGCTGTTTTCAATGTAATCGTCGCCACCAGAGCCGCTGACCAAAGTATTTGGTGTACTGTTGTAAATTTCGGCGAAGCGTTGCAGATTAAAAATAAACTCACTCATAAAAATTTCCCCCTTTCGACAAAGAACACATTTTTAATATCTTTTAAGCGTTATGATAATTGTTTTTTTGTCAATTCGCTGTTGAAAATTTTTAGCAAAGTTTAACAAAAAAAAATCCCCCGACGAATCGGGGAAAATTTTTTTGTTATCGAGCGGCGAAGTTCAAAACTTTTTCGGGCATTTGGTCGAAGTCGCAAACGTCGCTGTGCAAAATTTTTGCTTCGGCCAGCGCGTCGAGATTCTTTGGAATTTTGGCGTTGGTGAGGTAGTTTAGTTGCTTTAATTGAGCGAAGTCGTCAGAGGCGGGTGTTTGGTCGAGAGCCTCCAAAACTGCGGCGGTGAATTTGAATGGACTTGCGGTCGAAGCGTTCAAGACGGGCGTCAAATCTTTCGTACGGCCGCGATATTTGCTCAAGGCTGCGACAGAAACGGCGGTATGCGTATCGACGAGATATTTGAACGAGCCGAAGATCCGCTTGATGAAAGTTTTGGTCTCGTCGTCGGTCACAAATTCGGCGTGGAAAATTTTATCGAGGCGCGTCTTCAACTTTTTGTCGACGGAATATTTCCCCGTGAGATTAAGTTCATTCATGTAGCGGCTGACATTTTTGAAATCGCTTTCGTGGAAGAGCAGGCGTTCCAAGTTGGATGAAATCAAAATGTCCATCGACGGCGAAATCGTCTTGAAAAATTCGCGGTTGCGATTGTAAGTGCCCGTGCGGAAAAATTCAGTCAGGACGTTGTTTGAGTTCGACGCGCAAATTAATTTTTTGACGGGCAGCCCCATCCTGAACGCGTAATAAGCCGCCAAAATATTTCCGAAATTGCCCGTGGGCACGCAGATATTGATTTGGTCGCCGAGATTGATTTGCTTCGTGCGGACGAGTTCGAGGTAACCGCTGAAGTAATAGACGATTTGCGGGACGAGCCGCCCCCAATTAATCGAATTTGCTGAAGAAAGTTTCACGCCCAAAGCATCGAGTTCGTCGCGGATTTTTTTGTCGCCGAAAATTTTTTTAACGCCGGTCTGCGCGTCATCAAAATTCCCTCTGACCGCCGTGACGTTGACATTTTTTCCGCGTTGAGTGATCATCTGCAACTTTTGAATTTGACTGACGCCGTCCTCGGGATAAAAGACCATGATTTTTGTTTGAGGGACGTCCGCGAAACCCGCCAGAGCCGCTTTGCCGGTGTCGCCCGAAGTCGCAACCAAAATCAAAATGGTTTTCGTCTCGCCGACTTTTTTTAAAGCCATGCGCATCAAGTGCGGCAACATCTGAAGCGCAACGTCCTTGAACGCGGAAGTCGGGCCGTGCCAAAGTTCCATGTTGCCGACGGGCGCGACGGGATTTTTCATGTCTTGAATCAAAACGGCAACCGGCACGCGGGCTTGAACGTCAAACCAGTTGTAAGCCAGCTCGGAGCATTCGCCCAGCTCGTCGGCCGTAAAGTCTGTCAAATATTTTCCGATGAGCCACGCGGCGCGTTGCTCATAAGTTTTATCTTGAAGCGCACCAATCTCCTCGAGCGTGACCTTCGGAATTTTTTCGGGAACAAAAAGCCCGCCGTCAGGTGCGAGGCCTTGAAGGATCGCTTCGGCCGAAGTCACGGGTTTAATCTTTGAACGTGTGCTGATATATTTCAAATGAAAGCCTCCATTCCGACAAAGAAAATTATTGCGCAAAAAATTATCACGGCGAAAAGAGCCGTCGCGATTAATCGGTTCCGCCTCAAAGTTTTTGAAACGTCTTTGGAAATTTGAACGGCCGCCAAAAAATCTTCGAGCTTGGAAATTTCAAAATCAACTTTGGCGTCAAAGCTCATTGAAAACGAAATATCCGCGGCGTCGAGTGCGGGCAGGTCGTGGGCGTCCGTGCCAATCATGGCGACGATTTTTCCTTTCGCGCGGAAGATTTGAACCTCGCGAGCCTTATCTTCGGGCGTTAAATTCGTGCGGATGTGGTCGGCCGAAAAATTCTTTTTAATCCAACTCGTCATCTTTTTAGGCTGAGAAGTCAACACAAGCGATTCGATTTTTTTGAGTTTGACTTCGCCGAGAAATTTTTTTGCCGCGTCGTCAGCGTCATCTTTGAGGGCGATTAATCCGCGAGCAACCCGACCCGTCGCCACGATCAAAACCGTTTTGCCTTTGACGAGGAGCTGATCAATTTTCGTGCGGAGGTTCGCGCTGATTGAGACGTTCAAACTCTCCAGCCAATTTAAATTCCCCACGCGAACAGCCGAGCCGCTCACAGTCGCCTCCACGCCGCGACCCGGCAACTCTTTAAAGTTTGTCGACGGTTGAAGCCTTAATTTTCTGTGCACCGCCGTATCGTAAATCAATCGCCCCAAAATATTTTCGGCGTCAGTCTCCGCGCCCGCGGCCATCGCCAAAAGTGTCGGCTGATTCAAACCTTCGGGCACCAAATCCGTTATGAAAAATTCTCCGCCCGTGAGCACCCGATTGTACGGCAAGGCCACGACGTTCACGTCCTTCAAAAGTTTGAGCGCGTCGAAGTTGTTGCACTTTATTCCGAGCGCGGAAATTTTTCTCTTGGCAAAGTAAAAGGTGAACGGCGAAGCGAACATCAAACACACGACACCCAAAGCCGCGCAAAGTGCCGGCAACGTGATGATTTCCCCGCTCATTTGTTGACGACGTTTTGGGGCTTTCCGTCCAGCCACGCTTGAAGATTTTCAACGGCAATGTTCATGAGCCGTGCGCGCGATTCTTTCGGTGCCCAGCTGATGTGCGGAGTGATAAAACAATTTTTCGCGCCGAGCAGAGGATTGTCGCCTTTAATCGGTTCGGTTGACACGACGTCGACGCCCGCCGCCAAAACTTTTCCGCTGTCGAGAGCCTCGCGCAAATCTTTTTCGACGACGAGCCCGCCGCGGCTGTTGTTCAAAATAATTACGCCGTCCTTCATCTTGGCGATATTTTCTTTACAGATGATCCCTTGCGTCGAGGGGAACAACGGACAGTGCAAAGCGATAACGTCCGAGGTTTTGAAAAGTTCATCGAGCGCAACGAATTCACAATCGCCAAGCTTATCTCCGACGGAACGCATGGCATCGAACGCGATAACTTTCATCCCGAACGCTTGAGCGAGTTTGCCCGTGGCCTGACCGATTCGACCGTAACCGATAATTCCCATAGTTTTTCCAGCCAGCTCAATCAGCGGAAAATCCCAGAAGCAAAAATCGGGGCAACTCTCCCAGCGGCCTTCGTGAACTGCGCGGCTGTGATGAGCGACATGATGACAAATCTCCAACAGCAAGGCAAAGGCGAATTGAGCGACGGATTGCGTGCCGTAAGTCGGAATGTTCGTGACGGGAATATTTTTTTCTTTTGCTGCCGCAACGTCGACAACGTTGTAGCCCGTGGCCAGCACACCGATGTATTTTATGTCGCAAGCGTCGAAAATTTTTTTCGTGAGCGGTGTCTTGTTCGTGATGACAATTTGAGCGTCACCGATTCGAGAAATAATTTCGGCGTCATCTGTCAGGCTCGTGCGATCATAAATTTTGCACTCGCCAAAAGTTTTCAGGCCGTCCCAGCTCAAGTCGCCGGGGTTTAATGTGTAACCGTCCAGCACAACAATTTTCATTTTAAATGCCTCCTCACTCCTGCTTCATCAAAAGTTTTCATCTCGTTGAGCGCGCTCAAGGCCGCCTCGACAATTTCAACGCCGATACAAGCTGCCTCTCCGTCGAAACCAAGCGGCGTGCCGTCAGAATTTTTGTAGACGATGAGCTGCGCGGCGTGGAGAATGAACGGGCGAATCTCGGGACAAATTTTTTCCAAGTAGCGCGTGATGATTTCAATCGCTCCCGTGTCGATGACGATTAAAGTTGAATTGTGAGCCGCGGCCACGAGAGCCCCGATAATCGCGCTTGTCATACATTGATATTTTTTCGGGACGCGGCGCAAAAATTCTTCGGGCGGAAATTTCAGTTCGCCCTCCTCCGTCAAAAGTTCAGCGGAAAATTTTTCGCCGAGCTTCTCGTCCAAAAGGTTGCTCAAATCCGTGACGGCCAAAATCGGCGTGTCGAAGGTGATTTCCTCCGCGAGGTTGCGCCCGAAATTGAACGCGACGTTCAAATTTTCTTCGGGGTCAACGGCCGCAAAAAAAATTTTCATCCCGAAAGTCCGAGTCGTCGCGCTGAAGTCCGTTGACAAATCGCGGCGTGCGTTCGGTGCCGTTCGATCATAATTCGGGTCGACGAGCGACGGACAATTTTCAAAGTTCGTGAAGGCCAGCGCGGCGTGCCGAAGATGATTCGTCGGGCAGTCCTCGTTTGAAATTCCCGCAACTTGCACGGCGATCTCCTCCAAATATCCCAGGGAACGTTTCGGCTTGGTCAAGTTGTCCAAAAGGTCGCGGCAATTTTTCATCGGGCGATCGTGGAGGCGCGGCATCGTCTGCAAATAAAAATTAAAAGTTCGGTCGGTCGCGGCGATGAGTTCTTCCTCGTTCTCGCCCATGATTCTAACGTTCATCGGATAAGTTCGCGGGATATTGAGCGTTTGCGTGCTGAAAGGAATCTCGACGCTTTCCATGCGGTGTTCGCTGACGTGGAAGTCGAGCGGAATTTCTTCAATCTGAATTTCGTCGCCCAAAAATTCTTGGACGTCTTCAATCGAGTCGAGCCCGTCCACGCCGTCGAGACCAAGCTGCCTTTTGAAATTTTCCAGCGCGGTGTCCTCTTCAACAATTTCTCCGTCGTAATCGGCGTCGGGGCCGCAAACGAAAATGTAAATCAGATTGTCCAAAATTCGCGCGGCAATCGACGAGCCGACAGCTTCACCGAGTGCCAGGTCAAGATTAAAAATCGGTTCGAGGTTGAGGAAGTCCAAAATTTTTTTGTGGCCGATTTCGCGGCCGACGTGCGAGGCGATGAGGCAACCGACGGATTGCGGCAAAATTTCTTCGGCCACGAGAGCAGCGACCGCCGTGTTGAATCCGTCGAGCATGACAACGCAACCATGATGATACGCCGCGATAATCACGCCGGCCATCGCCCCGAATTCGTAGCCGCCAACCTTCATCAAAACGTCGAGCAATTTTTTTCGGTCGGGCTGATTGACTTCCAACGCGCGGCGAACGATTTCAATCTTGCGGAAAAATTTTTCGTCGTCGATGTTGGAGCCGCGACCCGTGACTTCTTCGGGCGGCAAGTTCAAATATGCGGCGGTCATGGCGGCGGCACTGGTCGTGTTGGCGATTCCCATCTCGCCGAGGAGAAAACAGTTGCAACCCGCGGCGATCGCTTCTTCCGCCAATTTTTTTCCGATTCGCACGGACTGCATCGCCTGGTCGAGAGTCATGGCGTTTCCTTCGGCGATGTTTTTTGTCCCGCGCGAAATTTTTCTGTCGACGAGCCCGGGCAAATTTGAAACGTCCGCGGCGACTCCCACGTCCACCACGTACAGCTCGGAGTAGGCGAACTTTGCAAAGACGTTTGCGGCGGCTCCTCCTTCCGCCAAATAATTTTTAATCATGTCGACGGTCACGGCCTGCGGATACGCGCTGACGTTTTCTTTGGCCACGCCGTGATCCGCGCAAAAAATGAACGTGCACTTTTTGGACTTGCCGACGGAGCGATAAAGTTCGGCTGCGTGAGTAAAAGTCATTTGCTTCCCTTCCTATTTTCTGACCAATTTTTTTACGACCTTTGCGCCGGCGTTTTTGACTTTTCTGAGAGGAGCGACACGAATTTTTATTTTCGGTTTGATCTCGCGTTCCAGGCCGAAGTCACCGCGCTTGAGGAAAGTCGATTTGATTTTGTCGGGGCGGAAAAATTTTCTGATGACTTTGGAAAGTTCTTCGGTCTCGTCGGTGTCGTTGCAGATGAAAATATCGGCCGCGACGTATCGAAGATCTTTATAGACGTGCAGGGCGATGTGACCGGCCGCGCTCGCCCCGACGATTGAGAAATGATTTTCGTCGAGGAAATCGGCCGTCAAACTTTTGTCGCCGGGAATGCTCCTCAAAAGATTTTTTATCTCGTCGACGTCGCCCAAACGATTTGCGTCGCAGTTGTATAAATCCAAAGTCAGTTGTCGTGCCAGAATTTTCATTTCGTCCTCCAAAAATTTTTTTCACCCGCAAATTATAGCAGGTATCGCGCAAGAAACAAAGCTTGAAAAAATTTTTTCGTCGGATTAAAATCCTGCGCATGAATAAAAAAATTTTTCTTATCGCGGGGACGGAAGACGGCCGCCGCCTCGCTCAACTTTTGTCGGAAAAAAATTTCGACGTGACGGCTTCGGTCGTCAGCGATTACGGCCGAAAACTTTTGGAGAGTTGTGCGGGTATAAAAATTAATGACAAAGCTCTCGGCCGTGACGAACTCGAAAAAATTTTGCGCGAAGGAAAATTTAATTGCCTCGTCGACGCCAGCCACCCCTACGCAAAAAATATTTCAGCCAACGCCACGGCCGCCGCTCAAGCCGCAAAAATTTTTTACGTCCGCTACGAACGCGCCGAAATTTTTTTTGACTACGAAAAAATTTTCCGCGTCGAAAATTTTGAGGAGGCCGCGCTCAAAGCTTCTCAACTCGGAAAAAATATTTACCTCACGACCGGCAGCCGCAACCTGAAAATTTTTGTCGACCTGCTAAAAGATTTTAATTTGACCGCGCGGGTTTTGCCGACCGCCGAAGTTTTGAGCCTGTGTGAAAATTTCGGATTGACGCCCAAACAAATCGTCGCGATGCAAGGGCCGTTCTCGACCGAACTTAACGTTGAACTTTTTCGCCACGCCAAGGCCGATGTCGTCGTCACGAAGAACAGCGGGAAAATCGGCGGCGCGGACACGAAACTTGCGGCCGCGAAAATTTTAAACTTGCCCGTCGTCATGATCGACCGCCCGAAAATTTTTTATCCGAACACGGCAGAAACTTTCGACGACGTGCTGAAATTTTTGGAGGAATTTTAATGAGGAAATGCACCGTGCAAATTGTGGCCGACGCGATTAATCGTCTCGCGCCGCGCAGGTTGGCAGAAGATTGGGACAACCCCGGCTTGTTGGTTGGCGACCCGTCCGCCGAAGCAAAAAAAATTTTCGTCTGCCTGGACGTGACGGACGAAAAAATTTCAAAGGCGATTGAACTTGGCGCACAGATGATCGTGGCTCATCACCCGCTGATATTTCACGCGATAAAAAATGTTCGCTTCGACCTACCGCTCGGAAAAAAAATTTCTCGGCTGATAAAAAATGATTTGGCTCTCTTCGCGGCGCACACGAATCTCGACACGGCGGCCGGCGGCGTCAACGATGTGCTGGCAAAAAAAATCGGGCTCGTCGACGTGAAAATTTTGGGCGACGAAGAATTTTCCATGGCTCGAATCGGAAATCTTCAAACGCCGATGACCGCAGAAGAATTTGCCCGCCACGTGAAAAAATCTTTGGACGCTCCGAACGTTCGCCTGGTCGACGCGGGAACTTTTTTGATCGGCAAGGTCGGCGTGTGCGGCGGCGCGGGTGCAGATTTTATTCCGCGCGCAAAATTTTTCGGGGCTCAAGCTTTCGTCACGGGCGACGTAAAATATCATGAGGCTCAGGCCGCCGTCGAAAATGAAATTCACGTGGTGGACGCGGGGCATTTCGCAACGGAGTTTCCAATCGTTCACGAGCTGGCAAATTATCTTCGCGACGAGCTGAAAATTTTTGACGCCCAAATTTTTGAGGACGTCGACGCCAAAGATTTTTTTCAAACGATTTAATCTTGACTTAAAGCCGACTTAAGCTGATAAACTTGCAACGGAAAAAATTTCTTCGGGGTGATCTTTCATGACGATTGGCGAAGTCAGCGAAAAATTTCAGATGACGACGGACACGCTCAGATATTACGAGCGAATCGGTTTGATCCCGCCGGTGCCGCGCAACAAAAATGGAATCCGCAACTTCGACGAGGAAGCGTGCAAGTGGGTCTCGTTCGTCAAGTGCATGCGCTCGGCCGGCGTGCAAATCGAAGCGTTGATCGAATACGTCGCGCTCCTTCAGGCCGACACGGGAATCGAGCGGCGAAAAAATATTTTGATCGAACAGCGGGCGCGACTTCAAAAGCAGGAAGAACATTTGCGCGAGACGATTGAGCGGCTCGATTTTAAAATTTCAAACTACGAAAAGCTTTTTGCGGAGAAAAAATAATTTCGCGCTTCGGCCTCATTGAGCGAGGCTGTTTTTTTTTCAAGTCAAAAGTTCTTGAGCCGCCGCCAAAATTCCGATTGCCGCGTGCTCGAAAGTCAGTCCGCCCTGCAAAAAAACCGCGTAAGGTTTTCTCATCGGCCCGTCGGCAGAAAGTTCAATCGATGCGCCCTGGACGAAAGTTCCCGCCGCCATGATGACTTGATCTTCGTAGCCGGGCATGTCCCACGGTTCTGGTGACGCGAACGAATCGACGGGCGAAAATTTTTGTATCGCGCGACAAAATTTTATCAGGCGTTCCGCCGAGCCAAGTTCGATTGCCTGAATGATGTCGCCGCGGATTTCTTCGGGCAGCGGAGACGTTTTGAATCCGAGCTTTGAAAAAATTCCCGCGGCGAAGATTGCGCCTTTGAGTGCTTGAGCCGTGACGTGTGGCGCGAAAAATAATCCTTGATATAAAAGACGCGGCGTGCCCAAAGTTGCGCCCAATTCGTCGCCCATGCCCGGTGCCGTCAATCGGTACGACGCAAGCTCGACGAAATTTTTTTTGCCGACGATGTAGCCGCCCGTGGGAGCCAAACCGCCGCCGATATTTTTTATCAAGCTGCCGGCCGCCAAATCTGCGCCGACTTCGACGGGCTCGCGAGTCTCGACGAATTCGCCGTAGCAGTTGTCCACGAGCGTCACGCAATTTTTGTTGACGGCTTTGACGGCCGCGCAAATTTTTTCGATGTCGCAAGTCGTGAGCGGTTCGCGCATGGAGTAGCCCCTCGAACGTTGAATGAGAGCCAACTTGCTTTTGGGCGAGACGAAATTTTTTATCGCGGCGAGATCAACTTTCCCGTCGACCAGATTCAGTTCGCGATAGTCCACGCCGAATTCTTTGAGAGAACCTTTTGCCTCGTGCGCGTGGCCGATGACCGTTTGCAGCGTGTCGTAAGGTGCGCCCGTCAAAGAAATCAGCTCGTCGCCGGGACGAAGAATCCCGAACAAAGCCGTGGCCAGCGCGTGTGTGCCGCTGACAAATTGCGTGCGAACGAGAGCAGCTTCCGCAAAAAAAATTTCCGCAAAAAGCTCGTCCAATTTTTCGCGGCCGATGTCGCCGTACGCGTAGCCCGTCGAAGTTTTGAAGTGCGCGTCAGAAATTTTCAGCCGACGCATCGCCTCCAAAACTTTCAGCGTGTTGAGCTCGGAAATTTCTTCCACGCGGGAAAAATTTTCCGTCGCCTCCGCCAAAACTTTTTTCTTCAAGTCAATCAATCTTTGTGAAAAAATTTTTATCACTCCCTCGGCATGGAAATTTTTAAAGCGTCGCGCAAATTGTTCACGGAAAAAATTTTTGCTTTGTCGGCGGCCTTCGACACTTCGGAAAAATTTTTCTTCGGCAAGATGATATTGGTGAAGCCCATGCGGATTGATTCGTCGACGCGTTGGCGAGCCTTGCTGACCGCGCGAACTTCGCCGCTCAAGCCGACCTCGCCGAAGATGACGCATTGCGGCAAAATTTTTCTGTTGGCAAAACTCGACGCAAGAGCAACGGCAATCGGCAAATCAGTCGCCGGCTCGTCGATTTTAATTCCGCCCGCCGTCTTAACGTAAACGTCGCAAGGCCCGATGCTCAAGTGCAATCTTTTTTCCAGAACGGCCAGCAAAAGTTGAATGCGTTTTATGTCGACGGCATCTGAAGTCCTGCGCGGCGGCATGATTGGAGTCGGCGCGACGAGAGCTTGAACTTCGACGAGAAGCGGGCGCGTGCCTTCAACTGTCGGGACGATGACGGAGCCGATGTCATCTGCGCGTTCGGGCAAAAATAATTTCGAGGCGTCGGGCACGTCTTCAAGTCCCGTGTCGCGCATGTCGAAGAGACCAATTTCACTCGTCGCGCCGAAACGATTTTTTATCGCCCGCAAAACTCTGAAGTCGGCGTTGCGTTCTCCCTCAAAAAATAAAACGGTGTCGACGATGTGCTCAAGGACTCTCGGCCCGGCCAAACTTCCGTCCTTTGTCACGTGGCCGATGATAAAAGTCGTCACGCCCAAACTTTTCGACAACCGCATCAAACCCGCCGAACATTCGCGAACTTGAGAGACGGAGCCGGGCGCGCTCTCGATTGCCGACCGATAAATTGTTTGAATCGAATCGACGATTAAAAGTTCTGGCTGAAGTTTTTCGACGTGGCGGACGATTCGTTCAAAATTATTTTCCGCGCAAATGTAAAGTTCGTCGGCCAGCGCGTTCAATCGATCGGCGCGCATTCGGATTTGTTGTGAACTTTCCTCGCCCGTCACGTACAAAACTTTTTTTCCGCCGCGTGCAACGTTCGCGCAAACCGCCAGCGTCAAACTCGATTTGCCGACGCCGGGATCGCCCGCGATTAAAATTATCGAGCCGGGAATCAGCCCGCCGCCCAAAACTCTGTCCAGTTCGCCCGAACCGGTTTGGAATCGAGGAAGCTCCGTCATGTCGACTTCGGAAATTTTTTTCGGCAGCTCAAAGGTCGTCGTCAGCGCGTGAGAATTTTTTTCTTCGGGAAAATTTTCGTCCTCCTCAACGAGCGTGTTCCATTGCCCGCACGTCGGACACCTGCCCAGCCACTTGACGGATTCCGCGCCGCACTTTTGGCAAACGTATTTTGTTTTTTTCTTCGCCAATGAATTTCAACTCCTCGAAAAAAAATCGCCCGTGCGGACGACAGAAAAATTTTTTAAAGCAGCAACCGTTCCGCGACGAAAACGACCGTGCAACAAATCACCGCGACTTTGAAAAGGCTCGCTCCGAACCACGCAGAAAAAATTCCCGCGACGAGAGCCAGCCCGCCCGAAATTTGCGTTTGCGTCGCGTCGATTATCGCGGGGAAAGTCATGACCGCCAGCGTGACGTACGGCACGTAATGCAGGAATGAACGAATCGTTGAGTTTTTTATCTCGCCGCGAATCAACGTCAGCGGCAAAATTTTTATCGCCAATGTGACCGCGCTGGCAACCAAAATGTAAATCCAAATGTCATGAGTCATTGTCGTCCTCCTTGACGGGAAATAAAATCGCCGCGGCACCCGCAATCAAAATCGTCAGCGCGATTGTCCGATTGCCCGCGGAAATTTCGGGGAAAAAATTTTCGGCCAGCCAGCTCAGAAAAAAACTCGCGACGACCGCCCCGCCGATGATTTTATCTTTTCTTGCGGGCGGGATAATCACAGCCAAAAACATTCCGTAGAGCGCGACGCTCAAAGCACTGACGGCCGCCTCGGAAAAAAAATTCCAAGCGACGATCCCGCAAGCCGTGCCAATCGACCAACCCGGCAGAGCCGTCAACATCGCGCCGTAGTTGTAAAAAGGATTGAGGTAGCGACCGCCGCGAGCGATTGTGATTCCGAAAATTTCGTCCGTCACGTCGAAGCCGACAAAAATTCTGTGATAGAACGG
Source organism: uncultured Selenomonadales bacterium (assembly GCA_946536925.1). GTDB lineage: Bacteria > Bacillota > Negativicutes > Selenomonadales > Selenomonadaceae > Quinella. Next base: position 3,646 of record CAMNFC010000043.1, on the reverse strand, counting down.
AGTGTCGGGTGAAAATTTTTGACTCAAGACCGTGCTCATCAAAATGTAGCGGGCGTTGGCAATGAACGTGAGCAGCGCGATTTCAAAATAGGGCGCGTCCGATTTGATGACAGTTAAGGCCGCGTACTCGCCCGCAGACGCGTTGTTTAGCAGGCTGATGACAAAACCTTGCAGGGGACTCAGCCCGACGTATTTTGCGACGATGCCCAGCGAAAAGCCCACGACAAAATATCCAAGACCAATCGGCGTGCCGTCACGGAAACCGTCCGCCAAAGCCTGCCGATTTTCCGTCGTCATAAAAATTTTTACTCCTCAAAAAAAATCAAGCCGTCGCCTTCGAGCTGTTCACGAAGACCACGCATGAACGTCGGGCCGGGGTCGCTCTTTATGGAATAGTAGCCCGCAACTTTTTCAACGTAAAGACCGCTCACCCGCGCTTCGACCTGCTGATAGTGACCGAAGACATATTTTATCGTCGGATATTTTTCGTGAAGATATTTTATCAGGCGAACGTTCGCTTCGAGCTGAGCCTCCGTCAAATCTTCGTTGTTGTTGTAGCCGCCCACGTTTTCAATTCCGATGGCGCAGTGGTTGTAGCCGATGATGTGCCGCGCGAAATTTGTTTCAGGCATGAGCCGCCAAACGGTTCCGTCGCGCCCGACAAGAAATTGCGAGGCGACATTGAGCGTGCCGTCGTCACGATATTCTCCGTTGAAAAAATTTCTGTTGGATTCGAGAGTGCCCATCGCCGTCCAATGAACCACAACCGCCCGCGGAACGATTTGATGATAAATTTGTCCGTAGTGGCGCAAGGTGTATTCTTCGACGAGGCGATCGCGATTTTCCGTCCACGTGATGAAGTTGTCAAGGAACGGCAGCTCCTGCGCCAACGCAAAAGAATTCACCGACAAAATCAGAGCCGCGCACAGAGTCAAAAAAATTTTCTTCATGACGTTACCTCCTCAGCGAAACAAATCCATGACGCGCCCGACATAATTTTGAGTTTCGGAATAGGGCGGAATGCCTCCGTATTTTTGAACGGCACCCGGCCCGGCGTTGTAGGCAGCCACCGCCAAAGAAACGTTCCCATCGAAAGTGTCGAGCATCTGTTTGAGGAAGCGAGTGCCGCCGTCGATGTTCTCCGCCTCGTCGTAGGGATTGACGCCCAAACCCGCCGCAGTTTCGGGCATGAGTTGCATGACGCCGATCGCGCCCGCGTCCGAAATTTCGTTTTGGTTCATGTCGGATTCGGCAATGGCAATCGCTTTGACCAGCCGCGGGTCGACGCCGTAAATTTCAGCGGCCTGCGCAAGCAAATCTTCTGTCGAGGTGAACTCAACGGCACCTTCCACGGTTTGCAGGCTGAAAGTGTCCTTGGAATTTTTTTCGTCGCGTTCGGGAATTTGAAGCTCGGTGTCGGGAACTTCCACGCGATCAATTTTCGGCGGCGTCTGCGGAGAAATTCTTCCCGGCAAATGATTTTGAGCGGGCTCGGATTTTTTCGGCACGGAAGAATTTTTGGCGGCCTCAATTTTTTCTGCCTCGCGCAAAGCTTGAGCGACCTTGGCGGAGTTGGCCGCGTCGTTCTCGTTGACGGGTTGAGTTGCGCCGGGAAATTGTTGCATTTCGCTGACGGCTTGCGGTTGAGGAACTTTTGCTTGCCGCGCGATTTCCCGTTCCAATGTCGCCTGAAAGTCCGCCGTGTTGATTCCGATTTTTTCTTCAATCGACGCTATCCGCCGACGAATTTGATCAATGCGCTGAGACATCTCCACGCGCTCGACCGGTTGAATTTCAATCAAAGTTTATCCCTCCTATTTTCTCATCGAAAGTTGCAAGCCGATTTCGTCCAGCAACTTTTGTTCCTCGAAAAGAACTTCCGCGTTGTATTCGCGCAAACGTTTTTCTTTGAGCTGCTCGATACTTTTTAAGTAAGTCATCAGTTGCATCAAAATTTTCAGCTTCTGCTGTTTGTCCTGCGTCGCCTTCAAAATTATTTGCTGTTGCTTTTCGATTTGGTCGCGCTTCCAGTTGAAAAATTCGTTGTAAGTCATGATGACGCCGATTGTGACGGTTTTGCCTTCGCCAGTCATGTCCGCGAATTCTTGTTGGCCTTCAGCCATTTCTTTTAGCAAAACTTGTAACCTTGCGCGGCACTCCTCCAGTTTTCTCGACGACTCGGCGAATTGCATTTCGGCGTCGTCTTTTTTGCGCTTCGTGACTTTCAAGAGCGTTTCGAGTTGGAATTTAAATTTTTTCATTTCACTTGCCCGAAATCTTCAAAAGTTTTTGCTTGGTGACGTCGTAGGTGTCGACCTCGAAAATCCCCTGGCAGAGGAATTCGTTGATCGAATCGATTTTGCTTATGGCCTCGTCGATTCTTTTGCTGGAGCCTTTGACGTACGCGCCAATGTGAATCAAATCTTCGGCGTCTTTGTAAACGGCCATCAACGCGCGCATTTTTTGTGCGGCCTGAAGATGTTCTTTGCTGACGACCTCGACCATGACGCGGCTGACACTTCCGAGAACGTCGATTGCGGGGAAATGATTTTGCGCGGCGATTGAACGGCTCAAAACTATATGCCCGTCGAGGATTGAACGTACGGCGTCTGCAATAGGTTCGTTCATGTCGTCGCCGTCGACAAGGACGGTGTAAATCCCCGTGATTGAGCCGGTGTCCGAAGTTCCCGCGCGTTCCAAAAGCCGAGGCAACAACGCAAAGACCGACGGCGTGTAACCTCTGGTTGCGGGCGGCTCGCCGATTGTCAAACCGACTTCACGTTGAGCCATGGCAAAGCGCGTGACCGAATCCATCATCAAAATAACTTTGTGGCCTTGGTCGCGGAAATATTCGGCAATGGCCGTGGCAGTCATCGCACCTTTGATTCGGACGAGAGCCGGTTGATCGGACGTGGCCACGACGACGACCGCGCGTTTGAGTCCGGCCTCGCCCAAATCGCGCTCGATAAAGTCTCGAACTTCGCGGCCGCGTTCGCCGACAAGAGCAATGACGCTGATATCGGCCTCGGTGTTGCGGGCGATCATCGACAAAAGAGTTGACTTGCCGACGCCCGAACCCGCCATGATTCCGATACGTTGACCGTCGCCCATGGTTATGAGCCCGTCGACCGCGCGCACACCGACGTAAAGATTTTCATGGATTCGCGGACGTTTCAAAGGATGCGGCGGCGGAGCTTGCAGAGGATATTCAATTGTCGAGAGAATCGGGCCTTTGCCGTCCATCGGATTTCCCAGCCCGTCGAGCACGCGTCCCAAAAGTTCTTCGCCGACTTTTACTTGAAGAGTTTTTTGGGCGGCGACAACTTCGCAACCCGGCCCGACGCCTTGCATTTCACCAATCGGCATGAGCATGACGAAACCTTCGCGGAAACCGACGACCTCTGCGGGAATGGGCGGCGTGTTCGGAAATTTCGACGAGATGTAACAAAGTTCACCCACGCTAACGGGCGGCCCTTGCGTCTCGATGACCAGTCCGACGACTTGCGTGACTTTGCCCGTCAACTTGATTGTCTTGCACTCGTCGATTGCGTTTTTAATTTTTTGCAGGTTGATATCGTTTTTAATCATTATATTCCACCGAAGGTTTAATAGAACTTATGTATTTCAAAAGTTGCGGATTTACTTT
>CAMNFC010000042.1 GCA_946536925.1 uncultured Selenomonadales bacterium | reverse complement strand
CACGTCCTTGGAGAGGGACGCTAATAACTACTACTTTGATTATACGAGGAATGAACATGGAAAAAAATTTTGTTATCGGCGGCGCGAAAATTTTTACGGCTTCGGGCGCGGTGGAGACTGCCAACATTTTTGTCAGCGGCGATAAAATTTCCAAGATAACTCACGGCTCCGTTGACGGCGAAAAAATTATCGACGGGCGGAATAAATTTGCGACGCCGGGGCTGGTCAACGCGCACACTCACGCCTCGATGACTTTGCTGCGAAGTTTTTCCGACGACAAAAATTTGCTCGACTGGTTGCAAAAAGATATCTGGCCGATTGAAGACAAGATGACGCGCGAAGATCTTTATTGGGGAGCGGCGGTTGCTGCGGTCGAAATGATTCGCGGCGGGACGACTGCTTTTGCCGACATGTACGGCCCGTGGATGGACGAAGTCGCCAAAGTCGTCGACGAATCGGGTTTGCGCGGGAGTTTGAGTCAAGGGCTCATCAGTTTTGTCAACGGCGAAAAAAAATTGGCGAGCAACATCGAGCTGTACAAAAATTTTCACGGCGCGGCGGACGGAAGAATCACAATCATGTTCGGGCCTCACGCGATTTACACTTGTCCGCCCGAATATCTCAAAAAAGTTGCGGCGGCGGCCGAAAAACTCGGCGCGGAAATTCACATGCACATGAACGAGACGCAAACCGAAATCGACGACTGCCTGAAAAATTTTGGCAAGCGTCCGTTTGAAGTCGTCAACGAGACGGGGCTGTTTGAGCTTGGAACTTTGGCGGCTCACTGCGTCTACCTCAGCGACGAGGAAATTGAAATCATTAAGGCGAAAAAAATTCGCGTGGCGCACAACCCAGGCTCCAACATGAAATTGGCGAGCGGCATTTGTCCCGCGGCCAAACTTTTATCGGCGGGCGTGACGGTCGCTCTCGGAACCGACGGCGCGGCCAGCAACAATAATCTCGACATGTTGGAGGAAATGCGGCTGGCGGCTCTCTTGGCAAAAGTTTCGACGCTCGACCCCAAAGCAATTCCCGCGGCTCAAGCAATTCAAATGGCTGCGGAAAACGGCGCGAAGGCTCTCGGCCTGAAAAATGTTGGGCGGCTCGAAGTCGGTTGCAAGGCGGACATCGTTCTTTGGGACATGAGCTCCGTCGAGTGGCAGCCGAATTTTAATCCCGCGTCACTTTTAGTTTATTCTGCTCAATCTTCGGCGGCCGATACCGTCATCGTCGACGGGAAAATTTTGATGGAAGGTCGCGAGCTCAAAACTTTGGACGAAGAAAAAATTTTGGCGGAATTCAAATCTTGCGTCGCGCGCCTGACGAAAAAATAAAGTCTTGTATTTTAAAAATCAGTCGTTTATAATGCCCACGAAAGGAGATGTTTCACATGGTAGGTTATACGCTTCGCCAAGAGCGCGAGCGACAGAATTTATCCATCAGCGACATCGAACAGGGCACAAGCATCCGCGCTCTTTACATAGAAGCCATAGAGAACGGCGAATACGACAAACTGCCGGGGAAAATTTACACCAAGGGTTTCATCAAAAATTACGCAAAGTTTTTGGAAATGGACGTCGAGGCAATCGCCAAAGAATTTGCGACGGACATGGCCGAGCTCGAAGCGGAAGAAGCAGCCAACACTCCCCTTGTCGAAGAAAATTCTTCCGACGAAAAAAAAATCGAGCCCGAAAAAATTTCCAAGCCCGAAAAAAAATCCGTCGGCTTTTCCGTCCAAGAGGAAAGTCGTCATCCGTCGAGTTTTTTGATCGTGGCGGCCGTCGTTTTGATCGCGGCGATTGCGGGCGGTCTTTGGTCGTGGCTTTCGTCTTCGGGCGGTGACGTCGCGGCAATCAATCCTCCTCAACAGCAAGCTCAACCCGCGCCCGCGCCGACTCCTGATCCGACGCCCGTGGCCAACGCAAATCCCGAGCCGCCCGCGCCGAGCGACAAATTTGTCATTCAAGCGCGTTTCAATGATCGCTGCTGGATTTTGGTCACGGTCGACGGCGAAGTTGTTCAAGAAGGTGTCTTTGAAGGCGGCCAAAATCTTTCGTGGGAAGGCAAAGAAAATATCACGTTCCGCTTGGGCAACGCGGGCGGCGTCGAATTTTTCCGCGACGGCAAAAGTTTGGGTGTTCCCGGCGGAATCGGCGAAATTGCCGACAAAACTTTCACGCGCCAATAATTTTTTCAACGCAAAAAAAAAAATCCTCGTCACTCGTCTGAGCGGCGGGGATAAATTTTTTATTTGATAGAATTCAATCTGTCTGCCAAAGTTTGCGCGTCTTCGTCGCCTTCAACGGGCGTGATGATCGGTTGGTTACCCAGCATGACCGTTCCGTTTTGAACTGTGGCGGGCTTTTTATTTTCTCCGTTGTGATAGGCGCGCGCCAGATTTCCCAGGACGAAATAGGAGCGACCGGCGGCTGACAAATTTCCGGCGGCGGCGGGTTTCACGAAAACTTTTTTGTTTACGCTGACGACTCCGTCCTTAGCGGTTGCGTGGTTGCCGCTGTACTCGGAAACTTTTTTTGCGCAAGCGTCGCGGCGTTTGTCGCTGCCGGGGTGATCGGAAGGATTGAAGAGGACTTGCAGCTGAGATTTTTTTGCTCCGTTTTCCAGCTCGACGAATTTTTGCATGACGGCTGCGGTCGCTCCGATGTTGTAGGGCGTGTTAACCAGATAATCGATGCTCAACAGATCCGCTTCCGTCTCGAATTTTTTATCTTTGTGTGCGCCGCGATGTTTGAGGGCGATTTCCGTCAGCTTGGAAGTGAGCACGTCACCGCCGAGAGCAGCATTGAGCAGGCCGGCCGCGACTTGTTGATCGACTTTTTTTTCACAACTTTTTACGGAATGATTTTTTTGGCCGTGACCCATCTCGTGACCGACGACCGCCGCGATTTCATCTTCCGTCGCCAAAATATTGAACGTGCCGCGATTGACAGCCATGACGTGACCCACCGTGCAGAAGGCGTTGAGCGAATCGTCGGCGGCGACAAAATATTTGTACGGCAAATTGTTAATCGTCGGGTCGACGGCCGCCACGCCCTTTGTCAAGTTTGCCATGATTCGGTCGAGACGCTGGGTATAAATCGGGTTGTTGTCAACGCCGGCATCTTTTACGGTGTTTTGAAAAACTGCGTCTTGTCCGGCCTTTGTCTCGTTGAGTTGTTTGATTGCGGCTCGCATTTGAGTTTTGGCCTGTTCGCCCGAAATGATGACCTCGGCGATTGAACCGATTTTTCCCAGGTCGATTGCTTCTGCTGCGGGCGGCGCACCCAAAATCAGCGGGACGGAGACGACCGCCGCGGTTGCTGCCGACAAAATTTTTTTCTTCAGTCTCATGGAAAACACCTCCACAAAAAATTTCGTACAATATATCAAAAAACTTTATCCTTCGCAAAAATTTTTTCAGCGGCTTGAAAGTCTGAAATTTATCTGGTAAGATACGCGCAAGAAATTTTTTGAGCGGAGGGAGAAATTTTATGGCGGGAATTTGGGCGCGGGCACCGTCTTGCTCGAAAGAATTTTTAATTTGCAATGGGCGAAACCGTTTGATATAATCGGCGGCGTCAAAATTTAAGGAGAGTTGTGCAATGATAAAATTGGAGAAGAAACAAGTCCGAATCGTCAGCATTTTAATCGCGATGATTTTCATCGGCTCGGTTGTCGCAATCGCTTTGACTCAAACGGGCAACATCGCCTCGGCGGCCAGCTCGTCGAGCGTGGGCGTGATAGATTATCAGCAAGTGATGGCGGCTCACCCCGACGCACAAAATTTTCAGGGGAAAATGGAAGCTGCTTTGGCCGAAGTGAAAAAAGAATTCGACGAGAAATCCGCGGGCATGAACGATCAAGAGAAAGCCGATTATTACATGCAATGTCAAGAGCGGCTGGCTCAAAAGCAACAAGAGCTGTTGGATCCGATTGAAAATGCAGTTGACGCCGCTATCAAAAAAGTTGCCGACAAAAAAGGTTTGGCTGTCGTCATCCACAAATCGGCTGTTGTTTACGGCGGGCAAGACATAACTGCGGAAGTCATCACGGAGCTTGGAAAGAAATAATCAGTGATTAGCGGTTAGCGGTTAGTGGTTAGGGCGAAAATTTTTTCTAATCGCTGGCCACTTTTCGCTAATCGCTTTTTTGTTAGGAGGCGGCGGGCTTGAAAATTTGGGCGGTCGCGGCCGGCATTCTGGCATTACTCGGCGTCGGTCTCTATCTTTACGAAACGCCCGAAAAGCCTGCCGAGCCTGTCGAAAAAAAAATTGAACAGCCTGTCGAGGCTCGCGGCGTCGGGATAATCGACATTGAAAAAATTCAGGCGGCGCACACTCAAGGCGAACTTCTCGACGAATTGCGCGGGAGGGAATTGCGTTTGCGTTTGGAGCTGGACGAGGCGATGAGAGTTGTCGAATTGCCCAAGCCCGAACCGCCCGAAACGAACGAAGAAGTTTTCGACGAGGCGGCCTGGCAAAAAAACGCGCAGCTGGTGATAAGTCAGTTGGCGGAGCTTGAAAGTCGCAAGAAGGCGGCGGCTGAAGACTATCGAAAAAAATCCGAGCCGAAATACATCGCCGAGCGCGACAAAATCGTCGACGAATTCCTCAACGAGAATTTAAACATCAAGCTCAAGCTTCAGAACGCCGACAATTTGCATTTGCCGCCGGAAAAAGTCAACGAGTTGCTCAAGCGTTTGGACGAGGTTGAATTTGAGCGGAACAAAGCGCAGTTGGCCTTGCTGGAAAAGTGGAAGGCGGAAATCGAGCAGTACGCGAACGATTCCGTGGCAGCGGACGAAAAAAAACTCAAAGCCGAATACGAGCGGTTGCGGGCTCAAGTCGAAGCTCAATCGCAGAAGAAAAAATCGGACGTGACGGAGCGCAACAAACAGCTCATGGAAGATTCTTTGCGCGAGATGGAAAATCGGCAGAATCGGCGGCGGGAACTTTTATCCGAGCTAAACGATGTTGGTCGCGAACGTTCCGAGCTGGAGAAAAAAATTTTGGATTCGATAACGGACAAGGCGTCGATGTTGGCGGCGGTTCATCGGCTGGAAATAATTTTCGTCAAGCGCAGTCCTGAGCCCGCAAAAAAACTCAAACGCAACTTTGAGCTCAAGCCGCCCGAAAAAGTCGGTGCAGTGATTTTCCCGGGGAAAAAAGCTCGCGACTTGACGGACGAATTGATTAAGGAAATGAACCGACTTTGATTGGAGTGATTGATAAATGAATTTTTTGAAGAAGTTGGCGGCGGGCGCGCTCATTGCCTCGTCGTTGATCATAACCGGTTGCGGCCAAGGTCAAATCGGCTACGTGGACGTGAACAAAGTTATGCAGGAAGCTCCACGCGTGAAAAAGTTGATGGAAGAAGCCCAAAGCAAAATCACCGAGGAGCAGCAAAAATTTGAGCAAGCCTCCGCCGGCAAAGAAGGCGAAGAAGCTCTCAAACTTCAAATGGATTTTCAGCGCAAAATGGAAGGCATAAATCAAGGTTACGCCTCGCAGATAAAAAGTCGCATGGACGTTGTGATTGAAGAACTTTCGAGGGAGAAAAATTTGGACGTGGTCATCAACAATTCTTCCGAGCAAAAAATTTTGTTCCAAGGCGGCATCGACGTGACACAAGACGTTATCAAAAAAATGCAATGAGCGGGCGATGACATGGAAAAGACTTTACAAGAAATAGCCGAGTTGATTGGCGGGACTCTCGCGGGCGACGGCTCCGTAAAAATCAGCGGGCTGGCCAACATCTCTGCGGCGCGGGCGGGCGATTTGATTTTCGCCGTGCCTCCTCACCTGGACGAGGCAAAAAGCTGTGCGGCGGCGGCTGTGCTCATTCCTCTTGACGCAGAAAATTTTCCGAAGCCCGCGATAAAAATTTCCGACCCGCGGGCGGCCTTTGCGAAGTTGCTCTCTCTTTTTGCGCCGAAAATAAAAATTCCCGTCGGCATAAGCGACAAAGCTCACATCGGGCGCGACGCAAAAATTTCGTCCGAAGCTTCGGTCATGCCTTTTGCTGTCATTGACGACGGAGCACGGATTGAACGCGGCGCGATAATTTATCCTCACGTTTACATCGGCCGGCACGCGATGATTGGTTCAGACACGATTGTTTATTCGTCTGCGACCGTCCGCGAGTTTTGCAAAATCGGTTCGCGCTGTGTGATTCATTCTTCGGCGGTCATCGGCTCGGACGGTTTTGGCTTCACGACAAAGGACGGCGTCCACACAAAAGTTCCGCAGGTCGGCAACGTCATCATCGAAGACGACGTGGAGGTCGGCGCGCACGTTGGAATTGATCGGGCGGCCATGGGCTCGACGATTATCGGGCACGGAACGAAGATTGATAACCTCGTTCACATCGGCCACAACTGCAAAATCGGCGCGAACTGTTTAATCGTGGCTCAAACGGGAATCAGCGGCTCGACAACCGTGGGCGACAACGTGACTTTCGGCGGGCAGGTCGGCACCGTCGGCCACATAAACATCGGCGGCAATTCTGTTTACGCGGCGCGGTCGGGTATCTCGAAGAACATGCCCGAAGGATTTTTCGGCGCGGGCTTTCCCATTCAATCTCACAGCGACTGGCTCCGAAATCAGGCGGCTTTGAAAAGAGTGCCCGAACTTTTGGAAAAGATTCATCTGCTCGAAGACGAGATAAAAAAGTTGCAACGGACATAAAAAAAAACGGCGGACGCCGATTTGTCCGCCGAAATTTTTTTGCTCAGCTCATTTGACTTGCCGGGCAAGAAATTCTGCCGCGATTTTTGCCGTGCGATTTTCTTCGCCGTGGAAGCCGTGATCAACTTTGTCGAGCAGGACGATCGTGCCGCGCTTATAAAATTTTTTGTAAGTCAAGCTGCAGTTGTACGGGACGGTGAGGTCGGCCGTGCCGTGAATCATCAACGCGGGACCCGTGAATTTTTCAGCCGTCTCGTAAATCGGAAGACTTTGTGCGGTCAGGATGTAATTGCGTCCGACTTTGTGGCCGCCGAAAATTTCCACAAATTCGGGCGGGTTGAGCGGGTCGTATTTCACGCCGAAAAGATTTCCTCGAAGTGCATCGTCGCGAAGAACGGAAGCGGGAGCCAGCAGGACGACGGCTTTAATTTTTTCCGCGCCGAGTTCGCCGGCAAGCATGGAGGCCACGACTCCGCCTTGAGAATGTCCGGCGATTAAAATATTCGTGACGAGCGGCATTTTTTTCGCGTAATCGTAAACTTGTTTGGCGTCCGAAATTTCGTTGAGGATTGTCATTTCTTGGAAGTCGCCGTCGCTTTTTCCGTGGCCGTTGAAGTCAAAGCGAATCGAGGCGATACCGCGGGCTTCCAAATCGTTTGCGAGGGCGGTCAAAATTGGAGACTCTTTGTTGCCGGTGAAGCCGTGACAGAGGATGACAAGCGGGTATTTTTTTTGATTGTCGGGCGTTTGCAACGTGGCGGAGAGTTTTCCGTGGTCGCCGACGATGAAAAAATTTTCGCTTTGTGCGCAGGCCGTCAGCGGCAAAAAAAATAAAATCATTGCGACAAAAAATTTCAGCATGGCCAATCCCCCCGAATCATTTGCGTAAAACGTTGTAGCGATAAAAATATCCTTCGACGAGCAGGCGGCGCGCCGAGTCGTCGTTTTTGTGTTCGATGATGCGGAAAAGATCTTTGTGAGCGTTTTTGAGCTCTTGACGTTTATCGAGCTTCATCATGTTTTGGATTGTCGTCATTCGCATTTCGCTGGTCAAGGTGCGAACGAGTTTTGCGATTTGTCCCAGGAGTGAATTGTGCGCGGCGGTGGAGATTGCCTCGTGGAATTGGTCGTCGGCGATAAAAATTTTGTGAGCGTCGTCACCGTCGATTTCCGCCAGCAACTTGTTGAGCTGTTCTTCGAGTTGGAATAAATCTTCGGGCTCGGCCTTTTCCATCGCCAGCTCCAAAATTCCGAAGTCGACCCACTCGCGCAACTCTTTGAGCGAATCGATTGAATCGGATTGATCGAGGATGATTCCGTAGAGCAGCGGGTTGATCATTTTGTCCGAGAAGCCGCTGGCCACGAACGTTCCTTCGGGGCGGCGGATATCGAGCACGCCGAACGAGACCAGAATTTTTATTGCCTCGCGGATTGAGTTGCGGCCGACGCCGAAGGATGCGGCCAATTCCATTTCGGTTGGCAGCTTGTCGCCGGGTCGCAACTCTTTATAAATCATCGCGTAAGTCAAACGGTCGATAACCTGTTGCACAACCGACGTGTTGTCAATCGGGCGCAAAAAACTTTTTTCAACAACCCCGCCGCTTTCCATAAGGGCAACGTCCTTTCTTTCAAAACTTTGTGTCAATTATAACTTGCAAAGTTTCCTTGTCAAGCGACTTTGGGTTTACGGTCGCGGGCAAAAATTTTTTGGGAGATGAGTTTATGACAAAAATTATTTTCGTTTGCTTCGGGAACATTTGTCGTTCGCCGATGGCCGAATTCGTTATGAAGAATTTGATTCGGCGGGCGGGCATGGCGGAGAAATTTTTGATTGAGTCGGCGGGCTGTCATCCTTCTGTCGGGACACCGATGTCCGAAGGCACGGCTCGCGAGCTGAAAAAAAATTCCGTACCGTTCACGCGGCGCACGTCGAAACTTTTGCTTGAGAGCGACTACAAAAAATTTGATTATCTCGTCGGGCTGGATCGTTCGAACGTTCGCGACATGAAAGAGATTTGCGGCGGCGACCCCGACGGGAAAATTTTTCTGCTGATGGATTTTGCGTGCGAACACCGCGACGTGGCCGACCCGTGGTACACCGACGATTACGCCGAAAGTTATCGCGATATTCTCATCGGGTGCCAAGCTCTGCTCGAAAATCTTCGCCGAAAAATTTTTTAAAATTTTTTTGCGTGTCAAGCAGGAATTTCCGACATTCGCGGCGAACCACCCTTCGGGATGCGGGTGGTTGGTTGAGCTTCCGATTGCTTCCCCTCTCCGAAAGCAAGTTGATTCAAAGAAAGGAGATGACGAAGACAGGATATCGCGAAGATTGGTTTGCGGAAAATGAATCGAATCACGGCTGGTACACTTGTGCGCGGTGCGGAAAAAAGATTCGGAAAGCAGACGCGGACATCGATCACATTGTGCCGCAGAAGTACGGCGGGAGCGACAAGCTGTTCAATCTGCAGTGCTTGTGCAAACATTGCAACAGGTCGAAGCAGGCGAGCTTGAAGGACACGGTGCCTGATCTCGCTCGGACGAATCATCAGCGTGCGGTCAAAGCCGTGAAAAAGAATTTGAAGTTCACGGGGAAAAAGATTGTGAGCGTCGTGAAAAAAGTCGTGAAGAAAAAGAAGTGAGCGTGATGACGAAGACTTTTGGGCTCGTGAAAAAGATTGAACGATTGGCTGAAGGGAAAAAGAATTTGCGGTTCATGGAAGTTTGCGGGACTCACACGGTTTCGATTTTTCGTTCGGGTCTTCGACAGATTTTGCCGGCGAATGTTGAATTGGTTTCGGGGCCGGGCTGTCCGGTTTGCGTGACGACGGAGGACTTCATCGACAAGGCGATTGAGTATGCTCGGCGCGGGTTTGTCGTTGCGACTTTCGGGGACATGTTGAAAGTTCCGGGCACTCGTTCGGATTTGTCGGAGTCTCAAGCTTTGGGCGCGGACGTTCGGATTGTTTACTCGCCGCTGGACTGTTTGAAGCTCGCGACGGAAAACCCGAAGAAGAAAATTCTTTTTTTGGCTGTTGGATTTGAGACGACGGCACCGACTCAAGCTGCGACGATTTTGACGGCTCGTGCTCGCGGGATAAAAAACTTTTTTATGTTGTCGGCGCAAAAATTGGTTCCGCCGGCTTTGAGATTTTTGTTGGGCGACGCGGCGGTTAAGGTCGACGGATTTCTTTTGCCGGGTCACGTGGCGGTTGTCGTCGGTGCGGAGGCCTTTAATTTTTTGGCGGAGGATTTCAAAATTCCGAGTGCAATTGGCGGCTTCGAGGCGGAAGAAATTTTGATGGCGATTGCGAGTTTGCTTGAGCAGATTGACGGCGGGAAAGTTGAAGTTGCCAACGATTATCGCTCCGTCGTCAAATCGGAAGGGAACGTTGCGGCGAAAAAAATTCTTGCGGAAGTCTACGAGGTCGTCGACGCCGAGTGGCGCGGGATTGGAAAAATTTTTTCGTCGGGCTTGAGGATGCGTGAAGAGTTTGCGGCGTTTGACATTGAGCGCGTTGAGCCGATTGAACTTGTCCGCGTGGAAAAAAAATCTGCGTGTCGTTGCGGCGAGGTTCTGCGCGGCGTCATCAATCCGACGGCCTGTCCGCTCTTCGGGAAAAAATGTCAGCCGCTCCACGCTGTCGGCGCGTGCATGGTTTCGGTCGAAGGCGTTTGTGCGGCGTGGTTCAAATACGGCGGGAAAAATTTTAGGTGGTGAAAAAATATCGCACGAAAAAAAACTTGCGTCTTGCAAAAATTTTTGCGGGGCACAAGTTTTTTTATTTGTTCGGCAAACTTTTTAGCGATTTAATGAATTGCACGGACTTCAAAGCGGAGCCCAAGACGAATTGAACGTAGTCGACGAAAAAATTTTCCGCGGCAAGAATTTGCTTTGAGTTAAAAAATAATTTGGTCTCGTCGCGCCAATCGAAGCCGAGCATCGTCTCGAAAGTTTTTCGCAAAGCTTCGGGATAAGGCCGGGCGTCGTTGGCTGCGTCGACACAATTCATGCAAAGTGCGCCGCCGTCGAGCAGACTGATTGCCGCGTCGCCGAAAATTTCCGTGCCGCACCGAACGCATCGGCTGAAGTTGAGCTGGACGCCGCTGGTCTCCATAAATTGGCACGCACCGATTAGCGCGGCGATTTTCGGGTTGCGATTGTTGAGTGCGGGCAAAGATTTTTTCAGCAGGCGGAAGGTTTCAATTTCTTTTTGCCGAGGAAAAGTCATTCGGTTGACGATCTCGAAGAAAAACGACGCGTAGGCCAGCCGCTCCAAATTTTTTGTCAAGCCGTCGTAAAAATTTAAGATGTCAGCCTCGCGAATCGTATCGACCTTCGAGCCGTGAACGATTTCCGCGGAGATGTGATTGAACATTTGCGTTGCGCCCGAAAGAGGAGAGCGCGCCCGTCGACAGCCGTAAGCGTTGGCCTCCAGCTTGCCGAATTCTTTTGTGAAAAGCGTGACGACTCTGTTGGCGTCGCCGAAATCGTCCGTCCTCAAAACGACAGCTTCAACCGTGAAAGTCTCCATTATTTTTTTAGCTTCTCCAAATCTGTCGGAACAATTCCCGCCGTCGAAATTGTGCCCGCCGTCAAAATAAATTGCAACGCGTCTTGGGGCAACATGTCCAGGCGAATCACGTCGGATTTTTTCACGAAGAAATTCATCCCGGCCGTCATGTTCATGCTCCAAGGCATGTAGACGCAAACGTAATCGTCGCCGAGTTTTTCTTTAATCGGTTCGGGCACGGTCAACATCTGGAACGCCAGCACGTAAGATTTTTGATACGGCACGAGCACGACGCTTTTGAACATTGAATCCGATTCGAAGACGGCCTTGGAAACTTGCTTGACGGATTTGTAAATGAATTTGACGACGGGAATTTTTCCGATGATTCCGTCGAAGAACTCCAAAATTTTTTTCGACAGGAAATTTCCGCTCAAGACGCCGACGATCCAAATTGCCACGAGAACGAGGACGAGACCCGCGCCCGGAATTTTCGCCGGCAAATATTTTCCGATTGTGTTTTCCGTCAGCTCGAACAGCCACGTGACCACGAAGACGGTTATGGCCGGCGGCACGACGATTAGCAAACCTTTGAAGAAGCTGGAGGAGATTTGCTCCGTGAAGGATTTTGGTTTCTTATCCTCGTCCATGTTTGCTCTCCAAAATAATTTCGATGGCGTTTAGCACGTCGTCGATATCTTTTTCGGTGATGACGAGCGGCGGCTGGAACGCCAGAACATTTCGGCCGACACCGTTTTTGCCGACGATGAAGCCCAAATTTTTCAGCTCCTCCAAAAGTTCGTCAAGCTCACGAAAAGCGGGCGATTTGTCCGCGTGAACGAATTCTGCCCCGACCATTAAACCGAGGCCGCGAACGTCTCCGATGATCGGGAATTTTTTTTGCAAAGTTTTCAGCCCGTTCATGAGTTGCGAGCCGCGAGCTTTTGCGTTGGCCATTAAATTTTTTTCGGCGATGAAGTCGAGCACAGCCAGCCCCGCCGTCGAAGAAACGGGATTGCCGCCGAGAGTCGACGCGCCGGGACGAGTGTAAGTGTCTGCGATTTTTTTCGTGGCGATGAACGCGCTGATTGGTTGGCCGTTGCCCAAAGCTTTTGCCACGCTCATGATGTCGGGCGTCACGTCAAAATTTTCAATCGCGAACATTTTTCCCGTGCGAGCAAAACCCGTTTGAACTTCGTCGACGATGAGCAACGCACCGTACTTTTCCAAAATTTCTTTCACGCGCTTGAAATAATTTTTGGGCGGCACGACGATTCCCGCGTTGCCTTGGATCGGTTCGGCGATAAGTGCGGCGGGTTTGCCCGAAGTCGCGCTCTGAATTATCGTTTCAATTTTGTCCGCGCAGGCCAGGTCGCATGTCGCGGGATTTTTTCCGAGCGGGCAACGATAGCAATAAGGATTGGGCGCGAAATTTATTCCGCCGACGGGATTTGGATCCGTCCGCCACATTCCAATTCCCGTCAAGCTCATCGTCAGCTTCGTGCGCCCGTGCAAGCCGCTTTGCAAAGCGATGAACTCCGAACTTTTCGTATAAATCGACGCGAGAAGAAGAGAGCCTTCGTTGGCTTCGGTTCCCGTCGAGCAGAAAAAACTTTTTTGCAAATCGCCCGGCGCGACGGAGGCCAGACGCTCGGCCAGCTTCACAAAATTTTCCGTCAAGTAAATGTTGCACACGTGCTGAAGAGTTTTTATCTGCTCAATCATTCGCGCGGTGATGAACGGGTTGCAGTGCCCGCAATTTATCACGCTCACGCCCGCGTAGCAGTCGAGATATTTTTTTCCGTTTGAGTCGAAAAGATATTGCATGTCGCCGCGCACGAATTGCGGCGGGTCGGAATAAAAATGGCCGAGGCAGGGCATGATGTATTCGCGTTTCTTTTCGAGGATTTTTTTCGCGCCGATGAATTTTTCCAAGTCGATCCCTCCGTAAAATTTTTTTTATGATAGCAAAAATTTTTTCGCGCCGCAATTATTTGACGCCGAATAAATTTCCCGCGAATTTTATTGCGAGCCTTGCCGCTTGTAAATGAAAATAAAGCATGATACAATCCCGAATAATTTTGAAAAATTTTTTGCGCATTGGCGGAAAGGAGTTTTGCAATTTGTTTGGGATGTCAATGAGCGTCGGAATAGATTTGGGCACGGCAAATATTTTGGTTTACGTCAAAGGAAAAGGCATCGTCTTGCGCGAGCCGTCGGTTGTGGCCGTGGACAAAGATAACGACAAAATTTTGGCGATAGGACAAGAGGCGCGGGACATGATCGGTCGCACGCCGGGAAATATCGTTGCGATTCGTCCGCTGCGCGACGGAGTCATTGCAAACTACGAGATGACCGAGGCGATGATTCGTCACTTCCTGGAAAAAGTTATCGGGCGATCTTTTCTCTTCCGTCCCAAAGTTATGATTTGTGTGCCAACTGGCGTCAATGACGTTGAAAAACGCGCGGTTCAGGAAGCGGCCGAACAAGCAGGCTCCAAACGCACGGAACTGATTGAAGAACCGATAGCTGCGGCTCTGGGCGCGGGCATCGACATTTCCGAGCCGATGGGCTCCATGGTCGTCGATATCGGCGGCGGAACCTGCGACGTGGCGGTCATTTCTTTGGGCGGAATTGTTTGCGGAGAAAGTTTGCGCGTGGCCGGCGATAAATTCGACAGCGACATAGAATTTTACATCAAAAAAGAATACAACCTGATGATCGGCGAGCGAACCTCCGAGAACATAAAAATTCAAGCGGGCGCGGCCTACCCCGGTGCTCGTAAAGAAACTATCAGCGTGCGCGGGCGAGACGTCCTCAGCGGGCTGCCGAAAAATATAACCGTCACCTCTGACGAAGTGGCCGAAGCTCTTCACGACTCGGTGGAAAGTATCGTCGCGTGCGTCAAAAGTGTTTTGGAAAAAACTCCGCCCGAACTCGCGGCCGACGTCATGGATCGCGGAATTTTTTTGACGGGCGGTGGCTCAATGCTCTACGGTTTGCCGGATTTGATTCGCAGGGAAACGAACATTCCCTCCATGCTCGCCGACGATCCGCTCAGCTGCGTGGCTATCGGCACCGGCAAGGCCATCGAGTTCAGCAAAAAACTTTAAGGAAGTGATTTTCTCTTGAGACTGAAAAAATTTTTTGCGGCGATCTGCGCGGCGGGACTTTTGCTGGCGGGTTGCGGCTCCGACACCGAAACCGTCACCGAAAAAAAAGATTCGCAGGCCACGATAATCAAGCTCGGAATGATCAGCCACCTAAACGCCGGCGAAAAACAAATGGAAGAATATCTTTTCAAAATCCAGGAGAGGACGCGCACCAAAGTCGTCAACCACGTGCCCGTTTTCTTCGACAACATGCGCCTCATGCAAATGGGTTTGGATTCGGGCAAAGTCGACGAGATCAGCACTTACAAATGCGTGGCGGATTATCTGCTGGCCAACGGCGACAAATACGAAATCGTCAACGACGACTGGATAAAAGGCGTCTGCGATAATTTTTGCTTCGCCGTCCGCAAGGAAGACACGCAACTCAAATCTGACCTCGACAAAACTCTCAAAGAGATGAAATCCGACGGGACGCTCGAAAAACTCGTCAAGGAATACATCACCGACGTCGACAAGGGCAAGGAGCCGCCCAAAGTTGAAATTCCCAAGACAAACGGCGCGGACACGATTAAAGTCGGCGTGACGGGCGACCTGCCTCCGCTCGATTTGGTTTTGGCTGATAATTCTCCCGCGGGATTCAACACGGCCATGCTCGCCGAAATCGCCAAACGTCTCCACAAAAATATCGAGACCGTCCAAGTCGACAGCGGCGCGCGAGCTGCTGCTCTTTCCGCCGATCAAATCGACGTGATCTTTTGGGCGATTGTTCCCGACGACAAAATTTTTCCCGCCGATATCGACAAGCCCGAAGGCCTCGAACTTTCCGAGCCGTACTTCAAAGACGAAATCTCTCATCTTAAGCTCAAGAATTGAGGTGCTCACATGAAAAAAATTTTAGCGGCAATCTGCGCGGCGGCTTTGCTCATGGTCGGTTGCGGCGGAGAAAAAATTGCCGACAAACCCGCCAAAAATTTTTCCGGCGCGGAAGTCAAGCTCGGCATGATGACCCGCCTGAACACCGACGAAGAAAAAATGGGCTCCACGCTCGACACCGTCGCAGAAAAATTCGGCGTCAAAGGCGCGAAGCATCTTCCGAAATTTTATGACAACCTCAAGCTCATGCAACTTGGCCTGGACGCGGGCGACGTGGAAGCCATCAGCACTTACCGCTCCGTCGCCGAATATCTCGTCGCTCACAACAAAAAATTTGAAATCGTCCCCAACGACGCGCTCAACAAACTCAGCGATTATTTTTGCTTCGCCGTGCGCAAGGACGACGCTCAACTCAAAGTTGACCTGGACAAAGCTATCAACTCGATGAAGGCTGACGGCACGCTCGATAAACTCATCAACGAATACATCACCGACGTCGACAAAGGCAAGGAGCCGCCCGCCGTTGCGATTGAAAAAATTGACGGCGCGGACACGATTAAAGTTGGTGTGACGGGCGACCTGCCGCCGCTCGATCTTGTTCTGGCTGACAACACGCCCGCGGGATTCAACACGGCCATGCTCGCCGAAATTTCCAAACGCCTGGGAAAAAATATTGAGACAGTTCAAATTGAAACGGGCTCACGCGCCGCAGCTCTCAACTCAAAATTAATCGACGTCGTGTTCTGGGTCATCGTGCCCTTCGGCAATGACATGCCCGCCGATATCGACAAGCCCGAAGGCCTCGAACTTTCCGAGTCATACTTCAAAGACGACGTGGCTGTTGTCAAACTCAAAGAAGCAAAATAATTTTTTGGAGTGAGCAATTTGCAATACAAGTGCAAGCTGACCGTCATCGACAAAAAAGTTTTTCCCGACCTTCAAGAAAAATATCTTGCGGATCCAAAATCCGGCGCGTGTCCTTTCTATGAAGTCGGCGCAGAATATTTTTTCGAACGTTACAGCGAAGAAGACACCTTTTGGACGCAAGGCAAAGGTGCGCATTGTTCGGAGGCCTGGGATTGTTTCAGTCGCTACGTCTACACGGCTCTGCAGGGCGGCTCGATCATGCGCGGCTGGACGAACGACGAGCACATGATGATTGCCTGCTGCAACGACGGCACGCGCCCCGTCATCTTCAAAATCGAGCGGCTCGATTACAAAGTTGTTTACGTCGACGAGGACGCCGAAAAAATTTCCGTCGCACTCAAAAATCTTGACGGCGTGACGGACGCGGTTTATCGTCCCGAAAAAAATTTCATCGAAGTTTTCA